>CAVBJJ010000013.1:0-13882 GCA_963595735.1 bacterium
CGCGGCGGTTTATCTGATTGAGGCGGGTCTTGACCCCCTCAAACTCCCCCGCTGCCTGCTGTTTTTGCCATCCTTGCCTCTCCCTGTGGGAGAGGTGGCTGAGCGCAGCGAAGACGGAGAGGGGAAACGATGACCATACCATATGAATCCCCCGTGGGGCTTGATTATCTGCCGAGCCCTCTCAGTCGCCTGTGGCGACAGCTCTCCCAAAGGGAGAGCCAAGGGCAGGTAACCCCCTTATGGGGAAAGGGAATCAGGCTTCTGCCAGCGCCTTGGCCTCGGCGATCACCTTTTGCTGCACATTGTTGGGCGCTTCCTCATAGCGGACGAACTTGCAGGTAAAGGAGCCGCGACCCTGGGTCATGGAACGCAGATCCACCGTGTAGCTGCCCATTTCCGCCATGGGTACCTCCGCTTCCACGATCTGCATACCGTCCTCAGCGTTCATGCCCAGCACGGTGCCGCGGCGCTTGGAGGAGATATCGGACATGATATCGCCCAGATTGCTGTCGGGAATGGTGACCCGCAGCAGGCCGATGGGCTCCATAATGGTGGGCTTGGCGTTGGGGATGCCCTCTTTATATGCCAGCTGCGCGGCGGTCTTAAAGGCCATTTCGTTGGAGTCCACCGGGTGATAGGAGCCGTCGTACAGCGTGGCTTTCAGGCCGACCAGCGGATATCCGGCCAGCACACCCCGGGAAACGGCCTCCCGCAGTCCCTTTTCCACAGCGGGGAAGAAGTTTTTGGGCACGCTGCCGCCGAAGACCTCCTCGGCAAAGAGAAGATCGTCCTGCTCGTCCTGCGGCTCAAAGCGGATCCACACATCGCCGAACTGGCCGCTGCCGCCGGTCTGCTTTTTGTGGCGGCCGTGGGCTTCCACCTTGGCCTTGATCTTTTCCCGATAGGGCACCCGGGCAGGGTACAGCTCGCACTCCACGCCGAAGCGGGATTTGAGTTTGGAACGCAGCACCTCCAGCTGCATATCGCCCAGGCCGGAAAGCACCATCTGCTTGGTCTCACTGTTGTTGACAATGGTAAAGGAGGGGTCTTCCTCGTTCAGGCGCAGCAGACCGGCCGCGACCTTGTCATCCTGCCCTTTGGTCTTGGGGCGGACGGCCATGGAGTAGCAGGGCTCCGGATAGGGGATGCCCTTGAGCTGCACCACCTTACGGGGATCGCAGAGGGTATCGCCGGTTTTGACCTTTTCCAGCTTGCCGATGGCGCCGATATCGCCGCAGAACAATTCTTTGACTTCCGTGGCCTTTTTGCCGCAGAAGGTGTACAGGCGGCCAAGCTTTTCACTGTCACCGGTGCGGGCGTTGACCAGAACCGTGTCCGGCGTCAGCTCCCCGGAGAGCACCTTTACATAGGAGTACTTTCCGTACTGGTCGGAAACGGTTTTGAACACAAAGGCAGAGGGGACGCCGCCGGGGGAGACGACAAATTCCTCCGTCTCGCCATCGGCGCGGGTGGCCTTGTGGTAGTTGCCCTCGGTGGGGTCGGGGAACAGATCCACGATCTGATCCATCAGCATCAGAGAGCCGAGGCAGGTGACGGCGGAGCCGCACAGCACCGGGAACAGGCTCAGCTCCCGCACGCCCTGGCGCAGTCCCTTGATCATCTCCGCATAGGTGAAGTCCTCACCGTTGAAGAAGCGATCCATGAACTCCTCGCTGGTCTCGGCAACGGATTCCTTCAGCGCATCGTTAAAGGAGGAGACGACCTCTTCCTTGCCCTCGGGGATGTCGATCTCTACGCGCTTAAGGTTCTGCATTTCATAAGCACGCTTGTTGAGCACATCGATCAGGCCGGTGACCTTTTTGTTTTCATCCCAGATGGGAACCACCAGCGGGGCGATGCGGTTGCCGAACTTTTCGCGCAGGGCGTTAAAGGTGGCATTGTAGTCGCTGTTTTCCTCGTCTACCTTGGAGATGTAAAGAAAGCGGGGCATATCGCGCTCCTCGCAGTACTTCCAGGCGCGTTCCAGCCCGGCGGTGATGCCGTCCTTGGCGGACAGGACGATCACGGCGGCGTCGGCCGCGCGGAGCGCTTCCATCACGGAGCCGGAAAAATCCACGCTGCCCGGGGTGTCCAGGAGGTTGATTTTATCGTTTTTATATTCCAACGGGGCGAGAGCGGTGGAAAGGGAGATTTGACGGCGGATCTCCTCCGGATCATAGTCACAAACGGTGTTGCCGTCCGTCGTCTTGCCGATGCGGTCGATGGCGCCGGTCATGTAGAGCAGGCTTTCGGCCAGGCTGGTCTTACCGCTGCCGCCGTGACCCAGCAGGCAGACATTACGAATATCCCTTGTTGAATAACTCCTCATAGTGCTTCTTCGCTCCTATCAATTTCAAAATCGGGCAGGGAACCGAAAAAACGGAAATAAAAGGCCCTGCGATGTTCATTATAACCGAAATAATTCCAAGATGCAAGCGCGATTTTGGGCAAAATGCGAAGAAATCCTTTGTGCATTCTCGACATTTTTGGCGGGAAAAACATACAGAATCCACAAAAACGCAAGATTGCCGCGAACCGGTGTAGAAGTTTGGGGCGGAGATTCGGGAAAAATCACAAGAGAAAGAAAACGCGCCACGGTGCGAAAATTTGCCGATGAAAAAAGCTTCGTCGCTTTGGGTGGAAAAATTTCAAGCTTCTGCCCTTGTATTCTTTTTGGGAATCCTGTAAAATATAACATTCAGAGGTAAAATTATAACGAATTCTGGCGAAAAACCGCTGTTTCCTTTTGAAAAAGCGGAAAGCCAACAGGAGGAGATCCCCGTGAATCACAAGCTTACGCCTCGGCTGCTGAGCCTGGTGCTGTGTCTGGCGCTGACTCTGGTCATGCTGCCGACAGCGCTGGCGGCAGCAGCCTTTTCGGATATGGAGGGGCACTGGGCAGCGGAAGCCGTTACCTGGTGCGCTGAACAAAGCCTTGTCAACGGCATGGACGAGACACACTTTGCCCCGGAGGCGGGCATGACCCGCGCCATGCTGGTAACAGTGCTGTATCGGCTTTCCGGCAGCGGCGACGGCGATGCGGAGGCGCAGGAGCCGGAAGCGCAGTTTGCCGATGTGCCGGAAAACAGCTGGTTTGCCCCGGCGGTCGGCTGGGCGGCGCGCAATGCCATTGTAAAAGGCTATAGCGACACGGAATTTGCTCCGGATGTGCCGGTCAGCCGCCAGCAGATCGCGGTGATCCTGTACCGCTATGCCGCTTTTGCCGGGCGGGATGTGAGCCATACGGCCAAGCCGGAATTCGCCGATGTTGGGCAGATCGCGGACTGGGCGGAGAACGCCGTTGGCTGGGCGGCGGCAGAACGGATCATCGGCGGCCGGGACGACGGCTGCTTTGCCCCGGAGGACGCCGCCACCCGGGCGGAGGTGACCACGATTTTGTATCGCTACGCCACCGGAAAGGGGCTGGTGCCGGATCCTGATTCCACCCCGACCCCCACGCCGGAGCCGACTCCCAGTCCGGAACCCACACCCACCCCCACACAGGAACCCAGCCCGGAGCCGACCCCGACACCCAGTCCGGATCCGGAACCGACGCCTGACCCGGACCCCGTGCCGGTTCCCGACCCGGAGCCGGAGACAGCCAGCGTTCCCATTTTGCTGTATCACCACATCGCCGACAGTGGGGATCCATCCACGACCACCTCGGCGGCGCTGCTGGAGGAGCATTTTCAGGCAATTTTGCAGGCGGGCTACACGCCGGTCAGCCTGTCCCAGCTGGAGGAATTTGTCACCAGCGGTACGCCCTTGCCGGAAAAGCCGGTGTGCATCACCTTTGACGACGGATACACCAGCAACTACACGCTGGCCTATCCGCTGCTGAAAAAGTACAATATTCCCACAACGATCTTTGTGGTCGGCATTCATGTGGGAAAAAGCACATATAGAAATACGGATATCCCCATCACGCCCCACTTCGGCTATCTGGAGGCGCGGGAGATGATCGCCTCCGGACTGGTGGATATCCAGAGCCATACCTATGACCTGCACCGCTGGGCAGAGCACGAGACGGAGACCCCCGTCCGGGTCAATATCCTCCGCCTGCCGGGGGAGAGTCTGGACGATTACCGCAAAATGCTGAGCCTGGACATCCACAGGAGCTTTGCCACGCTGGAGGACGGCACCGGAAAAGCGGCGAAGTACTTTGCCTATCCCGGCGGGCGCTGGAGTACGGAAAGCGAGGAGATCATACGCGCCTGCGGTGCGGTCATGACCTTTACCACCCAGACCGGCGCGGCGCAGCTGACGGTGGGGGACAAAAACAGCCTGTATACCGTGCCCCGGAACACCGTGCGGGGCGATATGAGCGCAGGCGATATTTTGACCATGCTGGAAAAGATGCAAGACGAAACCTGATGATGAAAGACGGAGCGCTATGAAACGAGAAGAACTTTTGGAGCTGGCCATGGAGCTGGGCTACCGCCTGGAGACCTGCGGCGCGGAGATCTTCCGGGTGGAGGACTCCATCTCCCGCCTGTTTCGCGCCTACCGTGTGCGCGGGGATGTGTATGCCGTGAACAGCTGCATCGTGGTCAGCCTGGTGGGGGAGGACGGCATTCCCATGACCCGAATGCGCCGCATCCCCGGACAGAGCATCAATCTGGGACTGCTGGAGGCCTATAACGATGTCTCCCGGCGGCTGTGTACCCAAACGCCGGATTATATCGAAGCGCGGGATATGCTGCGTCAGGCGCGGTGGAGCATCCGGCGCTATCCCGCCGCGGTGATCGTGGCCGGCGCGGGCATCAGTGCGGCGGCGTATTGCCTCTGCCGGCAGGCGGTTCCCCAGGATGTGCTCTGGGCGGGCATTTGCGGCGTGACGGCATCCCTTGTCAGCACCTTTTTGCGCCGGCGGGGCGCAACGGCCTTTTTCCAGACGCTGGTGTGCAGCTTTCTGGTAACGCTGCTGGCCTGTGTGCTGCGGGGACTGGATCTGGTGGAGAATCTGGAGCCGGTGCTGGTGGGCGGCCTGCTGCTGCTGTTTCCCGGGCTGTTGTTTACCAACTTTATCCGGGACATGATCAGCGGGGACACCACCGCGGGCATCGGCAAGCTGGCGGAGGCGATGGTGGCGGCGGTTGCCATTGCCGGCGGCGCAGCTTTAGCCATGGGCGTGGCGGTGCAGCTTTTCGGCGATGTGGCCGATGTGACGGATACCGTGGCGGGGCTGCCCTTTGCGGCGCGCTGCCTGCTCACCGGGCTGATCGGCGTGGGCGTTTGTCTGCTGCTGAATGTACATGGCTCCGGGATCGTCATCGCCTGTCTGGCAACAACGCTGGGCAGCAGCGTGAACCTGATTTTGGAGCGCCTGGGTCTGGACAGCTGGGCCTGCCGTCTGGCGGCGGGTGCGGCCATTGCGATCTTTGCCGAGTGCATGGCGCGGGCGCGGCACTGCCCGGCCTCCGCCTATCTGGTGGTGGCGCTGTATCCGCTGGTGCCCGGCTCCGTGCTGTACAGCGCCCTGCGCTGTGCGATCGTGGGAAATGTTCAGGGGTTTTTGACGCTTGGCTCCCAGGCGCTGGCGATCGCCGGCTGCTTGGCAACGGGTGCCAGCTTTGTCTCCGCCGTGGTGCGGATGAGCAAGCGATACACAAGGTAAGTGGAAAAAGAAAGAACGGTAAGGAGGGCGCTATGGCCTACGACATTGTTTTGCTGGATGCGGATATGACTCTGTTTGATTTTGACGCTGCGGAGCGGGTCTCTCTGCAAAAGGTGCTGACAGACCGCGGCCTGCCCTTTGACCAGCCGGTCCTGGAGGCCTATATGCGCATCAACTGGGAACTGTGGGCGGCCTACAGCCGGGGAGAGCTGGACATGGAACAGCTCAACAGTGCCCGTTTCGGGCGGCTGTTTGCCCAGTTGGGCAGCACGGCGGATCCGGCCCAGTGTGGGCGGGACTATACCGCCGCGCTGGCGGAGGCCTCCCAGCTGCTGCCCGGCGCGGAGGATTTCTGCCGCCGCCTGAAGCAGGCGGGCAAGACCCTGGCCATCGTGACAAACGGTCTTGCCGGGACCCAGCGCCGCCGGGTGCAGCGATCCGGTCTGGCGCAGTACATGGACGGGCTGTTCATCTCGGAGGAGATGGGTACGCAAAAGCCCATGCGGGAGTATTTTTCCCATGTGTTCGCCGCGCTGCCGGTGCCGGACCCGGGACACTGCGTGATCATGGGGGACAACCTGCGCTCGGATATCCTGGGTGGAATACAGGCCGGGATCGACAGCATCTGGTACAACCCCAACGGCTGGCCGGGTGACCCGGAGATCTGCCCCACCTGGGAGGCGCGGGATTACGAAAGCGCCCTGCATTTCATCCTGCACGGAGAAAATGCGCAGAAAAAGCCAAAATCGACTTGACAGCTTGGTTTGATAGTGCTATCTTATATTCAATCACATATATCAGTGAGGAGTCAGTATATTTCCATGAAGACTGTAATGTTCGCCAACTTTTATTACGGCTTTTACTTTTATTACGGCAAGCGTGATTAAGGTAAGAGTGTTTTTTGCTGCGAACAAACGGTCGGTTACCCAAGAATAAAAACAGGGAAACCAAAATTCAGCCAGACCACCGGGGTTCCACAGAAACACTGTGGAACCCCGGTTTTTTTATTTTTCTGCTTTGCAAAAAGCAAAACGGTGTGTTATAAAAAATCTGTGATATACAAAAGGAGAATGTTGTCATGATCGCAATTCTGAAACCCAATGCCTCCCAGTCCCAGCTGGAAAACCTGAAGAACTGGCTGGAAAGTCAGGGCCTGCAGGTCCATGTTTCCGTGGGTGAGTTCCAGACCATCGTGGGTCTGGTGGGCGACACCAAAAAGCTGGATATCGACCTGATCGCCAGCCTGGACATCGTGGACAGTGTAACGCGGATCTCGGATCCCTTCAAAAACGCCAACCGGAAGTTCCACCCGGATGACAGCGTCATTGACTGCGGCGGCGTCAAGCTGGGCGGCGGACATTTCTCCATCATCGCCGGCCCCTGCTCCGTGGAAAGCGAGGCGCAGATCCTGGAGGTGGCCAAGGCGGTCAAGGCCTCCGGCGCGACCATGCTGCGCGGCGGCGCGTTCAAGCCCCGCACCTCGCCCTATGCCTTCCAGGGACTGAAGGCCACCGGCATCGAGCTGCTGCTGCTGGCCAAAAAGGAAACGGGTCTGCCCATTGTGACCGAGCTGATGAACATCGACCATCTGGATTTGTTCAACGATGTGGATGTGATCCAGGTCGGCGCAAGAAATATGCAGAACTTTGAAATGCTCCGGGAGCTGGGCACCCAGACCAAAAAGCCCATCCTGCTCAAGCGTGGTCTGGCAAATACCTTTAAGGAAATGCTCATGTCCGCCGAGTACCTGATGGCTGGCGGCAACGAGAACATCATCCTCTGCGAGCGGGGTATCCGCACCTTTGAGACCTTCACCCGGAACACGCTGGATCTGAGCGCGGTGCCGGTGCTGCACGAGCTGAGCCATCTGCCCGTTGTGGTGGATCCCAGCCACGCCACCGGTCTGGCGCGGATGGTCAAGCCCATGTCCATGGCGGCGGTGGCTGCCGGAACGGACGGCCTGATGATCGAGGTGCACAACGACCCGGCAAAGGCGCTGTGCGACGGTCCCCAGTCTCTGACCCCCGCCCAGTTCGACGATGTGGCAAAGGCGGTGCAGAAGCTGCGCGCGGCGCTGTAAGGGAGGCGACGGACAATGACAGTCGGTATCGTAGGTCTTGGCCTGATCGGCGGCTCCATGGCGCGTGCTTACAAGCAGTCCGGCGCCACGGTTTATGGCGCGGACAAGGACGAATCCGTTTTGGGCTTTGCCAAGCTGCTGGGCGCGGTGGACGCCGATCTGAACGCGGAGACCATTCCCAGCTGCGAACTGATCCTGCTGGCGCTGTATCCCCGGGCGGCCATCGCCTGGCTGGAGGAAAACGCCCCGCTGGTGGACAAGGGCTGCATGGTCATTGACCTGTGCGGCACCAAGCAGCTGGTGTGCCGGGACGGCTTTGCTCTGGCGGAGAAATACGGCTTTACCTTTGTGGGCGGCCACCCCATGGCCGGCACCCAGTTTTCCGGATTCAAATACTCCAACGCCGAGCTGTTCGTGGGCGCGCCCATGGTCATTATCCCGCCCAGCTATGACGACATCCAGCTGTTTGAAAAAATCAAGCAGCTGCTGGCGCCCGCCGGCTTCGGCAGTTTGACCATCACCACGGCGGAGAAGCATGACGAGATGATCGCCTTTACCTCCCAGCTGGCTCATGTAGTCTCCAACGCCTATGTCAAAAGCCCCACGGCGCAAAGCCACAGCGGCTTTTCCGCTGGGAGCTATCGGGATCTGACCCGCGTGGCCTGGCTGAACGAGACCATGTGGACGGAGCTGTTTCTGGAAAACCGGGACTGCCTGCTGCGGGAGCTGGACTGCATCATTCAAAGCCTGGGCGAGTATCGGAATGCCATCGCCGCCAACGACGCGGACACCCTCAAGCGGCTGCTTCGGGAGGGGCGCGAGGCAAAGGAGAAGGTGGACAGCGGATGCAAAAACTAACGGTTCCCACGCCCTCCCGCAGCTATGAGGTGCTGATCGGCGCGGGACTGCTGGACAGCTGCGGCGAGCTGATCGCCAAGGTAAAGCAGCCCTGCCGAGTGTGCCTTGTCTCGGACGACACGGTCTGGGCGCTGTATGGCGAGCGGGCGGAAAAAAGCCTTGCTGCGGCGGGCTTTTCCGTCAGCCACTGGGTGTTCCCGGCCGGGGAGGAGAGCAAGACCCCGGAAACGCTGGTGCAGCTGGTGGAACATCTGTCGGAGATCCCCCTGACCCGGAGCGACTGTCTGGTGGCGCTGGGCGGCGGCGTGACCGGCGACCTGACCGGCTTTGCTGCGGCGGTGTATCTGCGGGGCATTGCCTTTGTGCAGATCCCCACATCCCTGCTAGCCATGGTGGACAGCTCCGTGGGCGGCAAAACGGGCGTGGATCTGCCGGCGGGCAAAAACCTGATGGGCGCGTTTTACCAGCCCCATTTGGTGATCTGCGATCCGGAATTATTACAGACCCTTGCCCCGGAGCAATTTGCTGCCGGCTGCGCAGAGGTCATCAAATACGGCGTGATCGGCGACCGGGAATTTTTCGGGCGGCTGCGCACGCCGGTGGCGGAGCAGGCTGAGCAGGTCATTGCCGCCTGCGTTGCCGCCAAGCGGGACATTGTTGCCGCCGATGAGCGGGAGTCCGGCTGCCGCCAGCTGCTGAACCTGGGGCACACCGTTGGCCACGGCATCGAAAAGCTGGCAAACTTCACCATTCCCCACGGCGCTGCCGTGGCGATGGGAATGGCGGTCATCACCCGCGCGGCGGTGCGCCGGGGGCTTTGCCCGGCTGAAGACCTGCAGGCACTGCTGGAGCTGCTGGCGCAGTACCGGCTTCCCACGGCAAGCCCCTTTGCCGCGGCGGAGCTGGAGCAGGCCATGGCCGCGGATAAAAAGCGCAAGGGCGACAGCCTGACCCTTGTGGTGCCCTATGGCATCGGCGACAGCCGACTGGTAAAGATTTCCATGTCCCAGCTGGGCGACTGGCTGCGGGATGGTTTGGAGGAATGAATATGGAACGCGTGATGTTTCCCGGCAGATTTGTCGGGGAGGTTACCCCGCCGCCCAGCAAGAGCATGGCGCATCGGCTGCTGCTTGGCGCGGCGCTTGCCGCCGGGGAGAGCCAGGTGGACAATGTGGAGCATTCTCAGGATATCGAGGCGACCCTGCGCTGCATGGAGGCGCTGGGCGCAAAGGCGTTTTTTTCTCAGCGGTGCTGCACGGTGCAGGGCATCCGGACGAGCGGCCACGGGGAAACGCTGCCGGTGTTTGACTGCGGCGAATCCGGCTCTACTCTGCGCTTTCTGATCCCCATCGCCCTGGCGGTGGTGGGCGGCGGCGTGTTTGTGGGACATGGCCGGCTGATGGCCAGACCCCAAAAGCCCTATGCGGAGCTGTTTGCGGAAAAGGGCATTCGCTTTGTGCAGGAGGAAGACAAGCTGACCGTGGAGGGAAAGCTCCAGCCGGGCGAATACTGCCTGCCGGGGAATGTGTCCAGTCAGTTTTTTACCGGCCTGTTTTATGCGCTGGCGCTGTTGGACGGCCCCTCCGTGGTGCGCAGCACCACCGCGCTGGAGTCCCGGAGCTATCTGACCATGTCTCTGCGGGTGCTGGAGCGCTTTGGCATCGACTGGACGGAGGTGGAGCCGGGCGTGTTCTTCTATGACGGCCGAAGCCGCTATACTCCCGGCAAGCACCGGGTGGAGGGCGACTGGAGCGCCGCCGCCTTCTGGTACGAGGCAAACAGCATGGGCAGCCGGGTGAACATTCTGGGGCTGGACGAAAACTCCCCCCAGGGCGACCGGGTCGTTTCCCAGTGGGTAGAGCTGCTGGCGGAATCCGGCTCCGTGGTAGTGGATGTCAGAGACTGCCCCGACTTTGTGCCGGCGCTGTCCGCCATGGCGGCGCTGCGTACCGGAGAAAAGACGGAGATCGTCAATGCCGCCCGCCTGCGCATCAAGGAAAGCGACCGCCTTGCGGCGGTGACGGATGTGCTGGGAAAAATGGGCGCGGACATCACCGAGCTGCCGGAGGGACTTGTCATCCACGGCAAGCGGGAGCTGGCCGGCGGCTGCACGATCAGCAGCCACAACGACCACCGGATCGCCATGATGGCGGCGGTGGCGGCCTCCCGGTGCAGAAAGCCCGTGACTCTTACGGGAGCGGAGGCCGTGGCAAAGTCCTACCCCGGATTCTGGGAGGACTATGACCGGCTGCTGCAAAAGGCGGTGGCACAATGACACGATACGGTACCCATATCGACCTGCGCATTTACGGCGGCTCCCATGATCCGGAGATCGGTGTGACCTGCGCCGGCCTGCCCGCCGGGGAAACGGTGGATATGGCGCAGCTGCAGGCCTTTCTGGCGCGGCGCGCGCCGGGTAAAAACGCCTGGTCCACTTCCCGCCGGGAGCCGGATGCGCCGGTGTTTCTGGGCGGACTGGAAAACGGTGCGCTCACCGGGGAAACGCTGCACGCGGTCATCCGCAACACCAGCCAGCGCTCCGGGGACTATGCCAATCTGGCGGATATCCCCCGCCCCTCCCACGCGGACTTTGCCGCCCGGATGAAATACGGCGCGGCGGTGGATCTGCGGGGCGGCGGACATTTTTCCGGCCGTTTGACCGCGCCCCTGTGCATTGCCGGCGGCATCGCCCTGCAAATTCTGGAACGCCGGGGCATTTGCATCGCGGCGCACGCGCTGGAGATCGCCGGGGAGCGGGACACGGGCTTTGACCCGCTGGAGCCCGCCGCCCAGATGGAAGCGCTGCAAAGCGCCGGCTTCCCGGTGCTCTCGCCGGAGGCCGGGGAGAGCATGTGCCGGAAGATCGAAGAGGCCCGGCAGGCGGAGGATTCCGTTGGCGGCATTGTGGAATGCGTGGTAACGGGACTGCCCGCCGGCGTGGGCGAGCATATGTTCTTTGGCATGGAGGGGCGCATTGCCGGGCTGGTTTTTGCCATCCCTGCGGTCAAAGGGTTAGAATTCGGCGCGGGCTTTGCCTGTGCCAAAATGCGCGGCAGCCAGAACAACGACCCCTACCACATGGTGGGGGATACGGTGCGCACCACAAGCAATCATGCCGGCGGCATCGTAGGCGGCATGACAACGGGAATGCCGCTGCTGTTCCGGGCGGCGGTCAAGCCCACGCCCTCCATCGGGCTGGAGCAGGACAGCGTGAGCCTGTCGAAAAAGGAAAATGTGAAATTCACCATACAGGGACGGCACGACCCCTGCATCGTCCCCCGGGCGGTGCCGGTGTTTGAAGCCGCCGCCGCGCTGGCGGTGCTGGACGCCATGCTGACCGACGGCCAGCTGTAACTTGGAAAACGACAGATAAATTTTACGATAGATCACCAAAAAATAAAGGAGTGTTTGGATTATGGATCTGCAGGAGTGCAGAGAAAAAATTGACGCCATTGACGAAAAAATCGTGGCCTTGTTCCGGGAGCGGATGGAGATTTGCGCCCAGGTAGCAAGCTATAAAAAGGAGCATGACCTGCCGGTGTACGACGCCAAGCGGGAGCGCAGCCTGCTGACCCGCGTGGCGGATCTGGCCGGGGAGGAGATGGATGAGTATGTCCGGGTGCTGTTCGGCACGGTGATGGATCTGTCCAAGGCCTACCAGCACAGAAAGCTGCGGGGCGACAGCCTCAACACCCAGATCCAGCAGGCGCTGGAGGAGACCCCCCAGCTGTTCCCCCAGCGGGCGGTCGTGGCCTGCCAGGGCGTGGAGGGCGCTTACTCTCAGCTGGCGGCGGAAAAGCTGTTCCGTCTGCCCTCCATCATGTACTGCAACAGCTTTGAGGGCGTGTTCTCCGCCATCGAGTCCGGCCTGTGCCAGTATGGCGTGCTGCCCCTGGAAAACTCCACGGCTGGCAGCGTGAACAAGGTCTATGACCTGATGATCCGCAAAAAGTTCTATATCGTCCGCTCTCTGCGGCTGAAGGTGGATCACAATCTGCTGGTCAAGCCCGGCGTGAAGCTGGAGGACATCAAGGAGGTCTACTCCCACGAGCAGGCCATTTCCCAGTGCCAGGGCTTCCTGAACGAGCATCCCGAGATTAAGGTCAACATCTGCGCCAACACCGCCATGGCGGCACAGCTGGTGGCGGAATCCGACCGGCGGGATATCGCGGCGCTGTCCAGCCGCGCCTGCGCGGAGCAGTACGGTCTGCAGTGCCTGCAGTCCAGTGTGCAGGATGCGGGCAACAACTACACCCGCTTTATCTGCATCTCCAAGAAGATGGAGGTGTACCCCGGCGCCGATCGCACCAGCATCATGATGGTCATGCCCCACAAGCCCGGCAGCCTGTACAGTGTGCTCAGCCGCTTCTATTCTCTGGGCGTGAACCTGATCAAGCTGGAGTCCCGGCCGCTGCCGGATCGGGATTTTGAGTTCATGTTCTACTTCGACATTGACGCCTCTGTCTATGCGCCGCAGCTGAGCCAGGTGCTCAGCGACCTGGAGGGACAGGCGGAGGAGTTCCGGTACCTGGGTTCCTACACGGAGATCATCTGACATGGCCTGGTGCGGACTTTTGGGAAAGACCCTGGGGCACAGCTTTTCCCCCAGGATCCACCGGGAACTGGCCGATTACGACTATCGCCTGCTGCCCATGCCGGAGGAGGAGCTGCGTCCCTTTTTGCAGACGGCGGATTTTTCCGGGCTGAATGTGACCATTCCCTATAAGCAGACAGTTATGCCCATGCTGGACGAGCTTGCGCCGGAGGCGCAGGAGATCGGCGCGGTGAATACCATCGTTCGCCTGCCGGATGGTCGGCTGCGGGGGCATAATACGGACTATGACGGCTTTTTGTACCTGCTTCGGGAAAGCGGCCTGCAGGCGGCCGGAAAAAAGGTGCTGGTGTTGGGCAGCGGCGGCGCCTCCAAGCCCGTGTGCTGTGCCTGCCGGAATCTGGGTGCCCGGGAGGTCGTTGTCATCTCCCGCAGCGGCGCGGACAATTACGGCAATCTGGAGCGCCACCAGGACGCAGAGCTGCTGGTGAACACCACCCCGGTGGGGATGTATCCCAACAACGGGGCGGCGCCCCTGTCGCTGGATGCCTTTCCGGCGTTGGAGGGGGTTCTGGATCTGATCTACAACCCTGCCAGAACGGCGCTGGTGCTGCAGGCGCAGGATCGCGGCCTGCCGGCGCTGGGCGGACTGGCCATGCTGGTGGCGCAGGCCAAGCGGGCGGCGGAGCTGTTTACCGGCGCTTCCATTCCGGATGGAGAAAATCGCCGGATCTACCGCAAGCTCGGCGGCGAGCTGGAAAACATCGTACTGAGC
>CAVBJJ010000013.1:13892-44367 GCA_963595735.1 bacterium
CCGGCAAGAGCACCATCGGCAGACTGCTGGCAAAGGCCACCGGCCGGGAGCTGGTGGACACGGACGCCATGGTGGAGGAAAAGGCGGGGCTTCCCATTCCGGAAATTTTTGCCCGGCAGGGCGAGGCGGCGTTCCGAGCGCTGGAAAGCGCCTGCGTCCGGGAGGCCGGCAGCCGCAGCGGCTGCGTTATCGCCACCGGCGGCGGCGTGGTCACCCGGCCGGAAAACCGGGATCCCCTGCGGCAGAACGGCCGCCTGGTCTTTTTGGAGCGGGCGCTGGAGGAGCTGCCCACCCATGGCAGACCCCTTTCCCAGGCACATCCGCTGGCAGAGCTGTACGCTGCCCGGGCGCCTCTGTATCAGGCGTGGGCAGATATCACCGCAAAAAACACCGGCGCGGCGGAGACCGTGGCGGCGAAGATCCTGGAGGTCATGGAATGAAACATTTTCTCGTGCTCAATGGGCCGAACCTGAATCTGCTGGGGCTGCGGGAGCCGGATATCTACGGCAAGCAGACCTATGCGGAGCTGGAAGCACTGATCCGGCAGTCCTGCGCGGAGCTGGGCTGCAGCTGTGAGATCTACCAGTCCAACCACGAGGGCGACCTGGTGGACAAGATCCAGCAGGCCTATGGCAAGGCGGACGGCATCGTCATCAACGCCGCGGCATATACCCACACCAGTGTGGCGATTCTGGATGCTCTCAAGGCCGTGGCGATCCCCACGGTGGAGGTGCATATCTCCGACATCAACAGCCGGGAGGAATTCCGCCACCACTCCTATGTGTCTCTGGCGGCGGAGAAGATGATCGCCGGGCTGGGCTTTGCGGGCTACCGCAAGGCCATCGAGTACCTGCTGCAGCGCTGAAATTTATCATGCGGAAAACAAAGCATCTCCCCTGTCCGGTTCGGTTCCGGACAGGGGAGATGCCGCATTTTGGGGATATTTTCTTTTATTATTCCACGGAGAAGCCGGGGAAATACTTTTCCACAAAGGCAACCTGGGATACCTGAAAGCACCGGCCGCGGAGATAGTCCAGCGCACCGGCATCCGTGGGAAAGCGGAACTCCAGCTTGTAGGAGTACAGCAGCTGGCCGCTTTCGCCCAGAGGCTTGTTTTTCCGCTCGCTGCCGTATTTGCCGTCGCCCACCAGCGGGCAGCCGGCGTGGGCCATCTGGGCGCGGATCTGATGGGTACGCCCGGTCAGCAGGTGACATTCCACCAGGCTCAGGCCGTTCCGGCTGGTCAGAGTGCGGTATTCGGTGACGGCGGTTTTGCCGCCGGGAACGGGGCGCTGCCGGACAAAGACCTGATTTTTGGCCGCGTCCTTGAACAGATAGTTCTCCAGCCGTCCCGCCGGGGGCTTGGGCTTTCCGTGGATGGCGCAGAGGTAGTATTTTTCGATTTCCCGCAGCTGGATCTTCTCGTTGAGAATGCGCAGCGCCTCCGCCGTTTTGGCGGCGACGACAATGCCGCCGGTGTTCCGGTCGATCCGGTTGCACAGCGCCGGGGCAAAGCTGTTTTCCCCCCGGGGGTTCCATTCGCCCTTTTGCGCCAGATAGGCCTGAATGTGGGAGATAAGGGTATTGTAGTCCCACTTGCCCGCGCTGTGGCACAGCACGCCGGGCTTTTTGTCCGCAAGAAGAATGTTTTCATCCTCATAGACGATGCTCACCCGGGGGGAGCCGACCTTCAGCCAGGCGTTGTCCTCCCTGGGGGCTTCAAAGAATTCGTCGTTGATATACAGCTGCAAAGTGTCCCCGGTGGCCAGACGGGTGTCCCGTTTGGCGCCCTTGCCGTTGCACTTGATGCGTTTGAGGCGGATGTATTTTTGCAGCAGAGACTCCGGCAGCAGGGGGACGGCTTTTCCCACAAAGCGATCCAGCCGCTGCCCGGCGTCGTTTTTGTTGATGTACAATTCTTTCATATTCGGTATTCTCCCGGCGTTTTTGGTGTATTCTCACTATATTTTGCAGTATAACATGAGACGCAGTGGATGAAAAGGGGAAATTCACGCCAAAGGGAAAATGCTGTTGACAAGCCGCCCCGGATAGCTTATAATATTCAGGCGACAGTATGAGGTGGCTTTATGTATTTAGATCTGCGACAAATCATAGAGATCCCCGGCGGAAGGGTTCCTTTTCGGTGTGAGTTGGATCCCGCGGGGCTGGATTTTCCCGCAGTCTCCGCCTATCTCTCCCCGCCGTGGGGAGAGGGCGAGGTGGTCAATACCGCCGGCGTGCTGACCTTACGGGGCACGCTCCGGGCAAAAATGCGCTGTATCTGCGACCGCTGCGGCGAGGAATTCACCATGGAAAAAACCATGGAGCTGGAAGTTCCCCTGACCGCCACGGCGGAGGACGACAGCGAAAACCCGGACATTTTCCCCCTGGAGGGGGATCAGCTGAACCTCACCGAGGTGCTGGAGACCTGTTTTATCCTGAACATGGAAAGCAAATTTCTGTGCCGGGAGGACTGCAAGGGTCTTTGCGAAACCTGCGGCGCAAACCTCAACAACGGGGCTTGCGGCTGCCGAAAGAAAACGGATCCAAGAATGGCTGTATTGGAACAGCTTCTGGATAAATAAACAAAAGCTGTTCAAATCAGCATGAATTGAGTAGGAGGTGTCATCATGGCGGTTCCCAAGGGGAAAGTATCCAAGGCAAGACGAGACAAGCGGCGCAGCTCTCACTGGAAGCTGGAGACGCCCGGCATTGTGGCCTGCCCCAACTGTGGCGCATACCACTTGCCCCACCGGGCCTGTAAGGCTTGCGGCACTTACAACGGTCGCGAAGTCATCCGCATGAAGGCGGAGGAAGAAAACTAAAAAAAGCGGCGGGGTTTGCCCGCCGCTTTTTTTGGATTCCGATACATTACTAAAAAAGGAGGGGGATTTGTGCGCCCTGTTATCCAAAGTATAGACGCAGATAGCCCCCTTCGGGGAAAATGTGCGCCGGGGGACAAGCTGTTGACCCTGAACGGCCATCCGATCCAGGATGTGCTGGACTACAAATATTACAGCTATGAACGCCAGATCCAGGTCGGTCTGGAGCGGGCGGACGGCAGCAAGCGCCTTGTGCTGGCCAAAAAGCCGGAAGGCAAGGATCTGGGGCTGAACTTTGAGACCTATCTGATGGATAAGGCTCGCGCCTGCAAAAACCGCTGCCTGTTCTGCTTCGTGGACCAGCTGCCCAAGGGAATGCGCCGTACGCTGTACTTTAAGGACGATGACGCCCGGCTGAGCTTTCTCACCGGCAACTATATCACCCTGACCAACCTCAGCCAGCGGGAGATGGATCGCATTGCCGCGCTCCATGTCAGCCCCATTCATGTCTCCGTTCACGCAACGGAGCCGGCGCTGCGGGCAAAGCTGCTGGGCAATCCCGATGGCCGGGAGGGCTACGCCAGAATGGAGTTTCTGGCTGCGGCCAACATCACCATGCATTGCCAGATCGTGTGCTGCCCGGGCATCAATGACGGAGCGGCGCTGCAAAAAAGCATGGAAGACCTGGAGCGCCTTTGGCCCCAGGTGGAAAGCGTTTCCATCGTGCCCGTAGGATTGACCCGGTACAGAGAGGGGCTGGCGCCTCTGCGCCCCTTTGACCGTGCGGAGGCGGAAAAAACCATTCGTCAGGTGGAAGCTTTTTCCCAAAAGTGCCTGGAAAAGCACGGCAGCCGGATTTTTTTCTGCGCGGATGAATTATACCTGAAGGCCGGGCTGCCGCTGCCGGAAGATGCCTGGTACGAGGGCTATGTCCAGCTGGAAAACGGCGTGGGAATGCTGCGTCTGCTGGAGGTGGAGTTCCGGGCGGCGATGGCCGTGGCGGAGCCGGAGGATTGCGCCGGAACGCCCTTTGCCATAGCCACCGGCGTTTCCGCTGCGCCCTATCTGCAAAAGCTGCTGGACAGCGCCGGGGAAAAATTTCCCAATTTGCAGGGACGGGTGTATCCCATCGTCAACGATTTTCTGGGGCACACCATTGATGTGGCGGGACTGGTCACCGGCGGCGATTTGATCGCACAGCTGCGGGGCAAGCCCCTGGGGCAGCGGCTGCTGATCCCCCAGAATATGCTGCGGCATGGGGAGGGCGTGTTTCTGGACGATGTGACGCTGGAGGATGTCCAAAAGGCGCTTGGCGTGCCGGTGGAGCCGGTGATCCAGGACGGCGGCGAACTGTTCGACGCCATCCTGCGCTGAGCCGGAAGCGGCAAAAAACAGTTTGCATGAGTAGTCTGTGTGCTTATCATGCAGGATACGGAAAAATAAAAAAGTCAAATAAAGTTAAATATGGAAGGAGGATGCCCTATGGCAAGACCTTTGGTAGCGATCGTGGGTCGTCCCAATGTGGGAAAAAGCCTGCTGTTCAACCGCCTGGCGGGACAGCGCCTGTCCATTGTGGAGGACAAGCCCGGCGTGACCCGGGATCGGCTGTATGCCGAATGCGACTGGAACGGCAGAAAATTTGATATTGTAGATACCGGCGGCATTGAGCCGAGAACGGATGACGAGATCCTCCTGTTCATGCGGGAGCAGGCGCGGCTGGCCATTGACGCGGCAACGGTCATCGTATTGGTAACGGAGATCGGCACCGGCGTGACTGCGGCGGATCAGGAAGTGGCCAATATGCTGCTGCGCAGCCACAAGCCTGTGGTGCTGTGCGTGAATAAAATGGATCGGATCGGCACGCCGGATCCCGGCATTTATGAGTTTTACAGCCTGGGGCTGGGAGATCCCATCGCCCTGTCCGCAGTACACGGTCACGGCACCGGCGACCTGCTGGACGCCTGCGTGGCGCACTTTCCCCCGGCGGACGAGGAGGAAGAGGAGCCGGATCGGATCAAGGTTGCCATTATTGGCAAGCCCAATGTGGGAAAAAGCAGCCTGACCAATCTGATCCTGGGCGAGACCCGCGTCATTGTCAGCAATGTGGCCGGCACCACCCGGGACGCGGTGGACAGCCCCTTTGAAAATCAGTTCGGAAAATACCTGTTCATCGACACGGCAGGTATCCGCCGCAAAAGCAAGGTGGACGACCGGGTGGAAAAGTTCTCTGTTCTCCGGGCAAAAATGGCCATCGAGCGGGCGGATGTGTGCCTGATCATGATCGACGCCCGGGAGGGCGTGACCGAGCAGGACACCAAGATCGCCGGCATGGCGCACGAGGCGGGCAAGGCCAGCATCGTGGTGGTCAACAAGTGGGATCTGGTGGACAAGGACACCCACACCATGGATCGGATGCGCAAGGATGTGCAGCGGGATCTGAGCTTTATGTCCTACGCTCCCATCCTGTTCATCTCCGCTATGACCGGCCAGCGCACCCAGCGGATCTTTGAGCTGGTCAACTATGTCAACGACCAGAGCGCCATGCGCATCACCACCGGTATGCTCAACAATGTGCTGTCCGACGCTCAGGCGCGTGTACAGCCGCCCACGGACAAGGGGCGCCGGCTGAAAATTTACTACATGACCCAAACGGGCATCAAGCCGCCGCACTTTGTGGTGTTCTGCAACAGCGCGGAGCTGTTCCACTTCTCCTATCAGCGCTATCTGGAAAACCAGATCCGCGCCACCTTTGGGCTGGAGGGAACCCCTATCCGCATGACCATTCGCCAGAAGGGCGACAAAGACTAAACCTGGAAAGGAGCGCCAGTTATGCTGACACCGATTTTGCTTTGCATTACCGCTTTCGCGGCATATTTTCTGGGAAATATCAACGGCGCCCTGTTTGTATCCCGCCGGGTATACCACAAGGATATCCGGAAATACGGCAGCGGCAACGCCGGTTTGACCAATTTTCACCGCACCTTTGGTACCCGTGGCCTGGGCATGGTGCTGGCGGTGGATGTGATCAAGACTGTGATCGCCATTATTATCGGCTGGTTGCTGATGTCCATTGTGGCGGAGCCGGTCATCGGCCGCATTTTTGCCGGCTTCTGTGTCATGCTGGGACACGCCTTCCCAGTGCTCAATGATTTCAAGGGCGGCAAGTGCGCCCTGTGCGGCGTGGTGCTGCTGTATATGACCCACCCCGCCATCGGCGTGATCTGCACGATCATCGCCCTGCTGGTGATCCTGTTCAGCCGCTATGTGTCCCTGGGTTCCATTATCACGGCGCTGGTATATCCCTTTTTGGTGTGGGGCTTCGGTTTGGGCAAGATCGAGGGACTGGTCGGCCTGTTTGCCGCGCTCCTGCTGGTGTTCATGCATCGGGAGAACATCAAGCGTCTGGTCAGCGGCACGGAGTCCAAGCTGCATCTGGGCAAGCAGCCGGAGAAAAAGCTGGACGAGGACGAATTTTAGAGGCAAAAATTTTACGCTGCTTTTACAAGGACGAGGTCTACTGTGTATTGCACAGGAGGCCTTTTCCTTTCTTGTGCAAAAAAACGAATATTTTTCCACTTTTTCCAAAAGAAATGGAAAGTTTTTGATTGAAAAAGGGAAAAAAATGCGTATAATGAGAGAAGACTGCATTTTAGCAGCGCTGGGCGGGAAAAACGCCTGCCGCAGCGGAGAAAATTCAGAAAAAACCCGCCGCACAGAGGGAAAAATACTCGGGAGGTGCCGCAGATGTACAGACCCCTTGCAGATGAAATTCGTCCTACCAGTCTGGAGCAGGTGGTGGGGCAAAAGCACATTCTCGGCACGGATGGTATGCTCCGGCGGATCGTGGAAAGCGGGCAGATCCCCAACATGATCTTTTACGGCCCCTCTGGAACGGGAAAGACCACCGTGGCCAATATCATCGCCAAGCGCACCAACCGCACGCTGCGGCGCCTGAACGCCACCACGGCGGGCATTGGCGACATCAAGGCCATCATTGACGAGCTGGACACGCTGCTGTGTCCCGGCGGCGTGCTGTTGTATCTGGACGAGATCCAGTACTTTAACAAAAAGCAGCAGCAAAGCCTGCTGGAGTTCATTGAAAACGGCAAGATCACGCTGATCGCCTCCACAACGGAAAACCCCTATTTCTATGTGTTCAACGCCATTCTCAGCCGCTCCACGGTGTTTGAGTTCAAGCAGCTGTGCGCGGAGGATATCATCCCGGCGGTGGAGCGGGCAATGGAATTTTTGCAGCAGCGAGATGGACTGACGGCGGAGATCGAGCCGGGGGTGACCGAGCATATCGCCTCGGCCTGCGGCGGCGATGTCCGTAAGGCCATGAACGCGGTGGAGCTGCTGTTTTCCGCCGGAAAGCGCCGGGAGGACAGGGTGCAGATCACCCTGCAGGACGCAAAGACCATCTCCCAGCGCAGCGCCATGCGCTATGACCGGGACGGGGACGACCATTTTGACACAGTCTCCGCTCTGATGAAGTCTCTGCGCGGCTCTGACCCGGACGCCGCTCTGCACTATTTGGCGCGGCTGCTGGAGGCGGGAGACCTGATCGGCGCCTGCCGCCGGCTGCTCTGCTCCGCCTCGGAGGACATTGGCCTGGCCTATCCCCAGGCGGCAAGTATCGTCAAGTCCTGCGTGGACAGCGCCCTGCAATTGGGCTTGCCGGAGGCAAAGCTGCCCCTGGCGCAGGCCGCGATCTTGCTGGCGACGGCGCCCAAGTCCAATTCCGTAACAGCGGCCATCGAGGCGGCGCTGGCGGATGTGCGGGCGGGAAAAACCGGCCCGGTGCCCCGGCAGCTGCAAAATGTCCATGCCGACGGCACGGGCTTCGAACGGGAGCAGGGATATTTGTATCCCCACAGCTATCCCGGCCATTGGGTGCAGCAGCAGTATCTGCCGGATCTGCTGCAGGGCAGCCGCTATTATACCTATGGCGACAACAAGACCGAGCAGGCCGCAAAGCGGTACTGGGAGACGATCAAGGGGGAGCTGTGATATGGATATACAGGTGGGCGATATTCTGACCATGAAAAAAGCGCACCCCTGCGGGGAAAAGCACTGGCAGGTGCTGCGCGTGGGCGCGGACTTCAAGCTCCGCTGTCTGGGCTGCGGGCATGAGGTCATGGGTGCGCGAAGCAAATTTGAAAAAAACATCCGGGCGGTAGAACGCCCTGGAGTATGTTGACGGAGGGTGGCCATGCCACAGAGCAAGCAGACGCTGGGGCGTGACCCCGCGATCGATCTGACCAAGACCCTTGCCATCTTCGGCGTGCTGCTGATCCACAGCGCCTCGGTGGGCTATTATCTGCCCCTGGGCAGCAGCACCTGGTATGCCGCGGTGCTGTGGGGCGGTCTTGGCAGAGCGGCAGTGCCGCTGTTTTTCCTGTGTTCCGGGGCGATGATGCTCTCGCCGGAGAAGGACTATCCGCTGAAAAAGCTGTTTGGCCGCAATATTTTACATATCCTTTTGGCCATGCTGGTGTGGGCCTTTCTCTACCAGCTGCTTTCTCTGGTGGGAGAATCGGGAACGATCACCGCGGCTGAGCTGTGGCAGGGGGTCAAGGACACCCTGCTGCTGCATCATGAATTTCATCTGTACTATCTGCATATGATCCTGATCGTGTATCTCTGGCTGCCGGTCACGCGCCTGGTCACACGATATGCCTCCAAGCAGATTTTGGAGTACATTCTGGTGCTGTGGTTTCTGTTCGGAATTCTGCTGCCGCCGGCCATGAATTTCTGGCCGTTCCGGCTGTTGGACGGGATCCCGCTGCACTATCCCATCAATATGACCTATGCCGCCATCGGCTACGGCGTGGCGGGCTTTTATTTTCGGCGCTATCCTCCCCGGCGGGGGATCAGCTGGCTGATGACCCTGGGCGGCCTTGCCATTGTGCTGGGAAGCACGGTGTTCGGCTCTTTGCACCGGGGCGAGTTATATACGGTGTTTCTGGAGGGGATGTCTCCCGGCGTTGCCCTGTATGCTCTCGGGCTGTTTACCCTGCTGCACGGACGCAGCTACAGCCCCCGGCGCCGCAGTGTCGCCGCGGCCATATCCAAGGCCTCCTTTTGTATCTACCTGTGCCATGTGTTTTTCCTCAGAGGACTGGCACGCTGCGGCTTTACGGCCACGACCCTGCCCGGGTGGGTGAGTATTCCGCTGCTGGCAGCCAGCCTGTTTGCGCTGAGTTTTTTGCTGTACCAGCTTTTGCGGCGTATCCCCTGGGTGCGGCGCTGGCTGATTTAAGCGGAAAGAGCACGAGGTACAAAACGAAATGTAATATAAAAAATACGATAACAAACGGAAAAGCTGCGCATTTTGGCGCATCATAATAATTTTATTCTTATTCAAATTCAAAATCCAAAACAAGAAAGTGGGGAGGATATATGTCCAAAGAGCTCATTCGCCTCGTTAATTGTCGCGTTGCGTTTGATGATGAAGTAATCCTACATGATATTAACCTGTCCTTTCAGGACAAAGAATTTCTCACGCTGTTAGGCCCCTCCGGCTGCGGCAAGACCACCACGCTGCGCCTGATCGGCGGCTTTCTCAAGCCGGACGCCGGAGACATTATCTTTGATGGGGAGCGCATCAACGATGTGCCGCCCCACAAGCGAAAGGTCAACACCGTGTTTCAGAAGTACGCCCTGTTCCCGCATCTGGATGTGTATGACAACATCGCCTTTGGCCTGCGGGTGGCAAAGATGCCGGAGGCCGAGATAGACGAGCGGGTCACAGAAATGCTGGAGGTCGTCAGTCTGCGTGGCTTTGAGAACCGGAAGATCCAGGCGCTTTCCGGCGGCCAGCAGCAGCGTGTCGCCATTGCCAGAGCGCTGGTCAACCGCCCCAAGGTGCTGCTGCTGGACGAGCCTCTGGGCGCTTTGGATCTGCGGCTGCGAAAGGATATGCAGAACGAGTTGAAGCGGATCCAGCAGCAGGCGGGCATTACCTTTATCTATGTGACCCATGACCAGGAGGAAGCCCTGACCATGTCCGACACGGTCGTTGTTATGGACAAGGGCAGTATCCAGCAGATCGGTACGCCGGAGGATATTTATAACGAGCCGAAAAACGCCTTTGTGGCGGATTTCATCGGAGAGTCCAATATTCTGGACGGCGTGATGTTGGAGGACAAGCTGGTGGAGTTTTTCGGGCGGCAGTTTGTCTGTGTGGATACCGGGTTTGCTCCCCGGGAGCCGGTGGATGTGGTAATTCGACCGGAGGACATCGATATCGTCCCGCCGGACGGCGGACATCTGTGCGGCACGGTCACTTCCGTGACCTTTAAGGGCGTACATTACGATATTATCGTGGACTTTAAGGGCTTCAAATGGCTGATCCAGACCACGGATTATCATCCGGAGGGCGCCCGGATCGGTATTCGCCTGAACCCGGAGGACATCCACATTATGAAAAAGAGCGAGTATTCCGGTATGTTCGGCGATTACAGCTCTTACTCTGCGGAGTATGACGAGATCTCGGAGGACGGGACTTACCCCGGGGAGGGCGGCCATGAAGCGTAACAGCTGGTTTTCCGGTCCGTATGTCGTCTGGATGGCGCTGTTTACCATCATTCCCCTTGCGGTGGTGGTGTACTATGCCTTTACCAATGGGGACGGTCAGTTCACGCTGGTGAATATGGCGCGGATCGTCAACTATCTGCCCATTTTCCTGCGCTCCGTATGGCTGGCGCTGGCGGCGGCGGTGATCTGTATTTTTCTGGCCTATCCGGTGGCCTATTTCATCGCCGGCAGAGGCGCCACCGGGCAGCGGTTTTTGTATATGCTGGTGATGCTGCCCATGTGCATGAGCTTCCTGCTGCGTACCCTGGCCTGGGTGGCGCTGCTGGAGGACACCGGCATTATCAACAGCATTCTCGGCGTGATCGGCCTGCATTCCCATGGCCTGATCCGCAACAACGGCGCGGTGATTCTGGGCATGGTGTATAACTACCTGCCCTATATGATCCTGCCCATGTACACGGTTTTGATGAAGATCGATCCGCGGCTGATCGAGGCGGCTCAGGATCTGGGCTGCAAGCCGGTGCAGGTGTTCCGCCGGGTGATCTTCCCCCTGTCCGTGCCGGGCATTGTCTCCGGCTTTACGATGGTCTTTGTGCCGGCCATTTCCACCTTTTACATCTCCCAGAAGCTGGGCAGCACCGGCTCCACGCTGATCGGCGATGTGATCGAAAGCCAGTTCAAGGCGGCCTATAACTTCAATTTGGGCGCTGCGATGTCTCTGGTGCTGATGGTGATCGTATTCCTGTGTACGGCGCTGATGAACCGCTTTTCCGATGATGGGGAGGTGATCGCCCTGTGAAGCGTTTTCAAAAGGGATTTACGATCGTGGTGCTTTTGTTCTTGTATGTGCCCATGATCGTGCTGGCGGTGGCCAGCTTTAACTCCGGTACCGGCATGAGCAATTTTCAGGGCTTTACCCTGAGCCGGTATGCGGAACTGTTTCGGGACAGCCAGCTTCTGCCCCTGCTGGGCAACAGCATTATAACGGCGGTGCTTTCCGCCTTGTGCGCAACGGTGCTGGGCACGGCTGCGGCGCTGGGCATTCGCTCCATGAAGCCCCGTAGCCGGCGGCTGGTGATCGGGATGACCAATATCCCCATGACCAATCCGGACATCGTTACCGGCGTCAGCCTGGCGCTGCTGTTTGCCTTTTTCGGGCGGATGCTCCAGCGGCAGGATATTCTGGGCTTTGGCACCCTGCTGATCGCCCACATCACCTTTAACCTGCCCTATGTGATCCTGTCGGTAATGCCCAAGCTCAGCCAGATGGACCCCCATCTTCAGGAGGCGGCGCTGGATCTGGGCTGCACGCCGGTGCAGGCTTTTTTCAAGGTGACCATTCACGAGATCCTGCCGGGCATTATCTCCGGCGCGCTGATGGCCTTTACCATGTCGCTGGATGATTTTGTCATCAGCTACTTTGTGTATGGCCCCAAGTTCGTCACCCTGCCGGTGGAGATCTATAACTACACCAAAAAGCCGCTGCATCCCAAGATCTATGCCCTGTTCACCCTGCTGTTTGTGGTGATCCTGCTGGTGATGGTGGTGATGAACCTGCTGCAGATGCGGGATGCCGGAAAGCGTCGGGCGGTGCGTTCCCCCGGACGGAAGGAAAGGGGGCGGGCGCAGGCATGAACAGTCTGACAGGATGGAAAAAGCGCCTGCTGGCGCTGGGAGCCGTCGCTGTTTTGGTGCTGCTGCTTTTGCCGGCGCGCGCCACGGCCGCTGCGGAGAGCATTACGGTCTACAACTGGGGACAGTATATCTCCGACGGTACGGACGGCTATATTGATGTCAACAAGGCCTTTACCGAGGCCACGGGCATTCAGGTCAACTATGTGACCTTTGACTCCAACGAGACCCTGTATACCAAGCTGAAAACCGGCGGCTCCAGCTATGATGTGATCATCCCCTCGGACTACATGATCGGCCGGCTGGCGGATGAGGGGATGCTGGAGGAGCTGGACTTTTCCAATATCCCCAATTACCAGTATATCGACGAGGCCTACCGCAACACCAGCTATGACGCGGAGAACAAATACTCCGTGCCCTATACCTGGGGCACCGTTGGCATCATTTACAACAAAAAGTTTGTGGACGAGGCCGACCTGGGCAGCTGGGAGCTGCTGTGGAACGAAAAGTACGCCGGAAAGATCCTGATGTTCGATAACCCCCGGGACGCCTTTGCCGTGGGCGAGCTGCTGACCGGCAGCGATGTCAACGCCCAGGACAGCTCTCTGCTGCAGATCGCGGCGGAGAAGCTGGCGGAGGAAAAGCCGCTGGTGCAGAGCTATGTGATGGATCAGATCTATGACAAGATGGAAAATGAGGAGGCCTGGATCGCCCCCTATTACGCCGGCGACTACCTGATGATGGTGGAGGAGAACGAAAACCTCGGCTTCTACTTCCCTCAGGAGGGCTTTAACCTGTTCATCGACGCCATGTGCATCCCCAAGGGCTGCAAGAACAAGGCGGCGGCGGAGGCCTATATCAACTTCCTGTGCGACCCGGAGATCTGCGCGGAGAACCTGGAGTATCTGGGCTATTCCGCACCGGAAACCGCCGCCCGGGAGAAGATGGATCCGGATGTGGCGGAAAGCGAGATCGCCTATCCGGACGAGACGGTACTCAGCCAGGGGCAGAGCTTTAACTTTCTGCCCACGGCGGTCAACCAGGAGATGGACAGCCTTTGGCTGGAGGTCAAAACCGGCAGCATCGGCACCGGAAAGGCCGCCATGGGCGCCAGCGCCTGGGCGCTGCTGGCGGTGATCGCCGCCGTGGTGGTGTACTGCCTTGTCCGCGCCCAGTGGATCCGCCGGCGCAAGGCAAGACGCTGCCGGAAATGGAAGCAGTAGCGCAGAAAACAAGATAGCGAAAACAACGACCCCCCGCCTCGAATCCATGGATTCGAGGCGGGGGGTCGTTGTTCTTATGTAAGCGCGGGGTTTTGCAGGGGAGCTTTTTGGGAGAGTGCCTCCGCCTGCTCCATCTCCTGTAAAATCACCTGGAACAGGTACAGCAGATGCAGCTTTTTGGTCTCGTCCGAGAGGACGGTGGCGTTTTCCTCGCCAAAGTCCCAGCTGGGACAGTTGCTGTCTAACAGCTTGTGGTTGAGGATGGTCAGCCGGTTGATCCAGATCTCATCTGCGGCCAGATAGGCATTGACCTGGTCGTTGGCCACATATTTGTTTGTGGCGCGCAGACGCTGGTTGGATTTGCGCTTGTGCAGCAGCAGGTCATAGACCGCCGTGCACTGGCCGGCCTTTTCCGTCAGAATTCTCCGAATCTTGGCATTGGCGGCCAGCGAGGCCTTGATCTGCCGATCCAGCGTAAACAGCAGCTGCTTGGGGAAGACCATGCGATCCACCAGCACCACCAGCAGACAGGCGGCGGCAATATAGACAAAGCGGTACAGCGACAGGGAATAGATATCGCCCCGGCCGCCCAGCATACCGAAGATCACGGAGAGCATGGTGCCGAACATGGTACCAAAATCAAACTGGAAGAACATATCGCCCACCAGTGTGATGGCCAGCACCAGGATCAGATTGACCAGCAGCTTGTCGCTGAAGGAAAACGAGAGCAAAATGATCACAACGGCATACACCGTGTTGATAATGCGCTTGGAGGCGGCCTTGTATTCCAGCTCCACAAAGGGCTGGGTGGTCAGGCCTACATACAGGGGAAAATAGTACCCAAAGGGCAGGCGCAGCAGGGAAATCACACAGGTGCCCGCCGCCGCCAGCACAGAGACCTTGATGGCCAGCAGGAAGCTGTGCAGATCAAACTTGCTCCAGAACTGTTCCTGCAGATTCATAGTTTTTTCGTTGGAGATCATCTCCTCCAGCTTTTTATCCAGTGCGGCGTTCAGCTCCGTCTCCGAGTGGTAGGGGGCTGCCTCCGGCGGCATCAGGGAGACGATCAGCCGCTCAATGCGCTGCACCAGCTCGTCCTCGTGGAAGTGGTGGTCGATGTAGCGGGGCAGCAGGTCGGAGATTTGCCGGATCTGCTCCGACAATTCCGGCGTGACTTCCCGGTGGTTTTTGATATAGCTGTTCTGGATGACCTCGTTCAGGTACCGCAGGATCAGCAGCACGCGCACCAGCTGCACGCCGTTTTTCCGCCACCAGGAGCGCACCCAAAGCTTGGTGCTGACCCGGGCGTCCAGGGCGTCCAGGGTTTTGCCGATGCGGGTGCAGCGGGCGGCCAGCTCCTCCGTGTCCGTTTCGCCGGACTGGAGCAGGTCGGCCAGTTCCTGCATCTGTCCGATCAGACCGCCGATGGCCTCGCCGATCTTCTTTTCAAACTTTCTCTTGTGCAGGGCGATGTTTGCCGCCATGGTCAGGACCGCGGCCGCGGCGTAGATGGCGATGCGGATCAGCAGCTCTCGGCCGTATACGGGATAGTACAGCATCAGAGAGTAGTTCATCAGCAGGGGCATGTAGGTGCTGGATTGCTGCTCCTCCGAGGAGAAGACAAAGATGATGGCAAAGAAGGTGACCAGGGTCATCGCGGTCATCATGACCACATAGCCGCCGCTGCCCTCCGGGAACAGACCATAGCCCAGGAAAGAGGTGACGACGATGCCCACATTGGCCGCCAGCAGGACAAGGGAGTTGCGCACCGGCTCCATGGAAAGATCCTTGGAAAGGCTCATCAGCACGCCGACCAGACAGGACATACTCAGAGAAATGGCATTGTTGGTGCCGAAAAACGGCATACCAATAATGATCACGCCCATCATCAGCGCCATGAAGATGGCGGACTTGAGTACAGCAGGGCGAATTCCGAATTGAAAATGAATAGGGTTGGAAAAGGGTATCTTTTTTTCCAAGAAAACCGACCTCCGAATTGCAGCGTTTGAAAAAGCCCGGAATGCTTTTTCGTGATGTTTTCTCTTTTATCGTTATACAGGTATTACAGAACAGAATATCACGGTTTGCGAAACAGAAACGAAACTTTTTGAAAAGCGGAATAAACTGCGCCGCAGAATTTGCGGCGCAGTAAAAAGTAGTATATTGGAAAGATCACTCCGTAAAGTGCGTGTGGTTATTGATATGATCCTGACAGAAGCAGTGGAAGCCCTGGCAGCGGGAGCAATAGCGGAACTCCAGCTCCGGGTGATCGGTGTCCGTGCGGCCGCAGACCTCGCAGCGGCGGGTATAGGCCGGGCGCTTTGCCTGCTCCCGGCGGATCCGCGCGGCCTCCTGCTGGAAGTTGATCGCCGCAGCGCTGCGGCGTACCGGGCGGCGGCGAAGGGCGGAGAACAGATCCCCGCCGCAGAACAGGAAGAAGTTGGCCACCGCCACCAGCGGCAGCAGATTCATCGGCAGGGGATAGCTGACCAGCGCCAGGACAAAGTAGGCCGCGTCGATCAGCGCAAGCCACTTGATCTTGATGGGGATGATGAAAAACAGCAGCACCCGGGCGTCGGGATACAGCACGGCAAAGGCGAAGAACATACTCATGTTCAGCCAGTATGCCGTGATGTTCATGTTGATATGGAAGCCCAGATACAGGACAAAGCCGAAGATGATGTGCAGCAGCATACCCAGCAGATAGTACAGGGTGAAGCGGGCGGAGCCCCACTGCTGCTCCAGCGCACGGCCGATGCTGTAATAAAAATACAGGGAGATGAGCATGGTAATGCCCGAGGTGCCCGGCACAAAGGGGAAGGTGACCAGCCGCCAGACCTGTCCCTGGAGCACCAGATGGGGGTTAAAATAAAACGCGCTGGCCAGGGTGCCGGTGCGATCCATGGAAGCGGCGATCCACACCAGCACATTGCCGATGACGACCAGCAGCATCAGGTTGCGGATGCCAAAACCGGGATGCTTGTAGCAAAAGCGGTCGATGGCCCGGGAGAGTTTTTGCATTGCCATACCTCCGAAGCGTAAAAATGAATTCAGTTTATCATACCCTTTTTTGTTCGTTCTGTCTACGGAGTGGAGAAAAAATTTACATTTGTTTACAATTAGGTTAATCTTTTGATTTTTTCCTGTCAGCATTTGACAAACAACGGTGCTTACTATATAATGCAATCTGTGCTTTGCCTTGAAATACAGGGCATTTCCCAAGAAGAAACGGAATAAAAACTTTATGATCATATAACGAGAAAGGTTGGTTTTTCGATATGCAGAAGCATTCTCATAACCGTGTGTTCACTTCCGAGTCCGTCACGGAAGGACATCCCGATAAAATCTGCGACCAGATCTCCGATGCGGTTCTGGACGCCATTCTGGAGAACGATCCCATGGCTCGCGTTGCCTGCGAGACCGTTTGCACCACCGGTATGGTGATGTGCATGGGCGAGATCACTACCTCCTGCTTTGTGGACATTCCCACCATCGCCCGCAAGACCATCAATGAGATCGGCTACAACAAGCCCGAGTATGGCTTTGACGGCAATTCCTGCGCCGTGCTGACCACCATTGACGAGCAGAGCGCGGACATCGCCATGGGTGTTGACAAGTCCTTCGACAGCAAGGACGAGGCCGAGACCGGCGCCGGCGATCAGGGCATGATGTTCGGTTACGCCTGCGACGAGACCCCCGAGCTGATGCCCGCCCCCATCTCCTTTGCCCACCGGATGGCACGCCGCCTGAGCGAGGTCCGCAAGCAGGGTCTGGTGGATTGGCTGCGTCCCGACGGCAAGACCCAGGTCTCCGTGGAGTACGACGCCGAGGGCAAGATCCAGCGCATTCCCACCATCGTCCTGTCCACCCAGCATGACGACACCGTCAGCAACGAGACCATCCGCGAGGCCATTCAGGAGCTGGTCATCAAGCCCGTCCTGCCCGCGGAGCTGATCGACAAGGACACCCGGGTGTTCATCAACCCCACCGGTCGTTTCGTGATCGGCGGCCCTGTGGGCGATTCCGGCCTGACCGGTCGTAAAATCATCGTCGATACCTACGGCGGCTACGCCAGCCACGGCGGCGGCGCTTTCTCCGGTAAGGACCCCACCAAGGTCGACCGCAGCGCCTGCTACATGGCGCGTCACATTGCCAAGAACATTGTTGCCGCCGGTCTGGCAAAGCGTTGCCAGATCGAGGTGGCCTACGCCATCGGTGTTGCCCATCCCGTTTCCGTCCTGGTGGATACCCAGGGCACCGGCGTGCTCAGCGATGAGCGCCTGAGCGACATTGTCACGGAGGTCTTTGACCTGCGTCCCGCCCAGATTATCTCTTATCTGGATCTGCGCCGCCCCATTTATCGCCAGACCGCTGCCTATGGTCACTTTGGCCGTACCGATGTGGATCTGCCCTGGGAGCGCCTGAACGCTGTGGAGCAGCTGAAGTCCTACCTGTAAATTTTATCCGCACCCAAAACGCAAGCAGTTGCCGCCTTTTCCCGAATACAGGGGGGAGGCGGCATCTTGTCCAAGCGTGAAAAAAGAAAATGCAAACGATTTTATGCGTGAAGGAGTTTTGATCATGCCCTTTGAACATGACCGGGAAGACCGGATCGAGGGTCGCAACGCCGTGATCGAGGCGCTGCGTGCCGGCCGCGCGCTGGACAAGATCTATATCGCCAAGGGCGAGGTGGACAAGACCCTGGGGCACATTGCCTCTACCGCCCGCGCCGCCGGCTGCGTGGTGGTGGAGACCGATCGCCGCAAGCTGGACGCCATGAGCCTGACCCATGCCCATCAGGGCGTGGTGGCGCTGGCCGCCGTGCGGGAGTACTGCACGGTGCAGGATATTCTGGATGTGGCCAAGGCTCGGCAGGAGGAGCCCTTTGTGGTCGTCTGTGACGAGATCTCCGACCCCCAGAATCTGGGCGCGATCTTGCGTACTGCCGAGTGCGCCGGCGTGCACGGAGTTATCATCCCCAAGCGCCGCAGCGCGGGGCTGACCGCCGTGGTGGGCAAGGCCTCCGCCGGTGCGGCAGAGCATATCGCCGTGGCGCGGGTGCCCAATATCACCGCCGCGCTGAAGGAGCTGAAGGCCGCGGGACTGTGGGTCTACGGTACGGCGGCCGGCGGAGAAAACCAGCTTTGGAAAACCGACCTGCGCGGTCCCATCTGTCTGGTGATCGGTTCCGAGGGAGACGGCATGAGCCGCCTGGTGGAGGAAAACTGCGATTTTCTGGTTTCGATCCCCATGAAAGGCAAGCTCAATTCCCTCAACGCCTCCGCGGCGGCGGCAGTGCTGCTGTACGAGGCGCTGCGGCAGCGTGGCTAACAGATAACCGAGGTTAGATGTATGGACGAGAATAACAAATTTGAAATTTCCCCGCAGGACGAGGAATTGCTGGAGGATCTCCCGGATCTGTCGGAGGAGCTGGGGGAGGAAGCACCCAGCCTGCGCTCCATTTTGGCGGAGTTCAAGATGGCGGATTATCTCCGGCCCCGAAAGCGGGAACCGCTGCGCCCGGTGGAGAGCAGTCTGGATCCCGACCCGGCGCTGCAGGCGTCGGTAACGGAGGAAGAAGCGCCGCAGCCCGCCGCTGTGTTGGACGAGCCGCAGATCCCGGAAGCACCGGAAGCGGAAGAGCCGGAGCAGCCAAAGGAAACCGCCCCGATGGAGCCGTTTCCCCAGTTGGGAGAATTGCCCAAGGCAGAGCCGGAGGAGGACGCGGCGGAAGCAGAACTCTGGGAAGAGCCGGAGCCGGAAGCGCCTTTGCAAGAACCGGTCACCCAGGACACCGTAGCCCTGCCGGCAGCCCCCACAGGGGAGACGCGCCGCGCCCCGGTGGAGACCACGATGGAGGACACCGTGCGTCTGGGGCAGCTGTCTGACCTGGATCTGGAGGAGCCGGAGCCGCAGGAAGTGGAGCTGGATCCGGAAGTGGACTCCATTTTTGTGGAGACTGCCCGGAGCGAGACCGCACCGCAGCTGCGGCAGGCGGAGCGCCGGAAACCGGCAAGCCCCCCGGAACAGAAGCCGGAGAAAGAAGCGGAGCCGGTACCCCGGGAGGAAGTAACGGAGGAATACACCGACCGGGAAGCGGAGGATGTCCGCTACGCCCGGAAAGAAACCGCCCCTCTGGAGGAGCCGGAGGAGGAAGCCGAGCCGCAAAACCCGGTGGAGCGGGTGCTTGCGCCCCTTTCTACGCTGGTGGCTGCGGTGGCGCTGCGCCGGGAGGCCTATCTGCGCAAGCGCGCCGCCCGTCCCCGGCCGATGAAACCGGAGCTGCCGCCGGACAAGGCGGCAAAGCAGTGTAGCGCCAAGCTGACCGGGCTGAAGTTGCGCGCCATGGCGGCAACGGTATCGTTTTTGATTCTGCTTGTGCTGGCCTGGTTGTATACCGGCGGTGTGGACTTGGCCGGCGGCTTGTACCGGATGCCGGTGGCGTCGCTGATGTGCTTGCTGCTGTTGCTGCACATCATGTTCGCCGGGGTGGATATCTTCACGGAGGGGATCGCGGCACTGTGCAAGGGAAGACCCGGCGTGGAATCCCTTGTCTCCATCTCCTGCATTTGCGCCTGTCTGGATGCAATATATCTGGCCGTGACAGGGGTGGACACCGTTGGACTGCCGTTTTGCGCGGTGGCCGGCGGCGCCATGTGCGCGGCAATGTGGGCGCGGCGCTTGCGGTATCGCAGCCTGCGTGCCGGGTTTTCCGCTGTTGCCAAAAGCAAAACGCCTTATGTGGCCGGGGTTTGTCCGGATGTAGACGATGATGGCAGTGCCATTCGGAAGCAGAGCCGGGATGCAAAGGGGTTTGTGACCCGCTGCGAGCAGGCAGACCTGCCGGAGAGAACCTTCCAGACGGTGGGGCCGTTCCTGATGGCGGCGGCGGTGATCCTTTCCCTTATGATAACGGCCATCAAGAAAACGCCCTTTCTGCACAATCTGGGCGCGTTGATGACGGCGGCGGCCGGATTCTCCATGCTGCTGTGCTATGTCACGCCCTTTGCTCTGCTGACGCGGCGACTGCTGCCCCGTGGGGTGGCCATTGCCGGTTTTGCCGGGGCGGAGGAGATCAGCAAAAACTATCGCCTGATCATTACCGACACCGACCTGTTCCCGGCGGGCTATGTCTCCATCGGCGGGATCCAGCTGATGGAGGGCATTCATACCATGCAGGCGGTGCGCTATACCGGCAGCCTGATGGTCAATGCGGAAAACGGACTCAGCCCCCTGTTTCGGGATCTGATGCGCCGGCACGGCTGCACCCAGCTGCCGGTGGATGACTTTGCCTATTATGACGGTGGCGGGCTGCAGGGTATGATCCAGGGCGAGCGTGTGCTGGTCGGCACAGCCGGCTTCATGCATCTGATGGGCGTGCGCCTGCCGGACACTCTGCAGGTCAAGGACGCGGTGTATATGGCAGTGGGATATAAGCTGCAGGCTGTGTTTCCCATGGAGTACCGCCCGGCGAACTCCGTGCGCGGCGGGCTGAGCAAGCTGCTGCACAGCCGTCTGGTGCCGCTGTTTGCGGTGCGGGACTTTAACATCACTCCGCTCCTGCTGCAAAAGCGCTTCCGTGTGGACACCGGAAAGCTGGTGTTCCCGGCGTTTCCGGATCGCCACAGAATTTCCGAAATGGAGCTGCCCAATCATGCGGAGCCGGCCGCTGTACTCACCCGGGAGGGGCTTGGCCCCATGGTGGATGCGGCAAGAGGCGGCCGCCGCCTGTATCGCGTGACACAGCTGGGAACGATCTTCAGCGTGGCCTGCAGCATCGTGGCCATGGTTATTATGAGCTTTTTGTGCTTCAGCGGCGCTTACGATGCCGCCAGCGCGGGCAATCTGTTGACCTATATGCTGCTGTGGCTGGTGCCGGTGTTTGTGTTGAGCTGGAGCGTGAACCGATAAAAAGAGAAATCTTTACCTGCAAAGGCCGAAACGGCATTTTGCGGTAAGCTGTAGGAAATGGCGCCACAGGATGTGGCGCCATTTCCTATTTGGCCTAAATCGTAAACAGAGCCTGCGCTTCCCCTATTAAGGAAGCGCAGGCTCTGTTTGTATTTTTATTTTTTTCGATACACCCCGACGCCGAATTCCACGGCGGTGTTCAGTTCGGTAAGGCGGTGCAGCTTTTCCTGATCGGTAAGGCCGGTTTTGTAGTAATAGGGCGTCATGCGGAACAGGCAGGCGATGTCCGCCGGGTCGGTCAGGCGCAGGCGATAGCAAATGTCCCGGCGCTCCAGCAGTTGAAAGCCGGGAGTTTCCATGATGGGGGGCTTGTTCCGGTAGGGCGCATCGTAGATCTGCTGCTTCAGCTCCCAGAGGTGGTTTTCCAGAGGAAACGCCCGCAGCAGGATGCCGCCGGGGGACAGCACCCGGGAAAACTCCGCCGCCATCAGCGGGGAAAAAATGTTCAGCAGCAGGTCAACGCTCCCCTCCGCCACCGGCAGAGCGGCGGAACTGGCCACGGCAAGACGCAGGGCGCGGCTGCGCTTTCCGGCCTTTGCCAGGGCGTCCTTGGAGATGTCGATGCCCATGGCGTCCACCGTTTTTCCGGCGGCTTGCAGGGCAAGGCGGATATCCTCCGTATATTTGCCCTCGCCGCAGCCGGCGTCCAGCAGGCAAATGTACTGCCCGGTGTGGGCAAGGGCGCAAGCTGCCAGCGCCCGGGACAGGGGGTCATACCAGCCCTTGTCCAGAAACGCGCTGCGCGCCTGCACCATGGCTTTGTCGTCGCCGTGGCGCTTGCCGCTGCCGGTGCGCAGCAGCAGATTGACATAGCCGCTTTTGGCGCGGTCAAAGCTGTGGCCGCCGGGGCAATGGTATTGTTTTTCCGATCCCGTCAGGGGCGCACCGCAGACGGGGCAGAGAAATGCGTTCATGCCTGCACCTCCTTAGGCAGAGCTTCCCGCTCCGGCAGGGGCAGGGGCTGGCGCTCCCAGACGGCAAGGCCGTCCCCGTCATGCACCTCCACCAGCGCGGGAACGCCGAGAAATTCATTGCTTACCCCCAGGGGGAGCGTGTTGGTCAGGGCGCGATCTTCCAGCGGGTATTTCAGTCCACGCAGGGTGACGGAGCCAAGCCGGGCGCTCATGCTGAACAGGGAGAAAAAGCCCCGATAGCCCGCCGGAAAGTGCAGGCGTTCCTCCCGCAGCCAGGTGAACACATGGCGCTCGCCCATCAGGTAGCCAACGGCGTCGTGCTCCTGCAGAAAGCCCAGAACCTGGAGATTGGCGATGCTGTGCTCCGGTCTGGCGCCGCCAGTTCCGCCATAGAGGAAAAAGCGGGCGTATCCCCGCTCCAGACCCAGCCGGACAGCCAGCAGCAGGTCGGTGTCATCCTTGACCGGGTCGTGACGGATCACATGGGGATGCGCCGGGCAGTGGCTGGAGTCAAAATCCCCGACCACCAGATCTGCCGGAAGTCCCAGAGCTTGCAGATGGGCAAAGCCGCCGTCCGCCGCGATCACCAGATCCCCCTTGCGGGGGCAGAGTCCCTCCGGGAAAAAGTCCCCCGCGCCAATGATATAACAGTCGCCCATAGCTTGCCTCCCATGATGTACAGTGTATTCCCAAATTATACCCAAGGGCGCGGGGAATGTCAAATACGACAAAGGAAAGGGCGGCGTTCGATCGGATGCATCGAACGCCGCCCGGAAGCGCAGGCTTCAGTTGGTTAGGTTGATTTTGAAATCCAGCAGAGAACCGGGATAATACTTCCAGGTCACGCTGTAATTGGCGCTGCTCTCCCCATCGTCACAGTGCGCCAGCACGGTCTGGCCGTCGGCATCCTCCTCCGTGATATCCTCCACGGTCAGTCCCCATTTTTTCAGCCAGACGGCGGCAAGCTCCGTGGCGGAATGGGTGTTTTCCATGGCGGTATAGGCGTCGGTCTTGTTTTCACAGCCGCTGCTGAGGTAGAAATAATAGACCTCGCCGGTGTCCACATCAATGTACATTTCCATCCAGTTGCGCCAGTCGCCCCGCCACTGCCGGTAGTAGTGCCAGACCCGGATACGGCCGCCGTCCAGGCAGATGGACACACACTGCGCGCCGCTGGCCTCCGTGGCCTCCGCGCCCTGATCGACAGAAAATTCGTCCAGCACCTCCTGTGTCATGCGGGTCATTTTTTGCTCATCCCGCTGAGAGATGCCGGAGTCGTAGCTGTTGGCACCCTTTTTCCTGGTTTGCCAGGCAAACCAGCACTCCCGCCGGGCGGCGGTGCTTTCCAGCAGGGGCAGCTCGTCCCGCTGCCAGAAGCTGCCGCCAACGGACAGCAGCCAGCCCGGCGCCAGCGCGCCAAAGGTCACGGCCAGCGCCGTCAGCAGCGCCAGGAGCACAAGACTGATCCGGCCGGTGCGCCGGGGAGGCGGTTCCGGCGGCGCAGGAGCGGGGATCGGTTCGAACATCTCCGGCTTGGGCGCACTGCGCCGCTTTTCAGCTTTCTTCGCCATTGCTTCCGCCCCCTTTCAAAAACACGCGCACTGTGGTACCCTCGCCGGGGGCGCTGGTATATTCCAGCCGGGTGCCGTGCAGCTGCGCGATCTTTTTGCACAGCGCAAGCCCCAGTCCCGCTCCGTTTTGCGCTCGGGCGCGGGATTTGTCGATCATATAAAACGGCTCTGTGATCTTGCTTAGCTCCTGCTGCCGCATTCCTCTGCCGTGGTCGCGGATATAAAAGGCATAGCCCTCCGGCTCCGCGCAGCCGATCAGCTCGATGCTCTGCCCGCGCTTGCTGGCTTTTCTGGCGTTGTCCACCAGATTGACCAGCAGGGTCTTGAACAGATCCGGGTCGATCCAAATCTCGCCCTTTTCACTGCTCAGGTGCAGGGTAAGCCCGTCCTTGTCCGCAGCGGGCATGGTCACGGCGGCCACCTCCCGCAGCAGAAGTCCGGCGTCGTAGCGCCGGGTTTGCAGGCCCTGATTGTCCAGCACGATAATGTCCAGCAGCTTCAGACTCAGCGCCTCCAGCCGCTTGCCCTCGGAGAAGATATAGCCCGCGGCGGTAAAGCGGGGCTTGGGCGCCATGTCCTTGCTGCGCAGCATATCCGCATAGCCGATGATCGCCGTCAGCGGGGTTTTCAGCTCATGGGCAAAGCTGCCGATGAATTCCTCCTGCCGCTCCGCCATTTCCCGCAGACCGGCAACGGTTTTTTCCAGCTCCTTGAGGTCGGCTTCCTTCTTTTTCAGGTTTTTGGCGCTGACCCGATCCCAGAGGAACACGGTCAGGGACACCAGCGCCGCCCCGCCGAATACCACACAGAAGTAGTACAGCAGGTAGGCGCGGTAAATGCCGGTCTCGGCCAGAATACCGGCTGCCGCAAGCAGCGATGCGCCGCCGCCCACGGCCAGCGCCAGCACGCAGGCGGTCATCAGGAACGCGCGCAGGGCAGAGTTGGTCTTTTTCATCAGGCCTCCAAGCGATAGCCAACCTTGTAGATGGCCTTGATCTTATCCTCCCAGTGGAGCTTTTTCCGCAGCCGCTGGACATGGAGATCCACCGTGCGGCTGTCGCCCATGTACTCGCTTTCCCAGACCCGCTCGTACAGGGTCTCCCGGAACAGGGCGATGTTCCGGTTGCGCACAAACAGAAGAAGAAGTTCAAATTCCTTCATGGTCAGGGGAATTTCCCGGTTGCCGCGGCGGACGCTGCGGGAGCGAGTGTCGATCGTGATGTCGTCCACGGTGATCTCCGTTTGGGTCTTGCCGGCGCGGCGCAGGATGCTTTCCACCCGTGCCAGCAGCTCCACGATCTCAAAGGGCTTGACCAGATAGTCGTCCGCGCCCAGACGCAGCCCCTTGACCTTGTCCTCCGTGCTGCCCTTGGCGGTCAGGAAAATGACCGGGATCTCCAGGGGCTTGATGTATTCCAGCAGCTCGTATCCGTTCGCGCCTGGCAGCATGATGTCCAGCAGCGCCAGATCAAAGCGCTCGCCGCTTTCCAGAATATCCGCAGCCTGGATGCCGTCATAGGCGCAGGTGCAGATATACCCGGCTTCGGTCAGGTTCATTTCGATCAGATCATTGATGGGTTTTTCATCTTCCACGACCAGAATTTTCAGCATGGTTTTTTGGCCTCCCGTAATAGCGTATCCGCAAAGCCCCAAATGGGTTTTGGAATGGCATGTCCCCCCGAAAGCGTCCATGCGGCGTTTTTTACACGGCACGGATTTTTGGACAGGCGCTTGCTTCAATTGCTGCAAATTTACATCAGATTTGTATAAGGCTTGCATCATACCGGGCGATTTTGTCGATTTTTTGTCATGTACATTGTTTTATAGTATATCATGTCAAGGGGAGGGAGTGGTGAACGATTTGTGACGGTTTTGGGAGCGGCCGCATCTGGGATTTTTCCGGGAGCGGGAAAAGGGGCGGAAAAAATTAGAAAAACGGAGATTTGGCAGGAATACAGTTGCATTTTCCAGAAAACTTCGGTATAGTGAACGGGAGAAAATATGCGGCTGTCAAAAAAGTCTTGGACTTTTTTGACAAGCTGAAAAATATTTGTTTTGCCGGAAACGCCGGCAAACAGGGGGGAAAAGAATACACCATGAAAAAACGGGAAAAGCATCAGGTGGTGCTGGTGGCGCTTTTGGTGGTGCTGGTCATCATTCTGGATGTGCTGATATACGCCAGACATATGGCCGCTCACCCAAGCGAGCCTGTCACGCCGGCGGCAACGGAGACCGCTGCGGCAACAGAAAGTCCCAGGCCGGAGGAGAGCAAGGAACCCAAGGCCACGGCGGAAAAAGAGGACAAAAAGGACACGGAAAAGCTGGCGGAATTTACTCCCAAAGCTACGGAGAATACCAAGCCCTCCAATCTGATTCAGTACACGGAGGTGTCCGTCAATGGGGAGCTGACGAGCAATTATAAGGCCGCATCGCCCATTGACTTTGGTCTGGGCAAGGACTATACCGATGTGCAGGGCATTGTCACCTTCCGGGGCAACAACTTCCGGGACGGCGGCAGCTACGGCACAGCCAGCCTGACGGAGAAAAAGCTGGGAGACAGCTGGAATGTGCCCACCGGTGCACTCTCCGCCCCGGACGGGCAGTGCTGGACCGGCAGCGGCTGGGTCGGCCAGCCCCTGATGATGACCTGGCCGAAAAAGCTGCGGGAAAAAATGAATATGTACGACTGGGCAAAGCAGGAAAAGAACCTGACCGAGGTCATTTATGCTACCATGGACGGCAACATCTATTTCCTGGATCTTGCCACCGGGGAAAAGACCCGGGATCCCATGTACCTGGGCTATACCTTCAAGGGTGCCGGAGCGCTGGATCCCCGGGGCTATCCCATCATGTATCTGGGCAGCGGCTATGACAGCATGAACGGCAAAAGCCGAGCCTTTATCATCAACCTGATCGACTGCTCCGTGATGCATACCTTTGGCGATATGGATCCGTTCAACCTCCGGGGCACGCTCAGCTTCTTTGACGGTTCCGCCCTGGTGGATGCGGAGACCGATCAGCTGATCTATCCCGGTGAAAGCGGTATTTTGTACATCACCAAGCTCAATACCCAGTACGACCCGGACGCCGGGACCCTGTCCATTGCACCGGACGCGCCGGTGAAGTGGCATTACTACGGCAACCGCAGCGGCGCCTGGTACATGGGCATGGAGGACAGCGCGGTGATCTGGCGGGGACACATCTTCTTTGCCACCAATGACGGCTATCTGTTCTGCCTGAACTTGAACACGCTGGAGACCGTCTGGGTGCAGGACACCGTGGACGACACCAACTGCAGCCCCGTGCTGGAGCTGGAGGACGGTCACCCCTATATCTACATCAGCACCAGCTTCCATCTGGGCTGGCGCAGCAGCGATACGGTGGATATCCCGGTGTGGAAAATCGATGCTGTCAACGGCGAGATCGTCTGGAAAAACAGCTATACCTGCTACAGCGTGACCGGTGTTTCCGGCGGTGTGCAGGGAACGATGGCCGTGGGCAAGCACAAGCTGTCGGATCTGGTTTTTGTGCCGGTTGCCCGAACGCCGGATGCGGCCGGCGGCCGGCTGATCGCCCTGAACAAGAAAACCGGGGAAGAGGTCTGGGATTTCCCCACGCAGGTATACAGCTGGTCCAGTCCCACGGCAGTGTATGACAAGGACGGCAACGGCTACCTGCTCTACTGCACCTCCGGCGGCTACCTGTATCTGATGGACGGCCTGACCGGCGAGGTGCTGGATAGCCGGGATCTGGGCAGCAATATCGAGGCCAGCCCCGCCGTGTATGAAAACACCGTGGTAGTGGGTACCCGTGGGCAGCAGATCTACGGGATCAAGCTGAAATAACGCTTTTTCCGGAACTTCCCCGCCGGGAAATGCTTGACGGAAAAAGTAAAAACGGGTATGATATGAAAAACAGTGAAAATTCGGCAGAGTTTGGCCGAGCATGACAGAAAGGATGGTTCCCGATGGGATTGATCCCGAAAATAAAGTGCCGCCGCTGCGGCGCAGAGTACGCCGCCACGCGTAAGCGCTGCCCCCGCTGCGGTGCGCCCGCAAAGGCAGCGCCCAGAAAAAAACCGGAGTCCGCTGCTCCCGCCGGAGCTGAGACCGCCCGGGAAACGGTTCGGGAGCCGGAGGTCACCCGCAGCCCGGCACAGCGCCGCGCGGCAGCCCAGGCGGCCAAGGCGGCGCGGGTGCAGATGATCGTGGGTGGTGTGATCCTGGTGGCGATCATCGCGGCGGTGATCGTGCTCATCAGCATGAATGTGGGCGAAAACGCCAACCTGCCCAGCAATCCCGACCCCGTGGTCACGACCAACATTACGCCCACTATGCCGGAAACGGCGCAGACGACCCCGACCCCGGAGCCGACGCAGGAGCCGGAGAACAGCCCGGAGCCGACGGCGTCTCAGGTGGAGTCCATCCAGTTTACCATCAACGGCATGGCTCTGGCTTTTGAGAACCAGTTTACCATGAACGCCGGCGAAAGCCTCAAGCTGGAAGCTACGGTGTCTCCCGCAGATCCCGAGGCAAAAATTCAGTGGAGCGTGGATGACGAGAACATCCTGACAGTGGATGACGAGGGTCTTGTGACCGGCGTCAGCAGCGGTTGGGCAACGGTGACCGCCACCTGCGACGGCGTTTCGGCGCAGTGCAAGGTTTGGGTCTCCTGAGTTTCCATACAATGAAAATGCACCGAGCGGCTGTGATATATCGCAGCCGCTCGGAGATTTTTTCAAAAAACGAAAATTAAGTATTGACAAACCGAGGCAGATACGATATACTAAACAAGCCTTAAGGGCATGGACGATTGGCGCAGCTGGTAGCGCATCCGCTTGACGTGCGGGAGGTCACAAGTTCGAGTCTTGTATCGTCCACCATATCGGAGCAAGCGAAATATCGCTTGCTCCGATTTTTTGTTTTTCGAGAGTATGATTTCCCTGGAGAGTATGGTATATTCGGTGCAACAAATCGGAATTTGAGGAGGAAATATGGCATCAAGCAAGGAATACTTAGAGTTTATTTTATGGCAGCTATCTGAGTTAGAAGAAATTACTTATCGAGCTATGATGGGAGAATTTATTATTTATTATCGTGGCAAGATTGTAGGCGGTATCTATGATGATAGATTACTTGTTAAACCAGTAAAATCAGCAATTAGTTATATGCCGACAGCTCCGTATGAATTACCCTATGAAGGAGCAAAAGAGATGTTGCTGGTAAATGAAGTTGATAATAAGGAATTTTTGACAGGCTTGTTTCATGCAATGTATGATGAACTGCCAGTTTCAAAACCGAAAAACAAGAGGTAAACAACTTCAAGTTTGTATGGGAGCTGAACAAACTTGAAAAGCAAATCATAAGGTCAACACAAAGGAGAATGTAGATGGGGTTATTGGATAAGTTGAAAAAAGAAAAGAGATCGTCGGAAGAAAAACAGCATCAGGAGCAGCAGTTTCAGCAGGATTTGTCACAAAAGACTGATTCCCAAATACGCCCAGGCGGCGTGTTCATGATACAGCTTCTGATGAAAGAGAAATGCGAGATGCCCTCCAATGAGAGGTTTACAGAGATATTGTCGAAGCATCTGGGAAAAGTGGAGCAGTATGGAGACCGCAAGGTGAGTGTGAACTTTATCGCCCATGATTACATCTCTGAGATGAAGGATGCCAGCCTTCCGGTAATATTGATGATTTCTGACTGCGAGGAATTTGTGCAGGGTTCCATTGATACCTTCAGACGCAGCCAGATGTGGGATTGTATGAGTGACCGTGACCGTATTCTCTCTGAGTGCAAATATCAGATTTTTGCTAATGATATGTTAGGCGGCGGGCTGCCTGCAAGAAAACGTGCAAATATGCTTATGGATTATCTGGAGGCACTGGTGGAATTATATCCTCAGTGTGAGGCGGTTTACAACCTTAACTCCGGAAAGCTGATTCTGGCTGATGATATCCGGAAAAATGAAATAACCGGCGTTGACCGTTTTATCAAGTACGCAGTAAACGTCCGCTTTTTCAATGTTCAGGGTACGGAGGACAGTGTAGTGGACACCCTTGGTCTGAGCCTTCTGTATATAGAAGATTTGCAGTATCACTTCCATGACATGGATCCAAACTGGGTAGTAAACCACGCCTACAATTTGGCATCCTATTTGCTGAACAATGAAAAACCTATGAAGGATGGGGATACCATCGACGGCATCCGGAATGGGATGATCGTGCAGGACATCCAGTGGAAGTGTCAGTATGAGGACGCACTGATTCAGCCGGAGAGGGTAGTCATGGATGTTTGCATGGGTGAGTATGCAGCCGGAAACCGCGACTGATGTATCGTGAATGGAGAAAAACTTATGCCCGCAAATACCTAAAGGAGCGTGATTAAGTGGACATGATTGACAAACTTTTGGGAACCCCGTGCTACATAATGGATTTCCTTCCTAAACAAGTACCCATGAATTGTGGTGGACAGTTTTTTGAAGTAGAAACTTATCTACTCAACCACTATGATTGCTGTGGGTTAAGAGATAGATTTGTTGGCGTTATTTTGAAAGCGATGTGTTATTATCCTGTATCTGTTCAATGGGGCAAATGGATTGAACAGCCCACCCCCGAACAGGTAACAAAAATCATTGATACTATACTGGAAAACCATTCTGGTGATGTAAATATATTATTTACAAGTAAAGATGTACTTCTCCAGTTTGGATGGGATTGCTTAAATATAAGCATTTATAATCCAGATGAAGAAATGTGTATGTTGTTTGAGAAAATTGCAACTTCAGAAGGATTGTTCTGGCGA
>CAVBJJ010000014.1:0-10962 GCA_963595735.1 bacterium
GGGGTTCTGATGCTATGACTTTTTTATTCGTGTCTACTTTTACTTGACAGATGCAGTCTCATCTCTGAGACACCGCCCTTTTCCGCTTGTCACAAACCTATATAACGGGTACCTGCCCTTGGCTCTCCCTTTGGGAGAGCTTGGTATGGTCATTATTTACCCTCTCCGTCTTCGCTGCGCTCAGCCCCCTCTCCCAAGGGGAGAGGCAAGGCTAAAACAGCAGGCAGTATCTTTTCCCGCAGCAGCAGGGGGAGTTTGACGGGGTCTTTATCCTGTTACAGCGGCCGCACTTCCCGCACGGTGAGCACACCGTCCGCCACGGTAAATTTCAGGTTCAGGCCGCCGAAGTCCATGCCGTACAGGCGCTCCGGGTCGTCATGATAGGACGGCCGGGGATCGTGCGCCAAAACGCCCCGGAGCGCGGCGCGCAGCCCCTCCGGCACCTGCGCCTCCAGCCCCGGCAGGTATTCTACCCTCAGGCTGGGACGGCAGCCCGTTTGCGCAAAGCCGCCCTTGGCCTCCGGCCGGCTGTCCACATAGGGGATATAGGGCTTGATATCAAATACCGGACTGTCATGGAGCATATCCGCCCCGGAAATGCGCAGCACGGCGCCGTACTCCGGATGCTTTTCTATGCCCTCCAGCTTCACCACGCTCAGCGCCAATGCATTGGGGCGAAAGGGCGCCCGGGTGGCAAAAACTCCCATGCGGGCATTGCCGCCCAGCCGTGGCGGCCGCACCGTGGGCGACCAGCTGTCCCGCCGCGCCTGAGAAAACTGCCAGATCAACCAGATGTGGGAAAATTCCTCCAGCCCCCGCAGGGCATCCGGATTGCGGTACTCCGGCTCAAACACCACCATCGCCTCCAGCGACTCCACCAGCCCGCTCTGCCGGGGAATGCCGAATTTTGTGGGAAACTGGCTGTGTACCCGGGCAATTGGCTGAATTTGAAACTGTTTTTCATCCATTTTTCTTTTCTCCTATCGCACAAAAAGAACGCCCAGCAGCGCACTCAGACCGATCACCGCCGGCACGCTCCACCGAAAACGAAGCAGGCACACGGTACACACCGCGCCGATCCCCACCAGCACCGGGCTGACATTGCCTGCCGGCAGCACATAGTTTGTCATGCACAGACTGACCACCACGCTGATCAGCAGCCCGATCACCGCCGGGCGCACTCCGGTGAGGATCTGCTGCATCCGCCGGCTTTTCTGCCATTTTTCAAAAAAGATCGCCGCAACAAGGCCGATGGTCAGCGTGGGTGAAAGCAATCCCAGCGCCGCGGCGACCGCTCCCGGCGCACCGGCGGCGCGTACCCCGGCAAAGGTGGCGCAGTTAAGCCCCAACGGCCCGGGGGTCATCTCCGCAATGGCCACCACATCCGAGACCTCTGCGGCGCTCATCCAGCCGTGGGAGATCATCTCGCTGTTGATCAGCGGCACCATAGAAAAGCCCCCAAAGCTGGTAAAACCGATCTTTACAAAGCTCCAGAACAGAGCCAGCACTTCCATCATCGCTTTTGCCGCCTTTCCATCCGCTCGCACAGCAGCAGGCCCGCTCCGGCGCCCAACAGGATCAGGATCACGCTGCTGATATGCAGCAGCAGATTCAGCCCCAGCGCCAGCACCATCAGCAAAATACAGGCCGGATAAGGAAACGCCCCCTTGCGCAGACGCAGGGTGGCACTGGCGATAATGGGCACCACGGAGGCCCGCACGCCCGCCATAGCCCGCGCCACATAGACATTATCCCGCACGGCGCTGTAGCCAAAGGTCACCAGCGTTAAGATCAGCACCGGCGGAATGACCATTCCGAACAGACAGGCCAACCCGCCGGGAACGCCCTGCTGCCGGTGGCCGTATAAAAAGGCTACATTCCCAATCATAATGCCCGGCAGGCTGCGCCCCACGCTGGTCAGATCCAGCAGTTCCTGACTGGTGAGACTTTTTTCCTTTTCCACATATTTTTTCTCCATCTGCGCCACGATGCTCCAGCCGCCGCCAAAGGTAAAGCATCCGTATTGCAGAAAATCCAGAAACAGCCGCAGAACGGACTTCCGCGTTGTTGTTTGCTCCGCCGTCATCCTCAGCCCACCATAGTGCGGCAAAAGGGCGCGCAGCAACAGTCCTCGCACAGAGGCTTGCGTGCCTTGCAGACCGCCCGGCCATGCATCACCAACCGATGGCAAAAGTCCGAGGACTCCTCCGGCGGCAGCAGATCCCGAAGGACCCGCTCGATCTTCACTGGCTCCTTCAGGTCGGTGACCAATCCCATGCGGTTGCACAGACGGATGCAGTGGGTGTCCACCACCACAGCCGGCTTACCGTAGACATCGCCCAGAATCAGGTTGGCCGTTTTTCTGCCCACGCCGGGCAGGGAGACCAGCTCCTCCATGGTATCCGGCACCCGTCCGTCAAAGCGTTCCAGCAACATGCGGGCGCACAGGACGATATCCCTTGCCTTGGCGCGGAAAAAGCCGCAGGAATGGATATATGGCTCCACCTCCTCCGGCTCCGCTTTTGCAAAGCTTTCCAAGGTGGGAAAGCGGGCAAACAGCGCCGGGGCAATCTGATTGACCCGCTCATCCGTACACTGTGCCGCCAGACGAACGCAAAACAGCAGCTCGTATGGCTTTTCGCAATTCAGGGAACACTCCGCCTGGGGATATTCCGCCCGCAGCGCCGCGATCAGTCCCTGCACCCGCGTTTCCATGTCCATTGTATTCCACACTCCTTGCCGGCTGCTGCCGGATCATTTTCGACAGTATACCATAAATATCGCCGGGCGGCAATGCGCCAAAACGCAGAATTTCCCGTTTCCGGGACGCCGGCGGCAAATTTCGGCATTTGCGCTCTTGCGTTAACGGCCACTTTGCGGTATAATCAATACTACAATGTCGAAAACATTTGTATTTGTATCAAAAACATTTTTCCATACAGGAGGACAAACCCATGATTCAGAATCTGATTGATGTGATCCGGGCGCAGGATCCCGAAGTGGCCGAGGGCATTGCCCTGGAGCTGGGACGGCAGCAGCAGAACATTGAGCTGATCGCTTCCGAAAACTTTGTCAGCAAGGCCGTCATGGCCGCTGCCGGCAGCGTGCTGACCAACAAATACGCCGAGGGCTATCCCGGCAAGCGCTACTATGGCGGCTGCCAGTATGTGGATATTGTGGAGCGCATCGCCATCGAGCGCGCCTGCAAGCTGTTTGGCTGCAAGTTTGCCAATGTCCAGCCCCACAGCGGCGCCCAGGCAAACTTCGCCGTGTATCTGGCGCTGTGCAAGCCCGGCGACACCGTTCTGGGCATGAACCTGGATCATGGCGGACACCTGACCCACGGCTGCAAGGCCAATGTCTCCGGTAAGTATTTTAATATTGTAGACTACGGCGTGAACGAGGAAGGCTTCATCGACTATGACCAGCTGCGTGCCAAGGCGCTGGAGTGCAAGCCCAAGATGATCATTGCCGGCGCCTCCGCCTATGCCCGTACTATCGACTTTGCCAAGTTCTCCGAGATCGCCAAGGAGGTCGGCGCTTATCTGATGGTCGATATGGCGCACATTGCCGGTCTGGTCGCCACCGGTGAGCACCCCTCCCCCATCCCCTATGCCGATGTGGTGACCACCACCACCCACAAGACCCTGCGCGGCCCCCGCGGCGGCATGATCCTGACCAATGACGAGGCGCTGGCTAAAAAGCTCAACAGCGCCATCTTCCCCGGCGAGCAGGGCGGCCCCCTGATGCACATTATCGCCGCCAAGGCCGTTGCCCTGGGCGAGTGCCTCCAGCCGGAATACAAGGACTATCAGGCGCAGGTCATCAAAAACGCCCGTGCCCTGGGCGAAAGCCTGAAGGCCGAGGGGCTGAACCTGGTTTCCGGCGGCACGGACAACCATCTGGTTCTGCTGGATCTCCGCGGTACCGGCATTTCCGGCCGCACCCTGGAGACCCGTCTGGACGAGGTACACATCACCACCAACAAAAACAAGGTCCCCAACGATCCCGCCAGCGCCCAGGAGACCAGCGGTCTGCGTCTGGGCAGCCCCGCTGCCACCACCCGCGGCCTGAAAGAGGACGACATGGTGGAGATCGGCAAGCTGATTGCTCTGGCCGTGTTCGACTTTGACAACAAGAAGGACGAGATCACCGCCCGCGTTGCCAAGATCTGCGAAAAGTATCCCATGTATGTGGACTAAGCCGGAACACGCCGAACGATAATACTTTCTAACTAAATGCAAAAGAGCCTTTGGGCTTCCTGGTTGCGGAAGTCCAAAGGCTCTTTTCTTACTTTTTTCTATATGCCGGATGCCTGCGGGTTCACAGGCGTTTCCAGTTCTGGCTCAGCTCCGTGAGCGCGGCGGCCGTTTCCGTATCGCAGCGGTGCTTTGCCAGGTCACAGAGACTGACCATCCCCACCAGGTGGCCATCCCGCAGCACCGGCAGACGGCGGATCTGATCCTCCCCCATCAGCCGGGCGGCGCAGCGGATATCCTCCTGCGCCTCCGCCGTGACAACGCCCCGGCTCATCACATCCGCCACCAGCACCTTGCGGGGATCTGCGCCTGCCGCCACACAGCGCAGCACGATGTCCCGGTCGGTCACGATCCCCCGGAGCCGTCCCCGGTCGTCACACACCGGCAGCGCCCCCAGGTCATAGCGCTTGCAAAGGCGCGCCGCGGCGCACACCGGCTCCTGCGCCCCCACGGCGATCACCCGATCTGACATGATCTGCTGAATCTGCATATTTGCTTCCTCCTTGCTTTGCTTCTGGAAACAGCATTCCCAAAAGCGGGGCGCGGCAAACAGCAGAATGAAATTTTTTCCACCCTATTGGGAAATCAGGCTTTGCAAAAATGGTCCGGTGGCTGCACCAAAGGCCGTCACCGCCGCCTTGGCCTCGGCAAGGGTGTTGCCCGCCGTGCCCACCTCTAAAATCAGGCTGCCGTGGGTCAACTGCTGATTATAGCGCTCCGGCTTGACGGCAATGGGGCGCGCCAGCGTGGGAAAGGACTCCTGCACCACCGCCTGCAGGTGTACCGCCAGCTTCAGGTTTTCCCGCCAGTCCGGATGCCAAAGCCCGTTTTCCCCGGTGGCCGCCAGCAGCATCAGCTGGGAGGTGTTTTCATCCGCCATGACCTTGTAAATCGGATCCACCCCCAGCGCATCCCGATGCAGATCAATGACAATGGCAATACCGGGGTACTGCGCCAGGTACTGCTCCACGGCCTGCCCGCTGCGGCCATAGGAGCCGTTGTAGCTGGGGTAGTCGTTTAATTCCGTGTCGTGCAGAACAGAAAGCCCCTGCGCCTCCCAGGCTGCGGCCAGGGCATCCCCCACCGCCACCACGCTCCGGCTTTTGTCCTGACTGTGATAGCTACTCTCCCCTGTCTCGCCGGATTCGGGGGTATAGCACTCGCTGCCATGGGTGTGCATGATCAGGATCTGCGGTCCCTCCTTCGGCAGCCGCAGGGGCAGCTCCTCCGCCAGCAAGCTTTCCGCATCCAACAAATAGCTGGTGGCATTATTCAGCCGCAGCCCGCCGGATATGGTGGTCGGCTGGATCGCTACGCCGGTGTTCCTGGGTGACTTTTCGGTTTTTTCCGGCTGCGGTTCGGCTGAGGCCGGCGGCGCTGTTTTGGCTGTCTTGGGCTGTTTTTCCACCGGTGCCGGGGAGGCCGCTGCCGTCTCCTCCGGCGGCAGCAGCTGCGCCAGCGCCTGGGCGGTGTGCTCTCTGCCCAGCGCCGTCCTGTCCTGCAGCCAGGCGGACAGCACCGTGTTCCAACCGGCAACACTGCCCAGCCAGATGACCAGCCCCAGCAGCCCCGCCGTGATCCATATGCGTTTTCCCCGCATCGTTCCATCTCCTTCCGCCGCTCCGCTTCTCTGGTGTTCTCCCGCTCAGCTTATGCGTCCCGCGCCTTGCATATGCCAGGGGGAAGTGATAAAATACAGACAAAAACATCGGCTCTCCGGAGCCGAAGAAAGCGAGGAATTGATCATGAATTACACCCATCCCAACAAGGGCACCTGCTCCGCTGCGGTGCAGCTGCGTCTGGAGGACGGCAAGGTCCATGATGTCCGCTTTATCGGCGGCTGTCAGGGCAATTTGCAGGGCATCGCTCAGCTGGTAGAGGGAATGCCCGCGCAGGAGGTGATCGACCGGCTGTCCGGGATCCGCTGCGGCAGCCGCGGCACCTCATGTCCCGACCAGCTGTCCCGGGCGGTGCGCTGGGCACTGGAAAAGGAAAAAATGAATGCTTCTGCAGAGGGGCCTGAAAACTTTTAGTAGAGTCTCGCAGGCGGAAAATCGGTTTACATAATTCCTATATCTGGTTTACAGTTTGCTGAGGCTTTCGACAGAACGCCCGTTATCGCGCCGTGAATCGTCAATATGTACATTTCCTACAAAACACTAAATATAGCGTTTTTTATTGCATAACCAGAGCAAAAACAACATTATATTGCGCAGTTGTGAAGTTTGGAAGATATTTCACACTCTGTTTTGGGCATAATAACCATTGATTTCCCCATGGTATTGTCGCTATAATGACAGTACACCTGCTCTGCGGAGTCGGGTACGAGAGGTATCCTGTCAGTAATCGACAGTAGAGGACAATGGAGAAAGCTCATGCGAAATCTGTTTCACAAAAGAGGTCTTTTCCTGCTGTGCGTGGCCGTTATTCTGGTCTCGCTGCTGTGCGGTTTTGCCGGCGCATCGGACGATGAAACACCCATCGGCGTATATGTGGACGGCATCTGCAAGGGACAGGCCTATACAGTCAACGACATCAGCTATGTCCCCATCCGCACTTTCTTCACCAGCCTGTGCAGCGATGCGGAAGTCAGCTGGGACGAGGCCACCGACACCGTTTCCGTCACGGCCACCGACCTGCAGTTCACCGCCCAGGCGGATGCTTACACATTCACCGTCAACGGCAATGCATTTGATTTGGACGCGCCTATGGTGAGTTTGGACGATCAGGCTTGCTTGCCCATTCGGGCGCTGGCACAGATTTATGGTCTGGATGTGCGCTGGAACGGCGATTTCCGCACCATCGACCTGTCCACCCGGCAGATGCAGGCGCCTCCGGCCAACCCCTATCAGGAGGACGACCTGTACTGGCTGTCCCATGTGATCTTTGCCGAGGCCGGCAACCAGTCCATGGAGGGTATGATCGGCGTGGGCAATGTTGTGCTCAACCGCGTTGCCTCCCCCCGCTTCCCGGACACGATCCAGGAGGTGGTCAACCAGCCCGGCCAGTTTGATGTGGTCACCTACGGCACCATTTCTGCAGACCCCTCCGATGACGCCATCGAAGCCGCAAAGCAGTGCCTGAACGGCGTGAATACCGTGGGCGAAAGCCTGTTTTTCATCAATCCTTCCATCTGCGACGCCAGCTGGTTCAATACAAACTTCACCCCCCTGGTCACCATCGGCGACCATGTGTTTTACGGATAATCTGGACAAGTTTCTCTCCCTATGCTACACTACAGGGTGTGTGCTTTGGCACACACCCTGTTTTCAACTTGTCATTTGCTTATCCGCCAAGTATATCGATGCAAGTCTTGCCCCCCTTAAACTTCCTGCGGTGATTTCTGCTGGCTTTCCGTTTTTTGCCAGCCTTGCCTCTCCCTGTGGGAGAGGTGGCTGCGCGCAGCGAAGACGGAGAGAGCAAACAATGCCCATACCATAGAACTCTGGTGGCTTGATTATCCGCAAAACCCTCTCAGTCGCCTGTGGCGACAGCTCTCCCAAGGGGAGAGCCAAGGCCAGGTGCCACATTACATCATTTTTTGACACTGTGGGAAAGCCCCCAAAAGGCTTTCCGAGACAAGTACGCCCCATAAGGAGGATTTGACCATGAACGAGATTTTGACCACCGGTTTTTCCCATCTGGGGCTCTCTCTGCCACCGGAAGCGCTTGGGCGCTTTGCCGCCTATCACAAGGCGCTGGAGGACGGCAACGCCGTCATGAACCTGACCGCCATCACCGGCGAGGAGGAAACCGCCCGGCTGCACTTTCTGGACTGCGCCGCGCTTTTGGGTGCTGCCGACCTGAAAAACGCCTCTGTCATTGATGTGGGTACCGGCGCGGGCTTTCCCGGCATGGTGCTGAAGATCGCCGAGTCCAGCATCCGCTTGACCCTGCTGGACAGCCTGCGCAAGCGGGTGGATTTCCTGGAGGCCACCGGCGCCGCGCTGGGACTGACGGACATTCACTACATCCATGGCCGCGCGGAGGAAATGCCCCAGCTGCGGGAGCAGTTTGACTTTGCCGTTTCCCGGGCGGTGGCGCGGCTGAATCTGCTGTGCGAGCTGTGCCTGCCCTTTGTCAAGGTCGGCGGCAGCTTTCTTGCCATGAAGGGGCCGGGCGCGGCAGCGGAGCTGGAACAGGCAGAGCACGCCATTTCCCTGCTGGGGGGCGAATTCCACGCCGCCCACCGCTACACGATCCCCGGCACCGACCTGCAGCACTGCGTGGTGGAGATCCGCAAGCTGGCGCCAACGCCGGAGAAATATCCCCGCCGCTTTGCCAAAATGCAAAAAGCGCCTCTTTGAGCCTTTCCCGGGGCAAAGCCGCAAGCCGGACGATATTTTTTGCACAGATTGATGGTATTTTTGTGAAATCTTGGTAAACAAACTGTTAATTTCCCCGTTTGGGTATTGCATTTTTCCCACACCTCGCATATACTGACAGCAAGTAAATCAGTAAGGAGGTGTTTGGATGTTGCAGTTTCGCAAGTTCACCGATTATGACATCGATGATTTGATTTTTGGCGAGACCGAAACTCTGGTCAGCGATCGATAAAAACGGGGAAGCCACGCCAAGCGCGTGGATTTTTTTTACATTTTTCCGGAGGGCGCACGATAAAACCGGCTCCCTCCGGTATATTGCAAGCAGAAAAAACAGACTAGGGCGGTGTATTCCCATGATCCCCATTGTTTGCATTGATGATAGCGGCGGTATGCTCTTTAACCACCGGCGGCAGAGCCAGGATCGGCTCCTGCGCGCCAGAGTACTGGAGCAAACTGCCGATGGCGTACTTTGGATGAACGCCTTTTCCAAAAAGCAATTCACCGAAGCCGCCCCCCAGATCCGGGTGGACGAAAGCTTTTTGCAGCTGGCGCAGCCGGAGGACTTCTGCTTTGTGGAAGACCAGCCGCTGGCGGAGCATCTCCCCCGGATCTGCCGGCTGATCCTGTACCGCTGGAACCGGGCATATCCCGGCGATCGGTTTCTGGATCTGGACCTGACAAGCTGGACGCAGCTCAGCTGCACGGAGTTCCCCGGCAGCTCCCACGACTGCATTACTGAGGAAGTTTACGAAAAATGAAACAAAATCTATTTCCCCGCCTTTCATTGGCGGGGCTGTTTTTGGCGCTGTGCCTGTGCCTGAGCGCCTGCGCCGGGACAAACACAAATACAAGCAATACGGTCACCTCCTCCGCCGCACTGCCGGAATACAGCGGCGCGGCCTACATCACACTGGAGAACAATGTTCCGGATTTCACCCAGGAGGAGCTTGCCCAAGCGGCGACCTCCTATGAATCCTACAGCCCGCTGGACAGTCTGGGGCGCTGCGGCGTGGCCATGGCCAGTGTCTGCACCGACACCATGCCCACCGAGGCTCGGGGCAGCATCAGCCAGGTCAAGCCCACCGGCTGGCAAAGCGTCCAGTATGACTTTGTGGACGGCAAAAGCCTGTATAACCGCTGCCACCTGATCGGCTTCCAGCTCACCGGCGAAAACGCCAACGAGAAAAACCTGATCACCGGCACCCGGTACCTGAATGTGGACGGCATGCTGCCCTTTGAAAACATGGTGGCGGACTATGTCAAGGAAACCGGCAATCATGTGCTGTACCGGGTCACCCCGCTCTTTCAGGAGCAGGAGCTGGTGGCGCGTGGCGTGTATCTGGAGGCCCAGTCCATCGAGGACGAGGGCGAGGGCGTGCAGTTCCATGTCTACTGCTACAATGTACAGCCCGGCGTGACCATCGACTACGCCACCGGCGAAAGCCAGTTGGACACCGTTGGCGGAACAGAGCAGGATTATGTGCTGAACACCAATGGAAAAAAGTTCCACCTCCCCTCCTGCTCCGCCGTGCAGCAGATATCGGAAAAGAACCGGCAGGTCTGCACCAGTTCCCGGGAAAACCTGATCAACCAGGGCTATACTCCCTGCGGCCTGTGCAAGCCGTGAGCCATGAACATATTAAAAAATCCCGTCTCTGTCCCATTTGGACAGGGGCGGGCTTTTATTGCCCGGAAACGGCAGAAATGCGGGAAATGCTGTTTCCTTTATCCGGAAAATATGGTATAATTTATATATTATGCTAAGCTAGCAAGCACGGAGGAACACATCATGCGATTTGCATCTGTCAAAAAAGAAAACAGCAGCCTCACGCTGGAGGTCATCCTGGACGGCGCGGAATGGACCGACGCCGTGAAGCAGCACGGCGACCCGAACAAGGCCGCCTCCGAGATGGCAACGGCGCTTTTGAAAAGGGTCAGCACCTATCAGTTCCCAGAGCTGAAGCCCTACCGCCTGGTACGGTACGAAAACACCACTGTAATCGCCGCTGACAGCAAGCACTGCTGCCTGACCCAGTGGTACACGGTCTATCCGGATGTGGCGCTGGGCGATTACCGCGCCGTGACTTATACTGCCGAGTCGGCGGATGTCACCCCGGAGGAATTTGACACCGCCCTGGAAAACTTCCGGAAGAGCTTTGCAACCCCGGTGGAAAAAACCGAGGGTGTCGTGGAAAACGGCGACACGGCCGTGATCGACTTTGAGGGCTTTCTCAACGGTGTGGCCTTCCCCGGCGGCAAGGGGGAAAAGCATCCCCTGGTCATCGGCTCCGGCAGCTTCATCCCGGGCTTTGAGCCGCAGCTGATCGGCATGAAGCCGGGGGAGGAACGAAATGTCCTGGTCACCTTTCCCACCCAGT
>CAVBJJ010000014.1:10972-16873 GCA_963595735.1 bacterium
ACCCAGTACACCCCGGAGTTGGCCGGCAAGGACGCCGTTTTCAAGGTCAAGCTTCACGCCATTCGCAGCAGCCAGCTGCCGGAGCTGACGGACGAGTTTGTCCAGAAAGCGGACATCGCCCCGGAGATCACCACCGTTGCCCAGCTGAAGGAGGCGCTGATGCAGCGGCTGGCCGTGGAAAAGCAGGCCGCCCTGAACGACAAGGCCGAGGCCGATTTTCTGGAGCAGATCCTCGCCTGCTGCAAAACCACGCCGCCGGAGGCCATGGTGGACATGGAGGTGCAGCGGGATCTGAGCAATCTGGATATGCAGCTGCGCAGCGCCGGGCATGATCTTGAGGCCTATCTGACCGCCTCGAAAATGACCAAGGAGCAGGTCATGGCACAGCTGCGCCCCGACTGCCGCAAGCGCGCCGCGCTCATGGCCGTGCTGGACGCCATCGCCAATGATATGGATATCCATCCTACCGAGGCGGAGATCCGGCAGGCCTACGAGGTCACCGCCGCTCAGTGCCAGAAGCCCGTGGAGGAAATCGAAAAGCTGGACATCTCCGGTATGCTCACCTATGACCTCAAGATCCGCAAAACGGTGGATACCCTCAAGGGTCTGCGCTAAGCAGCCTTTTCTCCGCTTTACCCACAAAAAATCGGCTTATGTTTTTTGAGACATAAGCCGATTTTTGCTGCTCTATTTTCTGTTTTGTTCGGGGGATTATTTGCTCAGCTCCGCCTTGGCCTGCTCCGCAGTGACAACCTTGGCAAAGCCCTCGCCCCACAGATTCAGCTCCATGGCGTTCCATTCTTCCACCGTGCCCACCTGGTGGGGATAGGTACTCACGCCATCAGCCAGCACCACAACATTGTAATCCTTGTGATAGGCGTCCCGGACGGTGCTGTCCACGCACCAGTTGGTGCAGGTGCCGCAGACGATGACCGTACGGATGCGCTTCTTTCTCAGCCAGGTTTCCAGCTCGGTATGGGCAAAGCAGGAATAGGTGAACTTGGGGAACACCACATCGTCGCCCACGGGCGCCAGCGCGGCGGTCATCTCGCAGTCATCCGTTCCCAGCCGCAGCTTGCAGGAGCCGTCCTCGTTGAGCAGACCGCGCTGTTTGTTGCGGAACCAGTAGTAGTCGTTGTGGAAATTCTCGTCCTGGGCAAACACGGACATAAACACGGGGATGCCCTTTTCGTTGCAGAACTTTTTGAAGTCCGCGATCAGGGGAATCTGCTCCTTGGCCTGCGGGGTATAGAAGCAATAGCCCTCGTCCACGAAGCCCTTTTGCATATCCACGATGATCAGTGCGGTCTCCTCTGCCTTGATATCAAAGGGAGAATCCCATTCCCAGTAATGTGCCATGCTGTATTCCTCCTTATATTTGTGTTTCTTCTGTTAGTGTCTTATGCCTGATAGATCTTTGCGGGGGAGCGGCCGATGCAGTTGAGTACGATGCGGACAACGATCGCGCCGGCAACGCACCAAACCTGACCGATACCGGGCAGACCGGCGTAGGCCAGCAGGATGCCAACGGCAATGGCGACAATGCCGCGCCAGTCAAACTTGACCTTGGATTCCACTTCCTCCACGCCGGGATAGCCCCTGCGATAGGTGAAGATATAATCCGCCACAAACACGCCGATAATGGCGGGGATGGTGTTGGAAAGAATGATAAGGAAGGTGCCGAAGTGGGCAAAGAAGTTCATCAGCGTGAGCACCAGCGCGATGATGCCGCAAATCAGGGTCATCTTTTTATGCTCCAGCTTGAACATATTGCCCCAGGTCAGGGCGCAGGAATACTCGTTGCCCTGTGCCGGGCCCCAGTTGCCGAAAATGCCGATCAGCAGGCCGGGGATCGCCAGCCCCTGGGCAGCCAGCACATAGGGCAGATCGCCCTGGCTGGTGGCGATGGCGCCGATTGCGCCGATGATGAGCATCAGGGGGTTGATGACCAGCATGAACAACAGCGCCAGACCCACAGCGGCCTTGGTACTCTTGGCAAAGCGGATGAAGTCCGGCAGCAGCGAGCAGGCGCAGCCGATCCAGGAGCCGATGGCGATGCCCACCAGCGCGCCGAAGGAAACGGTACTTTGGGGGATATAGGCCATCAGCCCTGCGCCGCCGCCCACGCTGCGGATGGCGAGGATCATGGAGATCACACCGAACACACCGATCACGGGGACGCAGATGGAGCCGAGCTTACTCATGACCTTCATGCCGAACATGGCGGTCAGGGTAAAGAGAATGCAGGAGATCACGGCCATGGGCATATAGGGAATCGCGGGAACCATGGCGTTGACGGCGCTGGCCATCAGGCCGGCATCCACCGCCGTCCAGCCCAACAGGGAAAATGCAATCAGAAAACCAACGATCTTGGCGCCGAACTTGCCGTAAGCATAGCTGCACAGCAGGCCAAAGGTCAGTCCGGTCTTGGATGCGGCGGCCGCCATGATACAGGCCAGCACCGCCAGAATGATGGAGGCGACAACGATTGCCTTGATGATGGTGGGGAAATCTGCGACAAAGCCCATGCTTGCGCCGGCCTGCAGGGAAGTTGTCATAAAGACAAAGCCGGACAGGGAGCCGAAAAGGGACAGCGTTTTCATGCGCTGATCCATGGGTACTGCCTGGGAAGCAAACTGTCCACCGGAGTTTCTGTTTTCACTCATGATGGGGATCCTCCTTCTTTTTTGAGATATGCCATGTGCCCTTGCGGCACAGCGGGATGAATCGTGGACGCTGCAGAAAGCAGCCGTGCCATGAGGTCTCTCTGCTCCCCCTCTCCCTTGTTTGCAGACTGTTTTTACCGCATATTTGCACCTTGCATCTGTACACGACTGGCGGTCATGTTTTTGACGCAAGTCCGAATTCACCCTTATTGTAGCAGGTATTTATCGAAATGTATACAAATTTTTTGCGCAAATCCGTCGTTATATCCTACAATTTTTCCAACAAAAGATTGGAGGAACAGCCAAAGTTCTGTTTTGTCCGCTTCGCAAGGACACCAGCTCTTCCATTTTTCTCCCGCGATTTTGGGATTTTGGGAGGCGTTGCCGCGGCATGGAAAAATCAGAAAGAAAAAGCGAAAAGTCCTCTTGCCCTGCCGCGCTTCTTATGATACTATAAAATAGTAAAAATCAATATCGACTCCAGCTTTTGTGGCATTTGCGCAATCGGCTCCCCGATGGGAGCAGGATACGCATCTTGTTTTGCTGAACAAGGGAATCAGGTGAAAATCCTGAACACGGACTGCTTGCAGACCCGCAGGCGGACTGTGCTGTAAATGTGGAGTGCGCTCTTTTTCTGCGTAAGCAGGTCACTGGTTCCGATTCCATGGGGCTGGGAAGGCGAAGGGCGCGCGCAGGCGGTTTTTCCGCCGGAATGCATCAGTCAGAAGACCTACAACGAAGGAGTGTGTGTATTTCGTTGTCCCGTTTTGGGGCAGCGCCGCACCGTTGTGCCGCAAAAGCAGACAATTTTTGTCTGCTTTTTTTGTTTTGCAAAAGGCTATAGCCTTTTGGCTTGCTTGCAAGCCAAAAGAAAAAAACACATATATAGCAAAATTTCAGAGGAGGAACACACAGTGAAGAAACGCATCACATCCCTGCTTCTGTTGCTGACGCTGCTGTTGGGGCTGCTCCCGGCACAGGCACTGGCGGCAAGCCCCACGGCGGTCTCGTCCGCCGCGGAGTTCGCGGCAATGGAAGCAAACGGCAGCTATGAGCTGACCGCAGACATCACGGTAACCGCGCCATACGGCAGCAGCTTTACCGGCAGCTTTGACGGAAAGGGTCACACCGTCACGCTGGCCATTTCGGGCAGCGACAGCAATGTTGGCCTGTTTTCCGAGATCGGCACAGGCGGAACGGTAAAGCATGTCCTTACCGATGGCTCCGTTTCCGGCGACCAGTATGTGGCCGGTATCGCCGGTAAGAATGCCGGTACCATTGAAAACTGCCTGAACAAGGCGGCGATCTCCGCCAGCGGAACCAACGCTTGCGCCGGTATTGTGGCCGAAACTACTGGCGGTAATATAAAATCTTGTGGCAACACGGGAACAATCACCGCCGGGAGCAATGGACGCTGGATTGGCGGTATTACTGGCAATCTCAAAAACACTACGATTTCCGACTGCTATAACCAAGGCGATATCAATACAACTAGAAAAAATCCCTATGTTGGTGGTATTGTCGGAAACACAGGAACCGGTGGTAGCATAGGCAATTGCTATAACACTGGTATTATCAATATTTCTGACACAACCACGCAGAATTATGGCGGCATTATAGGCTGGCTTGTCTCTGCTGTAAGCTTCAACACTTGTTATTATCTTGATACAAGCACTTCCAATGGTGTAGGCGGCTATAATCTCTCTGCCGATGTGTCTGCAAAGGCTATTTCTAAGACGGCAGACGAAATGCAGTCCGCCGACTTTGCCGAAACACTGGGCGACGGCTTCATGTTCCGCGCCGGCTCTTACCCCGTGCTGGCCTGGCAAACGCCCACCGCCAGCGTGGCCTTTACCATCGCGCCCGCCAACGCGGTGCTGACCATCAACGGCAGCAGCTGCACCGGCAGCACCACAGTATCTCTGCCGGCGGGCGAGTATCCCTACACCGTCTCCTGTGACGGCTACACCCAGCAGACCGGCAGCATCACCGTTACCGATGCCCAGGCGGAAAGCGGCGCGGCGCTGGAGCCGGTTTCCGTCACACTGGTAAAGGATGCAGCCCTCTGGTGCGCCGCAACCTTCCAGCTGACTCCCAGCGACGCCACGGTAGAGGTCAAGGACGGTAACACCGTGGTAGCGCCGGAAAGCGACGGCAGCTATCAGCTGCTGAAAGAGCACAGCTACCGCTACACCGTCACCCATTCCGACGAGACCTATGTGGCAAGCTCCGGGGAATGCACCCCCAGCGCCTCCACACTGACCCAGGAAGTCACGCTGAAACAGGTAGCCAGCATCGAACTGGCCGGTACTTACAAAACCGAGTACACCCAAGGCGATGCGCTGGACACCACGGGGATGCAGATCATCCTCCACTATGTGGGCAGCGAGGAAACCGAGACGGTGGACATGAACGCCGATGCCACCGTCACCGGCTTTGATTCCTCCCAGCCTGCGGACGCGCAGACCCTGACGGTCAAGTATCACGGCCGCACCACGACCTATGACATCAAAATCAACGAAAAGGGCTTCCCCAGCACCATCTTCAACACCCTGAAGGGCAAGGCCACCGTGGAGTACAGCCACACCGGCAGCGTGAACGATGGCGGCGAATTTATCGACGCCACAAAAGAGGATGTTGCCTGCCTGCAGTCCAACAACAAGGGAAAGAGCAGTTCCTCCGTTACGATCACCATTGACATCCTGCAGGACGGCTGCTTCCAGTTTGACTACCGGATGTATGCCGAGGGCGGCAACTATGACTATGCCACCTTCAGCTATGACGAAAACAGCACAACTGTAAAAGACAGCAACAAAGACACCGGCTGGCTCACCTATTCTCAGAATGTGACCGCCGGAAAAACCTTGACCATCAAGTTCCAGAAGGACAGTTCTGGCGATAAAGGCGACGACTGCCTGTTCCTGAAAAACTTCCAGCTGGGTCAGCTGCATGACTTCAAGCTGACCGTCAGCCCCGAGGACGCCGATGTTAAGCTGACCAAGCAAGGCGACACCACGGCCATCTCCGGTACGCAGACCGGCGGCGTGTACACCTATCAGCTGATGGAGGGCAGCTATGCCTACACTGTCAGCAAATTCGGCTACACCGCCCAGACCGGCACGATCACCGTCCCCACGGACAGCGAAAAGGCCGTCACCCTTGCCGAAAGCGCAAAGCAGACGGTGACCTTTACCGTCACCAAGCCGGAGGGTCTGACCGGGGACTACACCCTCAC
>CAVBJJ010000014.1:16883-42546 GCA_963595735.1 bacterium
CTGTATGACGGCGACTACACCTACACCGTTACCCACGACCGCTGCGAGACCGTCAGCGGCAAGTTCACCGTCAACGGCGCGGCTGTTACGGAAGCGGTGACCCTGATGAAAAAATGGGTCATTGCGGACTATTTTGAAGGAATTGAGGGTGTTAGCGCCGCAAATGGTACAAGCTATGGCTTTGTGCCGGATGCGGAAGATGCCACGGTGCTTGCTTCCAATAACCAACAACAAAGCAACAGTAAAGCTACTTTAACATTGACATTTGACCGCTCCATGCTACTGACTTTCCAGTACAAGATCAGCTCCGAAGCGACCTATGATAAACTCACCATTGTTCATAATACGAAAACTTTGGCAACCGAAAGCGGTACAAGCGGTTCTTGGAAAGACTCCACTGTATATGTGACCGATGGAGATACCATTACCTTCACATACTCGAAAGATAGTAGCGGAGATAGGGGTAGCGACACCGTATGGCTGAAAAACTTTGCCACCCAGGCGCTGCGCACTGTGACCTTCACCGGTCTGCCCGATGGTGCGGAGCTTGTGGTCAAGCAGGGCGACACTGTGCAGACCGCCCAGGCCGACGGCAGCTATCTGCTGCCCGCGGGCGATTACAGCTACTCCGTCACCGCCCCCGGCTACAAGGCGCTGACCGATCAGAAGCTGATCGTGGCGGACACGGATATGACCATCCCCGTGACCATGCAGCAAAGCACCTTCACCTTCGAGAAGGCGTTCGAGGGTGTGCAGAATGTCCTGACTGCGGAAAACGATGTAAACAGCCCCTTTGTCGCCTTTGAAACGGACGACGGCGGCTATCTGCAATCCTCCAACAACCAAAACGGCACCAATTCCTCTATTTCCCTGAACTTTACCAAGCCCGCACGGCTGTCTTTCCAGTACTGGGTATCGGAAAGCGGCAGCGCCATCACCTCCTCCACCAAATACGGTCTGGTGGTCAAGAACGGCGACAAGATCGTGTATAACAAGGTCGAGGTCAGCACCGGCTGGCAGACCTGCACGCTGGATGTCAACGCCGGAGAGACCCTGACCATCAGCTACAGCTGCTTTGTCAACAGCAACGATATGTCGCCGATGGACGAAAACTTCCTCCGTCTGCAAAGCTTCCAGGCCACGGCGCTGTGCGCAGTCAACTTCACCGGCGCGCCCGAGGGGGCGACCATCACCGTCAAGCGCGGAGATGACACGCTGCTGCAGCCCTACAGCGGCAGCACCTATCTGCTGGAAGCCGGAACCTACAGCTACTCTGTCGCCGCTTTCGGCTATACGGGCGTGGAAAACCAGTCCCTGACCGTTGCCGCGGGCGACAGCAGCAAGGCGGTTTCCGCCAAGCTGACGGCGCTGGCGACCAGGACCATCCGCTTTGCCGTGGATCCCACCGACGCCACGATCTCCCTGCGCCATGAGACCGCCGGCGACATGGACGCGTTCCGCCAGTCCGACGGCAGCTACAAGCTTCCCGAAAACGAAAGCTACAGCTACACCGTCAGCAAGGACGGCTATGTGGAGCGCCGCGGCAGCTTCACCGCCGACAAGGATCAGACCATCACCGTTCCCGCGCTGGTCTTCTGCGGCATTGCCTGGGACGGCAGCACCAAGACCGAGCCTGCCCAGAAAGACGATATCTATCAAATCAGCAACGCCGCGGAACTGGCGTGGTTCGCCGACGCCATAAACGGCGGCAAAACTACCATCAGCGCCCAGCTGACCGCCAATATCAACCTGGGCGGCAAGGACTGGAGCGACCTGTCCTTTGGCAGCTATGATTACAGCAATACAGAAAGCGGCTTTGCCGGCACCCTGGACGGCCAGAACTACATGGTCAGCGGCCTGAGCGGCAGCAAGGGTCTGGTCTACTGCCTTGCCCCCACCGGTACGGTCAAAAACCTGACGGTAAACGGCGATCTGTCCGGCACCAATAATGTGGGCGGCATCGTCAGCATCAGCAAGGGCACCGTAGAAAACTGCATGTTCCTTGGCTCCATTTCCGGTGATCAGCAGCGCTTGGGTGGTATTGTCGGTCTGGGTATGGCGGGCAATGTGATCCGTGGCTGCGTCAACGCCGGTACGGTGAAAAACACCTACTCCATGTTTGCCCAGCAGCTGGACACCGGCGGCATTGCCGGCAACACCTATGGCACCCTGGAAAACTGCTACAATGTGGGCACAGTCACCGCCAAGGTGACAAACGATGCCGGCCGTCAGCTGGACAACTATGCCATCGGCGGCATTGTTGGCTCCGCGAACAGCGGCAGCACCGTGACCAATGTCTACAACACCGGCAAGGTCACAGGTCCCACCACCGATTCCGGCGCCCCCGGCGCACTGGTCGGCAGCAACAGTGGAGCCGTGACCAACGCCTGGTACCTCACCGGCACGGCGGACAAGGCCGCCGGTAAGGGCGCCGCCATCCAGAACGCGGACAAGACCGCCGCTGTCATGAAGTCCGACCGCTTTGCCTTTGATCTGGGCGAGGCCTTCCGTGTGGACAGCGACGGCAGCAACAGCGGCTACCCCGTGCTGGCCTGGCAGGGCGGCCGTGAGCCGGTCATCTCCGATGACAACGACGCCGTGGAGCTGGCCGCTGCCGCGCTGGTTCTGAAAAAGGACGACGGTGAGGCAATTCCGGCGGAGGACGGCAAGTATCCCATCCGGGACGAGCTTTCCCTGCTGCTGGAGAAAACCGGCAATCACAACACCGGCATCAGCTGGTCCGCCAGCCCCGCGGGCTATGTGGATCTGAAAACCGGCAAGGTCTCCCTGCCCCTGAGCGGTCACCCCGAGGTCACCCTGACCGCCACCATCACCCGCGGTGAAGCGAGCGTCCAGAAGCAGTTCACCCTGCTCATCTGGTCCTCCGCCGCAGCGGCTCAGAAGCTGCTGGATCAGATCAAAGCAGAGGCCACCAAGGACGGCGTGTTCCTCCAGCCGCTGGAGATCTATGACCACAGCAACATTGTGGACGCCATGGAGCAATACCTCCTCCGGGGCGACTACACCCTCAAGACGAGCAAGACCGATGGCATCGAGGTCAGCCTGGTCAGCATCGGTACCAAGCTCTCCCCCGCAAACGAAAGCAAAAACCTAGCCGAGGACGGCACGATCACCTATTACACCGATATCAGCGCCGCCGAAAACTACGCCACCTATCAGAATGTCACCTTCCGCCTGACCCTGGGCGACGCCACGGTGGATATCCCCATGACCGTACATATCGGCTGGTCGGAGGAATTTGCGGATGACTATATGCTCAACGCCGCAAAGTCCATCACCTGGGATATGATCCGCGGCCAGAACGAAAACGGCTCCACTACCACCGGCGGAAAAGAGGGAGACAGCGAGTGGTGGGAGACCGTCACGGTAGACGGCTCTGTTAGCAAAGACCTGCTCCTGCCCCTGCGCCTGACGAACTATCCCGCCGTCACCGTGGCCTGGATGTCCAAGAACACCTCTGCCATGACGGTCAAGGACAACGGCAACGGCACCTACACCGGCGTTTTGAACCGCCCTGTGTTCGGACAGCCGGATACGCCCTTCCTGCTGACCGCCCGCGTCAGCTTCAACCGGCTGGACGACTACATGAAGCAGGAAATGACCATGGAAGGCGGCTCTTACGAGTCCAACTGCTACGAGGTCAAGAACTTCAACATGAAGATCGCCGCCAGCAACGATGACATCGGCAAAGAGATTTACAACGCGCTGGCACAGTATCCCACCCTGCTGCGCGATTTTGTAGACAAAACCAAGAAGGTTGATTGCGACCATGTTACCGACGATATGCAGATGCCCCGTCCGGCCACGCTGGAGGATGCAGGCATTCTGCCGGACAGCTACAACGAAAAGGTCACCATGGAAAGCAAAACGCCGGATGTGCTGGACTTCAACGGCTATCATGCCGTTGTCTACCGTCCGCTGCCCGGCAGCGCGCCTGCGACCGCGACCTATACGGTTTCCGTCTACGACCGCCCCAGCGGCGCTCTGCTGGCCACCCGCGACTTCACCATTACCGTTGACCCGCTCACCCAGGAAGAGATCGACAACGCCAAGGCCTTTATGGACATGGTCGCCACCGGCCAGGTCTACTGGGAGGGCATCAAAAACGCCAATACCGACAAAGACAATGTAACAAGCGATCTGGACTCCTTTGTGGAGATCCTGCCCGACGGCAAGGGCGGCTACACCTTTGTCCGCGGCATGGCAAACATCACCTTTGGCGGTGTGGAGGTGGACGATCTTCCCGGCTACGACCCCATGGGCACGCAGAATTGGCGGGAGTTCCGCTCCAGCCGGGAGAGCATCATCACCAGCGAAACACTCTTTGTCACCCGTCCGGATTATGACACTCATGTCAAAATCGACAGCGTTCTGACCCACAACGCCATGGCAAAATACTGGACAAAGTTCCAGAATGACCCCGCCTATGCCCAGTTCGAGCAGTTCTACAAGCGCCCGGTGTCCGCAGCCGTCACCGTCAAGGGCACCAAGGGCGGCTCCAACCCCAACCCCGTGGATCGCATTCAGGTCACGGTGGGCATCGACGGCAACAAGTTTGAAAACTTCCGCAACACCGCCGACTTCAGCTTCAGCCGGGATGCGGACGCCGACTGGACCGCCTGGGACGCTGTAGAGGCATTTTTCCAGGCCAACGGCTACACCTACAAGGGCGGCGGAAACTACATCAGCGCCATCACCGACCCCGCCGGCGTGGAACTGGCCGAGCTGGAGCACGGCGAGAACAGCGGCTGGATGTACAAGGTCAACGGCGAACTGCCCGACCAGCTTTTGTCCCAGTATGTCCTGAAAAACGGCGACAAGATCGAGCTGTTCTACACCGGCGACTACAAGACCGTTCCCGGCGGCCACGGCGGCGGTTCCTCCACGGTGGATGCGGCGATCAAGAATGTGGAATCCCTCATTCAGGCCATCGGCACCGTAACGGAAGCCAGCGGCGACAAGATCCAGGCCGCGCGTGCAGCCTATGACAAGCTGACCGACGCGCAGAAAAAGCAGGTAAGCAACTACAACACGCTCACCGCCGCGGAATCGGCGTTTAGAGATCTGCGCGGCGACCTGCCCTTCACGGATGTGAGCCGGGAGCACTGGGCCTACTCCTACATCCAGCAGGTGTATCAGAACAAGCTCATGAACGGTGTGAGCGCCACCGCTTTCGCCCCGGAGGACAGCATTACCCGCAGCATGATCGTGACCATGCTCTATCGCCTGGCCGGCAGCCCCGCTGTCACCGGCAGCGCAGCCTTTGCGGATGTCAGCGCCGGCAGCTACTATGAAAAGGCTGTGATCTGGGCTTCTGCCAACGGCATTGTCAAGGGCGTTTCCGAAACCAGCTTCGCCCCCGAGGAAAATATCACTCGAGAACAGCTGGCAGCCATGCTGTACCGCTATGCCCAGTTCTCCAAGTTGGATACCAGCCTTGGAGAGGACACGAATATCCTCAGCTTCGCCGACGCTTCCAGCATCAGCGAGTATGCCATGCCGGCCATCCAGTGGGCCTGCGGCGCCGGTCTGATCCAGGGCCGCACGGAGAGTACGCTGGTTCCCCAGGGAACGGCCACCCGTGCCGAGGCGGCGACCATCTTCGTCCGCTTCCAGGCACTTGGCTCCAAGTAATAGTTCCCAAACTCCATAGCACATAGCAGCACCCCTCTGTCCCTTGCGGGACGGAGGGGTGTTTTGCGTCAAAAAAGCCCGTCTCCCATATTGCTGTCTCCGATCGGATATGATACGATGAAAACAAATCACCCATGGAGGTACAAGGCAACATGACAGAGCTGGAAAAGCTGGAGGCCGGTCTGGAATATTGTTACGATGACCTGGCGATCCAGGCGCGGAAAGAAAACGCTATAAAGATTTTTATCGGAAATAATTTTACCGGCAATTACAACCTTACCATCCTCGACTTTCAGGAGGTCTATATTGGCAACAACATCATGATCGGCCCCAACACGCTGATCTCCACGGTGGGGCATCCGCTTTCCCCGATGGGACGGCGCAAACACCTGGGGATCGCAAAGCCCATTCACATCGGCAACGATGTCTGGCTCGGCGGCAATGTAACGATCCTTCCGGGCGTAACGATCGGCAACAATGTTATCGTTGCCGCCGGCGCCGTTGTGACCAGGGATGTGCCGGATAATACACTCGTCGGCGGCGTTCCCGCAAGGAAAATCAAGGACCTGGAAAACGACATCCCGTGAGATCCCGGGAATAGAATGTAAAAACACGCTACCCCCCTCCATCCCGCAAGGGACAGAGGGGGTATTTTCTGCAAAAATCCGCGAAAATTACAAGCTCTTTTTCGGACAAAGCCTTTTGTCCGGAAAGGAGAATTTTTTTGAAAATCCGAATTGATGATTGGAAAATGCGCCGCCGGAGCAATGACAAATTCAAGGACAATGTCATTTGTTATGCCGCCGAGGAGGTGGTAATATGCCATTGAAAGGGGAGTTTTGGAGCTCGGAGGTGGCATTTTTGCAAAAAGATCTTGAGGGACTCAATGATGTATACCGGGATATTGCCGATGAGATTGGGGTCGAGAACACTTTAGCCATATACCGCTTATTTCGCGGAACACAGATCTCATTTCCCAGCAGGCTGTTTTCCAAAGAGTACATACATCAGGCCATCATTCACGAATTTGACGGCAACAATGTCTACCAGTTGGCGCAGAAATATAACTACTCTGCGCGAAATGTCTGGAGAATCCTAAAGACAACAAAATAAAAATTTGGGAGGATATGCATGAAAAATACAAACGAGACCCGATGGGAGAAGCAGTCCCTCAGCAAGACGAAAAGGCCGGTACTCTGTGTTCTGGCTGCCATTGTTGTACTTGTCGCGGCGCTTTCTCTTTCCGGCTGCAGAAAAGAAACCAAAGCCGATGAAATGCAGTGGTCAGAGGTCGTGCTACGCGACCAGCTTCCGGAGCCGCCCTCTATGGAGGGAACAATTTATGAAAACTCAGATGAAAAACTTTGGCTCTCTCTGGAGGATGTAACGGACGCACAGTACAACGAGTATTTGAACGCCTGCATTGCGCAGGGCTTCACGGGCGATGCGGAAAAATCTTCCGGCGCTTACAAAGCCTACAACGGAGACGGCTATGCTTTGGACATGAATCACATCGGGGAGAGTCTTTCCATCAAACTGGACGCTCCGATGGAACTCGGCACGATCAACTGGCCAGAAAGCGCTGTAGGAAAGCAAGTGCCTGCGCCAAAGTCCACCGCCGGAAAATTCGACCACGAACGGGATGACAGCTTGTTTGCCTACATCGGAGATACCAGCAAGGAAGACTATGCACAGTATGTTGCCGATTGTTCTGCCAAGGGCTTTACCGTGAACTATGATAAGGCAGAAACCGCCTACCAGGCGGATAATGGTGAGGGCTATCATCTTGCTTTACAATACATGGGCAATCATATTATGACCATTGCGATTGATGCACCGAAAAATGAAGAAGCCGCGACCTCCACCCCGCCGGCAGAGAGTGCTGCGCCGGAGACGCCGACAAGCTCTACCAATAGTCTCCGCAGCGACTTCAAAGCGGCTATGGACAGCTATGAAGCCTTTATGGACGAGTATGTCGCCTTTATGAAAAAGTACGAGAGCAATCCCACGGATGTAAGCGTACTTTCCGATTACGCAAGCTATATGAGCAAATGTGCGGATATGGCCAGAAAATTTGACCAGTGGGAAAGCGAAGACCTCAACGAGGCCGAGCTTGCCTATTACCTGGAGGTTCAGACCAGAGTAAACCAAAAGCTGCTTGCAGTGACAAACTAAAGGAGATCACCTTGAAAAGAAGTAAAGTGTTATTGGCATCCAGTATCCTATCCTCCGTCTACTTCATACTCCTGCTCGGGACATTTGGAGTCGTTTTCAGAGAAGTCGAAGGCACAGACTATATCGCTGTCCTCAATGCATATTTTGAACTTGCCTTTGCACTCGTCGGGATGCACGCTCCGGCAGTCACGGCCTTGTATGTCATGCTGGTTTTGTTCTGTGCACATATTACAGTCGCTGTGCTGGGCGTGATTATCGGATGGATCGCATTCGCAGGAAAGAAGAGCGGACTTGCCAAATTTGTCGCCGTACTTTACCTGATTGAAACCTTATGCTTCCCGATCTGCCTGCCTTTCGGATTGCCTATGACCATCCTCGGCTTTGTGGGAAGCGGAAACCAAAAGAAGATGAATAAGACCGCCGCAACAAACTGAAACACCCAAAACGATACCCCGCAAAAAAACACACTACCCCCCTCCGTCCTGCAAGGGATGGAGGGGGGTATTTCATCATTTCTCTCTATTTTTTCTATTTTTGGGTCGCTTACTTCATGCAGCGATAGATCAGGGTCACGATCTGGGCACGGGTGCAGTCCTCATCCGGACTGAAGCTGTTTTCTCCGGTACCCTGGGTGATCTTCTGCTGTACGGCCCACTGCACGGCGTCGTGGTAGTAGGCCTGCTTTGCCACATCGGCAAAGGGCATGGTTCCGGAAACGGCGGGCGCGCCGTTGGCGCGGTACAGGAGGGTCACGCTCTGGGCGCGGGTGCAGCTGTCATCCGGACTGAACCGGGTCTCCGCAGTGCCCTGGGTGATGCCGTTTTCCACCGCCCACTGTACCGCCTTGGCATAGTAGGCGTCCGCCGCAACATCCGTAAACGGCGTTTTCCGGCCCGCAGGCTCCGGCGAACCCTTGGCACGCCACAGGAAGGTGACGATCTGGGCGCGGGTGCAGGCGCCATCGGGGTCAAAGCGGGTGTCGCTCACCCCCTGCGCAATGCCCTGCTGTACCGCCCACTGCACGGCATCGTAGAAATACGCGTCTCTTGTCACATCGGCAAACTGCTTGCTGTTTGCCTGGAACACAGCGGAAACCGTAACCGGCGAGGCCGGCATGGTAAAGCTGTACTTCCCGTTTTTCTCTGTCACCTGGATGGTCTTTCCGTTTTTGTCCACAACGGTGATCTTCTCCAGTGCATATCCCCCGCTCGGGCTTGCTGTCACGGCAACCGTCTCCCCAGACGCTGCCGTTTTTTTGTCCACAGTCAAGCTGCCGTTTGTGGAAAGCACGATGTTCACCGGATAGGTCTTTGTGACCGTGCCGCCCCCGCCGCCGGAGCTGGATCTCTTTGTCCAGTGGGCATAAAGGGTCGTATCCCGGGCAAACACCGTTTCCGTCGTGACAGCTTCTCCACTCTCCTTTTCCGTGTACCAGCCGTCAAAGCGATAGCCGCTGCGTGTGGGCACTTCGGGCAAAGCGGCCAGCTTGCCATCCGTTCCGGTCTGGATGGTGGCCGCGCCGCCGAGCGTACCGCCGTTGGCGTCCAGCGTGATGGTGCAGGGCTGCGGATCTTTCTCCACGCTGACCGTGTAGACCAGATTTTCCTGGATCGCCGCGGTCGTGCCCGTCCAAACGCCGGCATTCTCCGCAAAGTCCATGCCCCCGCACTCGACCTTGCAAATGTGATAGCCCTCCGCCGGCGTGATGACAATCTTCACGGCGGAATGCGCCGCGTACCTGTCATTTTCCGCATAAGCCCCCGTTACGGCGGCAGTGTAGGGCTTCTCCGCCTCGCTGTTGGCGTCCGTGACGGTGAAGAAGGCCAGCTCGCCGATCTCCACCGTGATGTCCAAATCGCCGGTCAGCGGGTCGACAAGCAGCTCCCGGGTCAGACTGGGATAGGCTTCCCCTTTGTTTTTCCACGCCGTCACAAGGCCGTCCGTGCCGCTGTAGGCAAAGCGCATCGTGCTGCCGGCGGCAACAGAATCTCCGGAGGCGATGGCCGCGCCGTCCGCCGTGGCGGTGATCCCACCTGCAAAGCGCACGGTAAAGTAGGTCACGGGCTTGTAGGTCACGGAAACCCGGGTGCCGTCCTCCAGCTCCTGATAGGAAAAGCGCATTGTCCGGGCGGGCGTGGCGGTGTATTTGTCATTCACCGTCCAGCCGGCGACCATGTACCCGTCTCGGGGCGTGGCCGTCAGAGTCAGCGTCTCGCCGGGGAACAGCCGCAGCATGTCTGTTTCGATCTCCGCATCATCCCCCGCGGTGATCGTCCAGCGGATCCCCTCCGCTGCGGTAATCGTCTTTCCGGTCTGCGCCGCAAAAACCGGCGTCAGGCTCACATCTCCGCTGACCGCAAAGGTATAGCTTGCGCTGGTGCTGACAAGACTGTCGTCCGCCGTGTTTTTCCAGCCCTGGAAGGTATAGCCCCGGTCAGGCGCTGCGGTATAGGTCACCGGCGTCCCGGCGCTGGCCGTTCCCTCCGGGGAAACGCCCTGCAGCGCGGCGGTGCCGCCAGTCACGCCTGTCTGCTCCAGCCGGACGGCGAATTCCTGGGCGGTCAGGGCAACGGACACCTGGGTGTCCTCTGTCATGGTAAAGTAGTATTTTCCCTCTGTGGGCTGAGTCTCCAGCGCCGTGCCGTTGACCTGCCACACCGCATCCTCGCTGAGCTGATAGCCTTTCTTGGGCTGCACCGTCACGACCGTGTCTCCGAGAACGGCGTCCAGATCTGCGATCGCCGCGCCATCGGCATAGGCCTCCAGCCCCTCGCTCAGGCGCAGCTTGTAGCTGTCGCGGGCGAATTTGGCATACAGCTGCACGCTTTCGTCCGGCATGGTAACGGTGAATGACTCCCCATCGTCATACTTGGGCGCCTGCCCCGCCACCCGGTACTCCCAGCCGGTGAAGTGCCAGCCCGGCTCGGGAACGGCGGTAAATGTAACGGCATAATCGGCGGTGTAAGCATTGCCGTTTTGGAAAAAGCGGTCATCCGTTGTGACCTTGCCCCCACGCTCCGGCTGAGCGGCAACGGTAAGGGTATTGCTCTTTTTCCGGAAGCCCACCAGCAGCGCCAGGCCGTCCTTGGTCTGGGTCATGGTCAGGGTCTGCTTGCCCTCGCTGTCCGGAAGCTTGGTGCTGCTGCCGTCCTTTCCCACCTGATACCAGGTGTCCACAGCATAGCCGGGGTTGGGATCGGCCTGGAAAATGACCGTCTGGCCGACTGCGGCCTGCTGGGTGTCCTTGGGATAGCGGACGGACGCCGTGCCGCAGGTCTCCTGCCCCGCCTGCACCCCGGCGCTGACCGGATAGGTTTTTCCGGTGATGGTCAGCTTGACGGTGGGAGAAGTCAGGCTGTAGTTGACATTGCGGCTCAGATCTCCCTTTTCCAGATACGCCGTATAGGCGCCGGGTCCGCCGGGCACGGGCGTGACCTCCTTGCCTGCCGAGTTATAGAAAACCAGATTCAGGGCGCGAATGGTGCCTTTGGAGGTTTTTACATAGGAGTCCTCCTCCGCCCAGTCCTCTACCAGATTGCGGAGGGAAACGCCCTGCATGATATCGTAGGCCGATCCGCTGCCGGTGGCAAAGCTATAGTCCTCCAGCCCAATGACCTCGATGGGACGCGGCAGGATCTGCACCGTGTAGGTCTTGCCGCCCTCCGTGAACGCCGCCTTTCCCACCCAGCCCGCGCGGCCGCTTGCAAAGCGGCTTTCAATCGCCGCGGTGTCGTCGGCTTGTTTGGCGGTGGGCTTGCTTTTCCAACTTGTGGGCTGGATTTGGGTCTTGGTAACGCTGCCGTCATTTGTAACGGTATACTTGTCAAATTGCAGCACATCACCGTAAAAGTAGCTGTCCTTTACATCCACATAGCTGCCGCTTTGCACGCCCTTAGTATAAAACAGCGGCGTTTCCGGATCATAGGAAGCGGGCAGGAAGATCTTGCTGCCGCTGTAGGTGGCGGTGATCTTGTAGAGATCCGCAGCCGGATGGATGGTCACGCTTGCCGTGCCGTCCTCCTCCACCTGGGCGGTGTAAACCGTCTCCGCGTTCGCGGAGCGCAGGATGAAGTTTACCGTACCGGTGGGTTTGGCGGTGCTGCCGCTGCCGGTCACGGTGGCGGTCAGGGTGTCATCCTGTATGGTCAGTCCGGTGATCTGGGAGCTGCGCTGGGCGAAGGTCACCGTTACCTCCGGGGAATAGGCAGTGACCAGATTCTGGCCGACCATCGCGCTGACCTTGCAGCGGTAAAGCCCCTCCACCCCCAGATCGGGATACTGGAATGTCAGGCTGGCGGCCTTTTCGCCCTCCACCGTCTCCCAGCCGCCGGCGGACTGCTTCTGCCACTGGTAGAAAATCCGGGAGTCGGTGAATACATCGGAATTTTCCAAAAAGGCCGTCACGCCCGCCTTGACATCCGGATACAGCGCCAGCTGTCCGGTACTGACGCCCACCTGCGGCACATCGGTCTCCGGCTTGGTATAGGTACTGTAGGCCTCGCTGGGAATACTGGTGTTGGGCTGGGACAGGCCGATGGTCTGAATGCGGTACTGATAGCCCGTGTTGGCCTGCAGCCCCTTGTCGATAAACTGATAGTGCTTTACACCGCTGCGGACTTCCGTATAGTCGCCACCCTCTACTGTGCCGATCTTATAGTACCCGGCGGCTGATGGGGACTGAAGATAGCGGTAGATCACAAAGCCCGCCGCATTGCCGGGGTAATCCCACTCCAGCGCGATCTGGTCGGTGGTGGTCTCCGCCTCATTGGCGCCGAAGTTTTCCGGCAGCAGGGGCGGCTCCGTCACACTGTTGACCAGATAGGTCACGACCGGATACTTGCCCTGATACAGGAAGCCCACCAGCTTCCAGTGAAAGCTGTAGCCATACTGCCCGGCCTGGGTGGGCAGGCCGTTCATCTCGCCGGAGTAGCTGGAGCCGGCGGTGGTGATATGCACCATGCCCGCGCCGTGGCTGTAGCCCGCAGTCACGCCAAGGGTCACGCCGCCGATGCCCGCGCCGGCCTTGGTCTCCACCTCCAAATCATAATTGAAGCTGTTTTCCGTTTCGCTGGTCATGGCAATGGATTGGGAGATCGTGTTCTGGCTTCCCTGCCCTATGGCCGCAAAGCTGCCGTCATAGACCAGCGTCTGCGTTCTGCCATCCGGCAGGGCGCTCACATCCGCGGCATAGCTGGCCGGGTCGCCGACCGTGTGGCGCAGCACCGGCGTGACATCGGGCAGAATATCGCTGTACACCGCCTGAATTTCCGCGTAGTCCTCTGCGGAGATCGTCCGGACAGCGGGCTGATAGGGCTTGTTGACCGTCATAGTCTGGGTTTCACCGCCGGGCATGGTCGCCTCATAAACATAGGTCTCCACAGGCAGGGCATACAGCACAACGGAATCCATGCCCGCCATGGTGGAATACGCTACCTCATATTCCACAGAGGCGCTGTTCTGGGTCTCCCAGGTAAAGCTGTTGTTGATGGCGGCCTCCGCCTCGGCGTGGGCAAGCTCCACTCCCAGAATGGAAAAGGACTGCTCCCAGCTGGTATATACGCCGACGGAGAAGGAGTTGGAGTAGCCGGAACCGCTGCCGGAGCCCTTGCTCTTGCTGTAGGCGGTCTTGGACTCGATCATCTGGCTGTCGTCATCGTCGTTTGCCAGATCCGCAAAATACGGCGGCGAGGCCAGCACCGCCAGCACCTCCGGATCGGCATAGGTGTAGTAATGCTCCCCGGTGTACTTGAGCACGATGGTATCATTATCCGTATCAGGCAGGCAGAACGGCACCGCGCGGGGCGTGATGTCCAATTCCCCATCGACCACTTCGTAGCCGGAGGGAGAAGCGTACTGGTGATACACATTGCTCACCGTGCGGTTCTGTCCGCTGCCGCCGAAACTCAGGATGTTCAGATGCTGATTCTTGAAAGTGTAACCGCCTAGCGCAGCCTCATAGGCAAATGTGTGGTCGCGGTCCTGGCCGCTGTCCCGGTCGCTGTAGGCCACCCAAGGAGCCATCCGGTTGACGCCGACGGCCTCCTGGCCGCTGCCGGTGAAGTCCGCCGCACGGGCGTTCCACTCCACATAGAACAGGTGGTCATTGACACCTTCAAAATCCGTTCCATAGAAATAGTTCGTGTGCTTATCCGCCAGATCCAGCACCTCGATGCCGCCGGTGCCGTACCGGAGGATGATGCTATCCATGTAGATGCAGGGGCCATCGCTCAGCCCGTAGAACTTGCCCACGGTCAGGTTGGCCGCCATATAGGGAAGGCTCATGTAGTACTTGTCGGAAAGCCCGGAGCTACCGTCCATGGGGTTGACATTCTTGGCGGCCAGCTTGTCAAAGCCCGTGCCGTTCCAGCCATAGATGGCCAGATACCGCGCGTCGCGGTTTTTGGTATCCGAACTGCCGCCAACGATCAGCTCGTTGCGGCCATCGTTGTCGATGTCCCCGGCGGTCAGGCCCGCACGATAGACAGTCCCCAAAGAGAGGTCATAGCTGCGGGTCATCATCTTGCTGTTGTCCGCACCCATGAGCACGACGGCCTTGCTGGCCTGCGCCGCACTGTTATACTTATAGTAGCCATAGGAGATGGCCAGGTCGTCGATGCCGTCCTTGTCAATGTCGGCTGCGGCGAGACTGACCATGTTGGGAGCCAGGCTGTCGGTCGTCGGCAGAGCGTAACTCCAGGCCTGTACCCAATTGCTGGCAGTCAGGAAACCGTCATCCGCGGTTTTCTGCAATTTCCAAACGGTGACTATAGGCGCTCTGTTGCTGCCGACATAAGTGGCGATCTCGTCGATGCCGTCGCCATCAAAATCGCCCGCGGCCAGATCCAGATAGTTGTAGGCCATGTAAGGCTCCGCGAAGCGGCCGTTGCTCTTGTCATCGGCGTTGCCGAGGCCACCCGAACCTGGGAGCCCCTTATAGTTCGAATAGCTCCCGTTCACCGGATCTCCGGTATACATACGCACATGCTCGCTCGTGCGGGTGGTAAAATAGGTAAGGAGTACCACATCCTTCTTCAGACCGTTGTTCCCGGTGGAGAAATTGCCCTCCACGGCGAGTATGGCGTTGCTGGAAAGATTCGGGGCAGCGTAGGTCTTGGCGTTGCTGAAGAAGCCGCTGAGACTGCCTCCGGTGGCTGTGCCGTTGCCAAAGAGAGAAGTGGTGCTTTCAGAGTTTCCGTTCTTTCCGTCGTTGTGGTTGCTGTTCGTGTTGTGAACAAACAGTTCATCCACCTCGGCCAGTGTAGAATAGCTCTTGCCGAAGGGGGTATCGGTAATGCCCTCCTCCTGCTCGTACCCCTCCGGTACGCCGGTATCAAAGCCCAGAGCGTCGAATACCGTGCGCTTTGTGTCGCTGCTGCCGGTCTGAGCCGCCATGGCCGAAACCGGCAGCAGGCTCAGACAGATCGCCAGGGTCAGCGCCAGCGGCAAAAGCCGTTTCCCCATCCGCCCTGACCGTGGTGCACGGGTCGTTTCCCGCGCCGTGATCGTTTGCTTCATGTCATTTCCTCCTCTATCATGCATCGATCTCTATTCCTGTCCCGCCATGGTGAGTACCTCGTCATGACTCAACTCCACATTGCCAAAACGGATGAAAATGCCGTTTGTCATGGCGCTGTTCCACACCTGCGGGTCGGAAAGCGTCCGGAAGCGAAGCTTGTCCAGATAGGGCTTCATGTCCAGCAGCAGCCGGCTGCCGGACACAAAATCCACCTGCAAAATGTGCTCCGCAAGCGGTGTGACCGCCGCAATATATTTCCGATCCAAGCCTGTGTCCCCCCCTTTCCCGGCATAGTGTGCATATAAAAAATCCACCGTACACACAGTGTACCGTGGATTGGATAATATGACCATTAACAAGATGTTAGCTTTTTTCTTCCAGCAGCGTCAGCAGCTGCCTGCGCTTTGTCCGGGGATCGCCCGCAAGGGAAAGCTTGGAATAGATCTGGTTGATGTATTGCCGGACGCTGCCCTCGGAAAGAAACAGCTTTTCCGCGATCTCCCGATTGCTCAGGCGCTCCGCTATCAGGCGCACGACCTCATACTCCCGGCGGGTCAGGGCGGAAAATGCCGCCGGGCGGCCGCTCCGGCTCCGCCGCTGCTCCCCGGCCTGCCCCAGCGCGGTGATCTGCGTCAGGAAATCGCTTTGTATCTCCTCCGCCAGCAGCCGCTTGAGGTAGCGATAATTCTCCGCAAAGGGGATGGCAAAGCCGTCCGGGGCGGCGGCGGAAAGCGCCCGGGAAAGCTGCGCCCGCGCCTGCTCCCGCTTGCCCAGCATTTCATAGGCTGCCGCCGTCTGGATGCGCAGATGCAGCGCCACCAGCGCATAGTGCATCTCCTCGCACACCGCAAGCTGCTCCCCGCTGCGCCCGATTACCTTGGCATAGGCGCCCTGGGCCAGATAGACCTGATTTTCCACCATTTCGATCATGGGCTTGCCCGGGGCGAGAATATGCACTGTGGAAAGCCGATGCGCGCCAAACACCTCCGGAATTTTTTCCGGCACGCCCAAAAGGGCATAATAATAGGTACAGGTGGCATTGAGAATATTGAGCCACGCGGCATTGTGATGCCGCAGCAGCGCCGCCCGGCGCTCCGCAAAGCCGCACCGCGCCTCCACATCCGCAAACAGAGAAAGCCGCCTTTCCAGAAAATCGCAGCAGAGCCTCATGTTCTCCTGCCCGTTTCCCTCGATCTGGGTATAGGCGCTTTCCAGCTCGATGTGGGCGTCTGTAAAGCGCCCCTGCAAAAACAGCGCCTCCGCCCGCATGATCTTCTCCGCGCCCCGGCCGTGGCCGTTGGTGATCTTGTAATAGTGAGGCATACAATCGTCCATCTCGGCCAGCTCGCTTTCCAGCTCCCCCGGCGCCCGGTAAAACATCATCAAAACCGAGGGCGACCCAAAGGTCCAGCCGCCCTGGTTCCGGATGCTGATGGCCGGACGGGACATCTGGCTGCTGGCGCTGCGGTGCAGGCGGCTCATCGCACTGATGTCGTTGTAGCACAAAAAGCTCAGGATCAGGTCGCACTCCCCCAGCAGATTGCCGCGCTCCGTTTGGGACAGCGCCGGATGCTCCTCGATGGCGGCCAGCAGCAGATCTTTCAGCTCCATCATTTTGGGAATATTCCGCCAGTTGAACATACTGCGCATCAGCACCAGCAGGGCAAAGGGCTGCGCCTTAAGCACCGCCGCCGGGCACTGCTCCAAAAACTCCAGCACCACAGCGGGATCCAGAGATGCCAGAAAAATACCGGCATCCTGCTGCACCGTGCGCAGCAGCGCGGCATAGTCCCCGCTCCGCCGGTACGCCGCCATGGCGTGAAGATACTGGCGCTGCTGTTCATACCACCGGCCAAAGCGCCCCCAGTAGTCCCGCTGCTTCTCCTCCGCCAGTGTCCGGAAATGGCGCGCCGCGCACTCCTTCATCATGTGGTGAAAACGATAGGTCTCCCCATCCGGCAGGCATTTTACAAAGGCGTTCTGCTCAGTCAAGCCGGCCAACACCGCTTCCGCATCCGCCGCCTGGGTGACAAACCGCGCCATCTCCACGGTGAATTCATCGGCCAAGCCCATGACCGCCAGAAACTCCCGCTGCTCCGCCCCCAGCGGCTCGATCATGGCGGCGGTAAACATGGCGTAAATGTCGGAATTCCGGTCGGGCAGCGCCCCGCGCTCGGAAAGCGCCCGCAGGTTCAGATACACCGCGGAAAACCAGCCCTCGCTGTAGTACAAAAGGGTCGCCACCTGGTCATCGGTCAGCGCCGTGCCGCACCGGTGGGCATAAATGGCAAGCTCCGTGTGGTTCAGCCGAAGCTGCGCTGTGCCGATCTGATAGACTCTGCCGCCCAGGCGGACGATCTCCCCCGCCGGCAGAAATCGGTCACGGCTGGCGACGATCAGGTGTACATTCTCCGGCAGCCGCCCGGCTAGGGCGCAGAGAAACACGGCGGCGCGGCGATCGGTCAGCAGGTGAAAATCGTCCATGAAAATATAGCAGGGGCGCTCCCCTGCCAGCCCATGGCAGAGGTCGTCCACCAGCATCCCGCCGCTGGCCGCGTCCTCCGGACAGCTATAGTCCCGCAAAAACGAAAGTCCGGCGCGAACAAAGGCGTCCTGCACGCTTCTCCAGAAGATCGCCAGATTGTTGGAATACACGCTGATCCGAATCGTCCGGGGATTTTCGGTCTGCGCCCGTTCCGCCAGATACCAGTTCACCGCCGTGGTTTTTCCATAGCCCATCGGGGCGACGACCGTGGTCAGCGCGCACTGAGAGATCGGCCGCAGGCTTTCCTGCAGCCGCTCCGATATGTAAATGGTATTCAGCTTCCATTTTTCCTTGGCCATTTTTCTCTCCTCCCGTTCCACGCAGCTCCCCTTGCGTGAGTTGAGATACATTATATACAAGTCCTCTCCAAAACGCAAGCGAAGTCAAAAAAGTCCGGGAGATTTTTGCCGGTTATCTGTTTTTCGCCATCCTCGCCTCTCCCTGTGGGAGAGGTGGCTGCGCGCAGCGAAGACGGAGAGGGCAAACATTGACCATGCCATATGAACCACGGGTGCTCGAATATCCGCAAGACCCTCTCAATCGCCTGCGGCGACAGCTCTCCCAGAGGGAGAGCCAAGGGCAGGTACCCCGTTACATAGTTTTTTGACAGACAAAAGGGCTGCCTCTTCGTGAGACAGCCCCTTTTGAGCGCCAAACCATGGCGCGGGTATTTTGTTTGTTCGGGTGCTTACTTCAGAATGCCGGTGCAGAAGCGCAGCAGGATGGTGGCGGCTTCCGCGCGGGTGGCGGTGGCGCCCGGCGCCAGCGTGGTCGCCGTGCGGCCCTGGATCAGCCCCGTGCCGTTGGCCCACTGCATTCCCTCCAGCGCCCACAGGCTCACTTCCGCAGCGTCCGTATAGCCGCTGAGGTCGGCCTTCTTGCCATCGGCCTTGTTCTTCAGCGCCGCATAGCGCTGGAAAATCGTTGCCATCTGCTCACGGGTGATGTCGTCATCCGGTCGGAAGGTGCCGTCGCCAAAGCCCTTGACAACGCCGTTGGCGTCCGCCCAGGAAACGGCCTCCGAGTACCACTGGCCTGCCGGCACATCGTCATACTTGCCGGTGGTCGTGGTCGCCGGCTTGCCCTCCAGACGGTACAGGATCGTGACGATCATAGCGCGGCTGGTGGTCAGATCCGGCGCAAACTGCTTGTCGCCGATGCCGTTCATCAGTCCCTCGTCCAGGCAGTAGTGCACACCGTCATGGTACCAGGCCTTGGGGTTGGAGTCCACAAAGGGATAGATGGGGCAGCTTTCGTCCTTTTTGCAGGAGTCATGGCTGGGCTTGCTGCCGCTCTGCTGGAAGCTGGCGCTGACCGTAACGGCAGAGGCCGGCATGGTAAAGGTGTACACGCCGTCTTTCGCGGTCACGGCGATCTCCTTGCCGTTCTTGTCCACGACCGTGATCTTTCCAAGGCTGTAGCCCTGGTTCGGGGTCGCGGTGATGGTAACGGTCGCGCCCTGCTCCGCCGCTTTCTTGTCGGCGGTCAGGCTGCCGTTGGTGGGCGCGGTGATGTTCACCGGGTAGGTCGTCGTGACGGTACCACCGCCGCCACCGCCACCGCCGCCGGTGCTATCCTGCTTCCACTCGGCGACAAAGGTCACATCGGCCTCCGGCATGATGAAGGTTTCTCCTACGGCGTAGGTCTTTCCGTCATATGCCCAGCCTTGGAAGGTGTAGCCGGTTTTCTTCAAGTCGCTGGTCTGGACATTAACATTCGTTCCCTTTGTTTTCCATTCATCTGTGGGCGCTGTACCACTGGTTGCCTCGTTTGCTTCATAATGAACCTTATAGTCCATCTGCTCCCACTGTGCCTTAAAGGTTACAGCGTGATCTGGCATGATATATTCTGTATTTGCTTCTAATGTATTTGTCCCATCGTTCCAACCCAAGAATTTATAATGTTCACGGGTCGGCGCTGCGGCAAGTCTAAATTTATTACCTGCCGTATGATCCGATTCTGTCGGCGCAGTTCCTTCTGCACCATTCAAATCATAGGTTACAGAATAAGCAGTTGCAGGTGTATCGCCGATATGAACGATACCTCTATGATAGTCGCCAGATTGCAATGTATATACATCGCCTTGTTTGCCTTCCACTTTCGCTCCATCAAAGAAACTCATAATTGATCCTGCATCCGGAGTTTCGGTCTTTGCCGTAAATGTCAAAGTCGCAACTTCAACTTTATTGGAGCAAGGAACTGCAACACCAAGCTCATGATAGGTAATTCTTGCCTGCTTATAATTTTCAGAACCAGATATGTCAAGCGGGGAATGAATCATGATTTCAGAAGCCAAATCTGATTTGTAGCTTACCGGTGTAAGGTAATTGGTATCAAATGTGGTTTCTAAAAAAAGTGAATATAAGTCAAAATCCTCTTCCGAATCTGTTCTCTGCACCATAATATGTGCTGTTACTGTATCATTTACCTTAAAAGTTCCTTCTGAATTGCCATCCTCATACTCAATGCTAACCGCAAACTCCGGCTTGTCAGCTGCAAAAACTGTAGGTGTCAATGCAAAAAGCATACATATGCATAAAACAAACGATAGTAAGCGCCGTGGAATTTTTTTCATTTCTTCCTCCTAATTTAAAGATACAGGGCAGGCATATGCCTGCCCTGTACAAATCGGATATGCAGATAAATTTCTATTTATCCTTTACTTGCTGTAAGCAAGACCTGCATACAGATACAGGAATGTATTTACATCATCTGTAGAAACATAACCATCCGGCTTACCCTCATAACTTGCCTGAGCGTGCTTGTCATCACCTGTCAGAGTGATTACATCTGCTTTCAGAAGCAGCTCATCAGACGGAGTCCAATACATCTCATCCGATTTGTGCTTCATAAAGTCACGAGTTGCCTGTGCATCTGCCAGTTTCGCGCCATCACGGCCATTGGTATTCCAGTCGTAGTTAATTACCGTGTTCGTAACACTTGTATCCTTCGAGGTATTCAGCTTCAGCGTATTCACCAGATATGTCAGCATATCCTCTTGGGTTGCCTCCGTTGTTGCTGGATCAACCAGAACAGCATAGGTATATCCACCCTCATACGCATCCGTTCTGTAAATAGCAGGCTGATCTCCTTCTGCTTTCAGAACATATGTTGCGTTTTTGTCGCCCTTGAACAATACAAGCGTTCTATGGTCACTATAAGTAGAGTACTCACGATAGCTGTTCAGTCCAGTTGCATCATCTTTCTTGGTAAAGATCTTAATATCATCTGCTGTCAGAGCCAGCTTCTGTGTGATCTCAAATGTTACTTCACCAGTAATCTTACTGCCATCAACTGTATAACTACCATCAGCAGGACCGGTTACTGTTACTTCTGCACCATCAACTTTTACCTTTACAACATTTTCCATACCCGGATCAGGAGCTGCATCGTCTGTCAGCTTGAACTTCAGATCTTCGCCCTGATCTACATAAGAATCGCCATTATCGGTACGAGTAACCTTATCCGTGATTTCTACCAAAGCCTTATTATCTTCCTTCGGAATATCAACCTTGGCCAGCTTAACCAGATTTTCTACAAAAGTAACATCTGTCTTGATGCCACCTTCAAGCTCATATGTTTTGCCCTCTGCATCATTCAAATGCCATTTTATATCCTTTACACGATAAGTTGTACCGCCAGTCGTATCCAATTTCAACTCTGGAATAGCCAGTCTTTCACCAGCTGTAGAACCCTTAGCCTGTTCTTCCAGTGAAGAATATACTTCATTGGTGCCATAGCGTACATAACCAATAATGTCATGTTCCAACTTGGTGCCTACACCCTGCTTGAATGTAGCCTTGGTAATATGATATGTTACATCCTTCTCGTTGGTCAGGCTTACGGTTGCTTCTACCTGACGTCCATCATTTGTAACATTCGCAGTAGAAGTTTCCAACACTTCGACATTTGCATTGTTCGTGCCATAAGCGCCTACTTTGTAAACCAATTTGCCGATTGCTTTGGTGTTATTAACTGCCAGCTGCAAATCGGTAACATTGAACTGATAGTTCTTGTCGCTGTTCAATCCGAAAACTACACCCTCTTCAAGCTCAGTGGAAGTCGGATCTAGCTCTAAGAGACCAGCTGTTACAGCAGGCGTAAATTCAAACTGACCTTTCAGTTCATTATTATTACCCGCTGCAGTATGCTTCAGAGATATGGTATAAGTCAAAGTATCACCAGCAGAAACATCTGTCTTATCCGGTGTCAGAACGATCTCATACTTATTCGGGTTCTCTGCTGCTGCGGTCTGAACCAATACATAAGTAGAGAAATGATTGAACACGCCGGAGATCTCACCGTTGCTGACGGTTGTGGGGATCTTTTCAGCCTTGTCGCCGTTCATATAAACGATCTGTGCGTTAGCCCAATTAGCAGGCAGATCGAATGTCAGAACAACAGGAGCCTTAGGCTGAATCGGCTCATTATTCAGCTTCATGGTAATCTCCATAGCTGTTGCTGTAGTACCGCCAACCAAATCCATAGCTTCCTTTGTAGAAGCTGTAGTATTTGCCGTCACATCAATGGTGATTGTCTGATCCCCTTCTGCATTCGGATTTGCAGACAGCTTTGCGTTGGTTGCAGTAGGCTCACTAACTTCAGCAACCGCACTGCTTATTGTAACAGTGATGTTATTGTTCTTCTCTTCTACCTTCTCCTCCAGCTGCGCCAGCTTGTCCATGGTGGTGGAGCTGTTTGCCAGCGTTTCGTTGGGCGTAGAAGCCACTGCGTCTACTGCTTCCTTGATTGTTTTATCAGTTGCACCAGTTTCCAGTGCCTTATCGATCAGTTCCATTGCATCATTGGTGCCGGACTTGACCACATACACGCCGTTGGTCAGCTCGGTCTTGTAACCGGGCGCGCAGAAGTTGGTGTTTGCACCTTCAGCCTGACAATTTGCCGGGTTAAACTTTACGAAAGTACCGCCCGTAACAACCATTTTAGCAGTGCCATTTTCACGGTTTGCATCATACAGATTCAAAACAAATTCATATGCCTTGTCTGCACTCGGATATGTCTGCTGGATGCTGTAAGTACCGCCCTTAATGTAAGCAGTGCCTTTCTGAACATATACTGCATGGATGTTACCAACCAGTGTACCGTTTTCAATGGTCAGAGTAGCGTTCTCGTCCTGAACATCAGCTGCATAGCAGTCATCTGCCTTTGATTTCAGCGTACCATTACCGGTAATGGTCAGGTTGCCGCCATCCTGAACGGAAATCAGCGACCAATCATTGCCTTTCCACAGATCCTCGGTGTTGTAAATCTTGTGGCCATTCATATCCAGCGTAATGGTCTTGCCCGAAACTGCGATGGTCTTGCCCAGGTCAACATCATTCAGCAGCTTAACAGTCTGATTGTCCTTCGCTGCCGCAATCGCCTCAGCCAGTGTGGGATACTGCGTAGTGCCGATTGCTGCATCACCGTCGGTAATGTGGAATACGCACTCTGCCGCAGTTGCACCTGCACCGGCAGGTGTTACAATAACCTTGTATTCACCTGCTTTTTTAGCCTTAACAAGGCCTGTGCTGCTGGTAAAAGATGCCACACTGTTGCTACCAGACGATCTCATAGAGTATGTCTGAATTTCAGCGTTATTCGGTGCCATGTCGGTCACCTGCACCTTAAAGGATTCGCCACCCTTAAGGTTTACCTCGGTTGCGTTCAATGTTACCGCGGTGATGGCAGTAGCTAAGCCATAATAACCATTCACCTTAGTGGTTGTGGAGGCATAACCATCCTGCAAATAAGAAGAAGATACCTTTTTGTTGAACTTACCGCCCGTTACCGTAGTATTGGCCGTTGCAGCATTGGTAGAACGAATTGTCCACGCAGTAGTGGAAGAGTGGCTATTCTTGAATGTGCCACCAACGATCTTTGTAGATGGCATACTATCTGTATTGGGATCTTTGTCCGTATAAACAACCTGCGGATAACCATACTTGGTTTGCGTATCGCTTTGCAGGAACTCGCCATCATTGATTGTCAGATTACCATAATTAAAGACAGTGCCAGTATATCCCTTAGAGGTACCCTGCAACAACTCAAACTTACCACCGTTAATGATAACGGTACCAACCGGCTCATTCTTCAAAGTATCCAGACCGCCGGTATAAGTACCACTGTTGACTTTCAGAGTACCAAAGTTGTCGATCATAGAGGAACCGTTATTACCAGCAGTTGCGGTAACCTCGTCCAGCGTCAACGCAGCGCCAGCCTTCACCTCGATGTTGTAGTAGTTGGTACCGCCCAGAACCGTACCATTCTTTACCGTAACAGTACCGCTTGTGACAGAAATGGTCGCCTTGCCGGCATTGGTGTTCGTCAGGGTCTTGCCGCCGAGATCAAGGGTAATGTTCTTGCCGGCTGCGATCGTGACATCTTCCGTTGCATCGTCCAGCAGCGTGACCGTTGCGCCGTCTCCCGCCGCGGTAATGGCCGCCTGCAGGGTCTCGTACTTGGTCTCACCACCGACCTGTGCAACATATTTCGACTTCACCGTATAAGTGCCATCGCTGTTCCGAACGGTTTTGACACCATCCGCGCAATAGTCCGTTACATTAGAGGAGAAAACACCGCCGGCAACAGAAACACGCTTAGCATCCCCAACAGTGGCAATTGCAGCAACCTCAGAGGTAAAGGTACCGCCAGTTACAGTGATCTTGGAATCCGGAGTCTTTGCGGGATAGTCCGCATCCACATCGAAGACGATCGCACTGCAAGGCACAACCACACGGGAATCGCCGACCTTACCGGTAACATTGCCGGTGGTCTTGAAAGTACCGCCAGTTACTGTCACAGTACCCGCACGGGCAACAATACCGGCACCTTTTGTGATGTTGAAAGTACCGCCGGTTACTGTGATATTATCATTCCAAGGTGCATAGATGCCGCAGGCAACATAGCCGGAACTCTCGATGTTGCCGTTGAAAGTACCGCCCTTAATGGTGATAGTATTGGCAGTGCCATCGCGCTTCTTGCCATTATCCGCTACCACTGCGTTGTCAACACCGGTAAACACACCGTCCTTTACAATAAGGGTTGCGCCAGTAACATCACCGCCAAAGCACAGTGCGCCCTCCTGACCGGAAACCTTGGCATACTCGACTGTGGTGTTGGCATTTGCCGCTGTGTAAATGCCGCCATTGCCTGTCGAAATAATCTCGCCGGTCTTTTTAGAATCCGTCACGGTCAAGGTGCCAAGGTTGCAAAGCACATCATTCGTATGAGTCATCTTATGACCGTTCAGGTCAAGGGTAAGCTTCTTACCAGCCGGAATTACGGTCTGCCCGGTAACATCCGCCTGCAAAGTAATCGTCGCGCCCTCAGTTGCAGCACTAATAGCGGCTTCCAGCGTTGCATAGCCGACCTCGCCGATCTTTGCAACCGTCGTATCTTCCGCTTCGCCCGCAGCCTCCTGAGGCTCCACCTGCGCCGTGTCAGCAGCTTCCACGCTGTTGGCGTCCTGCGCAGCATCGTCCCCCGCTGCAAACGCCACCGGCGCCAGCGTCAGCACCATGGCAAGCGTCAGCAGAAGGGACAAAATCCGTTTCTTCATTTGACTTCTTCCTCCTTAAAAGTAAAAAATGTACATATATATTAAAAAACACCTTTAGGCGTGCTGTCTGGACACGCCCAAAAGTGTTCTCTTTACCTTATATCATATCAGCGGAGCTGTTGGCACAACAAAGAAAGCCTGCCTGAAAGCAAACTTCTGCTGTGCTGTGCTGTGCTGTGCTGTGCTGTGCTGTGCTGTGCTGTGCTGTGCT
>CAVBJJ010000015.1:0-11884 GCA_963595735.1 bacterium
GTGTGGATCTGTTCACGGAGCTGAAATGCGCGGTGCCGGATTCCCTGATGGTCTCGTTTCGCTATACCAGCCGGCTGGACGCGCTGGCGGTGGAGCGCTATGAGCAAAAGGACTTTGCCACGGCGGAGTATATCTTCCGCCGCCTGAGCACGGCCGGGTCGCACTCGGCGAAGAGCAACCTGGCCTATATGCAGCGCCGGGGCGAGACCGGCGATGGCCGCCGTCCGCCCCTGGGGGAGATTGCGGCCAGCTTTCGCAGCGGCGTGATGGAGCGGGAGGCTTTTGCCCTGATGAATATGGCGTTGTTGTTTACGGCGCCACCGGCGGGTGCGCCGGAGGATTGGGTCTTGGGAGATGCCTTTGTCCGCCTGATCCCGCAGGATCAAGTGGACACGGTCAATTACTGGTGGCTGAAAACCGGCATGGTGGAGGGCGACCCGGAGGCCTATTTGGTACACCTGTGGCTGCTGCGCCATAAAAAATCGGTTTGCAGCCGTCTGGGTACCCATGAGGAGCTGGTGGAGCAGGTCTTCCGCATCTGGCCCCACGCCCCGGTGTGGATGAAAGAAATTGTGTGATACTGCGTTTGGGCGCAAAAAACTGGCAGATCGATTGGGATCTGCCAGTTTTTTCAAGTGTGAAGATAAGAGGGTGGAAAAGTGTTGATTAGAAAAGAAAAAAGCCCTGAACTCTTACGAATTCAAGGCTTTTGGTGGAGATAAGCGGGATCGAACCGCTGACCTCTTGAATGCCATTCAAGCGCTCTCCCAGCTGAGCTATACCCCCATATTTTCTTTGTCATTTGGCTTTCGGAATCTTTCCCTGTCCAACTGACGAATATTATAATACCAAACCACATGGGAAAAGTCAAGTGTTTTTTTCGATTTTTTTCATAATTTTTTCAAAGGCAAAATTTCCGGGAATTGCAGACCTTTCCGGATCTCTGCCGTGGGAAAGCCGCACAGAGATCCGGAGAAGTTTTTTTCACATTTACCGATTCAGAATCAGCTGGGTAACGGAATTGTGCGCGGCGTTTTCCAGCGTATCGGGCAGGGGGGCAAGGGGGGCGTCATAGCCCTTGCGCCGCAGCGCGGTGGTGAGTATCTCGTCACACAGCGCGGGATTTTTCGGTAATACCGGCCCGTGGCTATAGGTGCCGAATACATTTAAATAGCGGCAGCCCTCGGTGCCGTCCTGCCCGTTGTTGCCATAGCCCTTTATGATTTTCCCCAGCGGGGCAACGCCATCGCCGAGATAGGTCTTGCCACTGTGGTTTTCAAAGCCGACCACCTGATGTCCGCCGCTTTCCGGGGTGCACTGGTAGAGATAATTGCCAATCATGCGCTCCTTGCTGCCAATGGTGTAGAAATCCACCGCGCCGATAAAATCGCACTGATGGCCGTCCCAGGTCTTGTAATAGTTGCCAAGCATCTGATAGCCGCCGCAAATGGCCAAAAAGGTTTTGCCGTCGGCCACGGCCTTGCGGATGCCGTCAGCCTTGCCGCTGGCGCTGAGATCAGCCAGCAGCACCTCCTGCTCAAAGTCCTGTCCGCCGCCGATGAAAAACAGGTCAAAGGCGGAAAAGTCCGCGCTGGCGCCGATGGGCAGCTCCGTTACCGTGGAGGAAATGCCCCGCCATTCCAGACGGCGGGTCATGCACAGAATGTTGCCCCGGTCTCCATACAGGTTTAGCACATCGGGATAGAGATGACAAATCGAAAGTTCCATGACGCTTCCTCCTTATTCCCAGAAATTCTTACCGCCGCAGGCCTGACTGAGCTTGCCGCGCAGCTCCAGCATGGCGGTATAGGTGGGCATGACGACAACGGGACTATCCTGCTCGGTCATGGCGCGGATCAGCGCGTCATAGTCCGGGATCACCTGCAATTTGGATTCCGGGATCCCGGCGTATTTCAGACGCAGCGCCATATCCCAGCAACGGGTGCCGGAGACAAACACGCCGGTCAGGCGCTCGCCCAGCTCCAGCAGCTTTTCAAACTCCACATCATAGATCCAGGAAACATCCGTACCGTCTGCATAGTTGTCGTTCAGGCACACGGTGAACAGCGCGTTGCCATCCAGCCCCATCAGGAAATTCAGCACCTGATTGCAGCCGGCGGGGTTTTTGACCAGGATCATGCGGATATCCCGCTGGTTCAGGGTGAATTTTTCCATGCGTCCGAAGCCGCAGGAGAAGTTCTCCACAGCCGCCTTGGCCTGGGCAAAGGCGAAGCCCATGGCGGTCAGCGCGGTGATCGCGCCGGCGGCGTTATAAATATTGTATCCGGCGGGGAGATTGACCCGCACAGTGTCCTCCACCTCGCCACAGCGCAGGCGGATCAGGCTGGAATCCGTGGTCTGCTCCAGCACCTCGGTCACAGCTACCTGAGGCGTGGGGCGGGAATAGCCGCAATTGGGGCAGTGGAAGCCGCCCAGATGGCCATAGGTCACATAGTCGTATTGGTATTCCGTTTTGCAGTGGATGCAGTAGGCCGCGTCGCTGACCTCACGCACGGGGTTTTTGTACAAGGGGACATTGACCCCATAGAACTGAACGGGATTGGGCAGCCGCGCCTGGAGGGAGGCGGTCAGGCTGCAATCGGCATTCAGACAGAGGGTGGCCTCCGGCACCTGGTGCAGGCCGATATAGATGTTTTCCAGGGTATGGGTGATCTCGCCATAGCGATCCAGCTGATCTCGGAACACATTGGTCACCAGAATGACCTTGGGCTTGAGGTAGCGCAGCACCTGCTTGGAGGCGGCCTCGTCACACTCGATTACGGCGTATTCCTTTTTCGGCTTGCCGAGCAGGCTGGCGTTGGCGGCAAATTCCGCGGTAATGCCCTGCATCAGGTTGGAGCCGGAGCGGTTGGCGAAATAGCTGTAGCCGCCGTCGGAAAAGGCCTGCTCCAGCATACGGGCGGTGGTGGTTTTACCGTTAGTACCGGTGACCAGCAGGATTTTTACATCCTTTCCCAGCTCGCCCAGCAGTCCCGGACAGACCCGAAGCGCCAGCTTGCCGGGCAGGGCGGTGCCGCCCCGTTTTTGCAGGCGCAGTGCCAGACGCGCCAGTTTGCATAATGCGATCGCAAAAAATTTGCGCATGAATTACAACACACTTTCCCCGGGAAATTTGCTCCGCAGGGAGCAGCCCGGTCACATACAGCGTATTATACCATTTTTACGGGAAAAAGCAAGGCGGGCGAGTCGGCAGGATGGCCGGGGGAAGCGGGAAAATAAAAAAATATTGCATATATTAAAAAATACACTTGACAAATAGACAATATGTGTGTAAAATAAGCCATAAGTTAGCTGGAACTAACTATTTTTTAGAAATCAGAGTTAGCTTAAACTAACCAAAAAATACGAACTATACTATAACAGTAAAGGAGTGATTTCCATGAGTGTGGTTATCATTGGAGGAAACGAGTGCATGGAGCGCCGTTATAAAGATTTGTGTCAGTCCTATCAGTGCAATGCAAAGGTCTTCACCAAGCTGGAAAGCGGCTTGAAAAACCGCATCGGCAATCCCGATCTGCTGGTGCTGTTCACCAACACCATGTCCCACAAAATGCTGCGCTGTGCCCTGAACGAGACCAAGGGTCTGGATACCGTGATCGCGCGATCCCATTCCAGCTCCATGGCTGCGCTGCGCAACATTCTGGAAGTTCATGCATAAGATCTCGGAGGAAACGCTGATCCGGCAGGCCGCGCCGACTTTGGCCGGCATTAAGACCGGAAGCCTGTTTCCGGTTTCGTACACAGATCGGGAAGCGCTGCTGTGCGCGGTGCGGCATTTGAATGTATGCCTGAAGAAAAAAGGGCTGCGGATCATACCGGTGAAGATTCGGCAGGAAAACGCTCTGCTGTATTTGTACCGCCCCACCCGTTTGCAGGCGGACCTGAGCAACGGGGTGGCAAACCGGCTGCTGGAGCAGCGGGGTTATCCCTGCAGCAGTGCAAACCGCTGTATTGCCCGCCTGATCTGTCGTCTGCGGGAGTCCGCGGAGTTCCCCCATGAGATCGGGCTTTTCCTGGGCTATCCGCCGGAGGATGTGGAGGGCTTTATTGAAAACCGCGCCTGCGGCTACAAGTGCGTGGGCTGCTGGAAGGTTTATGGCGACGCAGCAGCCGCGGAGGAAAAATTCGCCCAATATAAAAAATGCACCTGCGCCTATTATAAATTATGGCAGCAGGGGAAGAGCATCCGGCAGCTTGCCGTTGCGGGCTGAATAAAATAGAACACGAAAACACAGCTGCCGCAAACAAGCCTTTTTGTGCTTGTTTGCGGCAGTTTTTTGCTTTTTTATGCCTGGGGAGAGTCTATAAGGGGCGCGGGGGCGTCCAGATTCTGAATGCCCAGCTCCCGGCAGAGGATCTCTGCGGTTTTCCAGGCGCACAGGCCGGTAAAGCGGATGCACTGCGCCTTGTGTTCTCCCTGTGCCATATTAAACTCCCGGGTCAGGACGCGGCAGCAGACGGCGTTTTTCCCGTTGGCCTGCCGGAACCAGTCGTGCAGCTCGTGGGTCAGCGCCATGCAGCGATTGACCACAGGGTCTCCGGGACCGGCAGGGGAGGAGCGGCCGAAAAACATTCCCAAAGCCAGAATGCCGCCGTTGACCGCGCCGCAGAGGCAGCCGGAGCGCCCCGCGCCTACCGCCATCCCCGAGGCCATGGCGATCAGACTGCGGTCTGCCTCGGGCAGAAAATGATCCAGAACAGCGGCCATCAACGCCTCGCAGCAGAAAAAACCGTCCCGGTAATACTGCTCGGCGTCGGCCTGCACCTGCCGGGGGCTGACCTGGGTTATCGTGGATTTCATCATAGTTACACTTCCCGTTGTGCCGGTCAGCAAAAGCGGTTGCGATCCGGCCGGATTTGGCAGGGGAGCGGGACGATGTCATGATACTTGGCCTTGTGCCGCGCAATACACGCCCGCGCCTGCTCTATGTATTCCTCCTGCAGCAGCAGACTCATGCCGCAGGACAGGCTGCCCTGAATATGTCTTGGGGTTGGTGCGATCCGGGCGGGGATCCCCTCCTGCTTCAGCAGCGCCTGCAGGGCAAGGCCGTGGGTATAATTGGCAAAGAGGATATAGTATTGCAGCTTGGTGGCGTCCGCCATTAACCAAGCATCTCCACAAAGGCCTGAATGCGGGTGCGCAGCTGCTCGGCGTCCGTGTCGGTGTAATCCGTTTCAATACCCAGCACGGGGATGCCGGCCTCTTTCAGCGCCTTTTCCACTGTCACGCCCTCGATATCATACAGACCGCAGAACTTCAGGTTGACATCGATCACGCCATCGACCTTATATTCCTTTGCCAGACGGAGAATATCGTCCACACGGCCGGTGTTGGGGGTGAAGCAGGCGCAGTTGGTCTTCATATACCGCTTGGCCAGCGCCAGATACTGCTCCTCCAGAGAGCCAAGTCCCTCGTCCACCAGATTTTCGATATAGCGAGTACCGGTGCACATCTCCTCACATACCACGGCGGCGCCGCTGGTTTCGATGAGGTGGTGCATTTTCCAGTTGGGAATGGCCAGCGGGGTGCCGGTCAGCAGAATACGCTTGGTGCCGGCGGGGAACACGGACACACCGTCGGCGATGCGCTGCTCCAGCTCATCGGCCAACTTGTTGCACATCTCGGCGCAGCGCACGGGATCGTCGAAGAAAGCGATCTGGGTCATCAGAAGCACATCTTTTCCGCTAATGGGCAGCTTGTCCGCCTTGCGCGCGGCGTACACACGAGCCATGGCCTTGCGTTTTTCATTGACGGTGTGGATGGCGGTGTTCAGATTCTCCACCGTGATCGGGTTGCCGGTAAAGTCTTCTACCACCTTGGCAAACTCGGCAATTTCCCCCGCCCATTTTTGAATGTCCTTTTCCCGCTTCATCTGGGGCATATCCATGATGTGCATGGGCACTTCTTTCCCCAGAATCTCCCAGGCCTTTTTCTTGCCGTCGCAGGTGGTTTCACCCACATACATATCCGCAATGCGGAAGAAAGGGCAGGTCTTGCCAAGGCGTGCGCCCACAGAGGCCTTGATCAGAGGACAGGTGCTTTTCGGCAGCGCCTTTTCTCCGTCGGGAACCCAGAACTGCGAGCCGCCGCACAGACCGGTCACAATGCCGTTGGCGGCCAGAACGACCTCATCGGGGACATATACGCAGAAGGTGCCAAAAACCTTCTGACCGTTTTTCTGGGCTTCCACCAGCTCGGCCGGGCGAATGCCGTGGATTTCCGAGACCACCAGATCCCAGAAGCCCATGCCCTCGGGGCGGTTTTCCTGGCTCAGGTATACATCTCCAAAGGCAACGGGCAGCACCTGACATAGATTGTCGTGGTTTTCCAGATCCATTCCCAGATCGGACCAAAGTTTTCTGTAATCAGACACTTTTAATTCCTCCTTAATATCGGTGTTTTTTGAAAAGGATAGCGATTTGTAAAAAATTCCCCCTGTTGTGAAAGCAGGAAACAGGGGGAATTTGTACGCGTGTTTCAAACAGGATGCGCGAAAGGGAATTCCGCGACTGGGCGAGCCTAAATCACCAGCTCATACCAGCCGGCAACATCCATGTTTTGCTCTTTGACAAAGCGCTCCAGTTGGGATCGCGCCTCCGGCGGGGCGCTCCAGGACATACCGCAGCCGGCGGTGATCTCCCGGGGAATGGGGATCAGGCGGCCGGGCAGGCCATGCTCGGTGCAAAGGCGCTCCATGGCCATGGCGGCGGTAGTGGTGTGAAAGCTGATGATCAGGCGAGGATGTTTTTGTCTCATGCGGCAAGCTCCCTTATGGCGCGGATGGCAGTCTCCACTTCCTCCGGCGTGTTGAACCAGGAAAAGCTGAAGCGCACCGCGCCGGTCTCCGTGGTGCCAAGAGCCTGGTGCATACGGGGCGCGCAGTGCGCGCCGGGGCGCGTGGCGATGCCATAGTCCTCGGACAGGGCGTCGGAAAGCTCACCGGAATCATAGCCCTCCAGATTCAGCGTTACGATGGCGGTGCGGTTCCAGGTGGAAAAATCCCCATACAGGGTAATGCCTGGGATGGCTTTCACGCCATCATAAAACTGCCGGGCAAGGGAAATTTCTTTCTTGTGAATATTCTCCACGCCCGTTTCTTTCAAAAATTCCAGCGCCGCGTGCAGCCCGGCAAGGCCGTGGCCGTTCAGGGTGCCAGCTTCCAGCCGGGTCGGCATTTCCGCAGGCTGGGTGCGGCTGTAGGACTGCACCCCGGAGCCGCCCACCTTCCAGGGACGGATCTCCACCCCCGGGCGGACGCACAGACCGCCGGTGCCCTGGGGGCCAAGCAGCCCCTTGTGCCCGGTAAAGCACAGCACATCAATTCCCATGTCGTTCATGTGGATGGGATAGGCTCCCGCGGTTTGGGAGGCGTCCACGATCAGCAGAAGACCATGGGCGTGGGCGATGGCGCTGATCTTTGCCAGATCCAGCACATTGCCGGTCAGATTGGAGGCATGGGTGCAGACGATCGCCCTGGTGTTGGGCTGGATCAGCCGGGCGAAGTCGTCATATTCCACGCAGCCGCGCTTGTCCGCCGGGACAATGCTCAGCTGTACCTGCTGCTCGTCCACCAGCCGGTACAGCGGCCGCAGCACGGAGTTGTGCTCCAGATCCGTGGTGATGACATGATCCCCGGGCGAGAACAGACCGTTGATGGCAATGTTCAGCGACTCCGTAGAGTTCGCGGTAAAGACAACGCCGTCCGGGTGGTCAAAGCCAAACAAATCCGCGACCGCGCAGCGGGTCTCATAGACGGTGCGGGCGCCTTTCAGGGAGCTGGAATGGGTGCCGCGGGAGGCGTTGCCCAAAGAGCAAAGCGCCTGTGTTACCGCCTGCACCACGCAGTCCGGCTTGTGCAGCGTGGTGGCGGCGTTATCCAGATAGATCAAATCCGAATCACCTTTCCTGCCTTGTTGAGCCGTTCGGCAATATCGTACATATTGGTGACCTTACCCACGGCCAGCTTTTCTGTCAGGCCGTAGAAGTTCAGGCAGGTGCCGCAGGTGAGGATCTCCACGCCCTGGGCTTCCATGCTCTTGAGGTCTTCCACAGAGACCGCACCTTCCACTGTCAGCTGTGCGCCGCCGTTGAAGAACAGGATGGTCTTGGGCAGAGTGTCCAGCTGGGAGAGAGCATAGATAAAGCCCTTCATGAGGGTTGCGCCCAGCTCGTCATTGCCGTGTCCCATGCAGTTGCTGCCGATGGCGACCACGGTGTTGCCGCGGGCGTCGGGGGCGCAAATCACCTCGGCGGCGGCTTCCGGCGCTGTGACTGCGCCGGGCTTGACCTCGCTGACGGTCAGTTTTACCACAAAATGTTTGGGATCGAGGGTCTCGGCAGTCATCGGAAGCTGCTTTTCCGTGGCAAAGCGGCGCAGATTCTGCACGGCCACTTCGTTGTCCACATGCACCTCCAGAACACCGGGCTCCTGCATCTGATTGTAGGCCTTCATGGTCTTGACCACCGGGGTGGGGCAGGGCTCACCAAGTGCGTTAACGAGAATGTCCTTCATGACAGATTCCTTCTTTCCTTTTATTTTTTAGTATGATAAATTTGAGGAATATCTATTTATTTTATTTATTTTTTCACCGAAGCGGCGCTTTTTGCCGCGCCGATGGCGCCGGCATAGCGTCCCAGCGGGTGGGTCAGAACCGGGGTGCGCAGTTCCTGCTCCAGCGCTTTGCGAATAGGCTCGCACTGGCAAAGACCGCCGGTCAGCACCAGCGGCGCCGGGCGTTCCGAGACCCGTCCCATTTGACTGGCCACCTTTTTGATGATGGAGTCCACAACGGCAAAGGCAATGTTTTCCCGCTTTTCGCCCCGGCCGATCAGACTGATGACCTCGGACTCGGCAAAAACGGTACACATGGAACTGATGCTCACCCCGCTGCCGGCAGTGGAAAGCTGACACAACTCCTCCGGACGCAGCCCCAGGGTGTTTGCCATGACCTCCAGAAAGCGGCCGGTACCGGCGGAACATTTGTCGTTCATGACAAAATCCTTTACCATGCCGTTTTCCACGGCGATGATTTTGGTGTCCTGCCCGCCGATGTCAATGACCGTCAGCGCCGTTTGGGCAAACAGCTGGCAGGCGCCCCGGGCGTGACAGGTGATTTCCGTAACGGTCTTGTCGGCAAAGGGAACGGCAACGCGGCCATAGCCGGTCGCAACGCAGGGGTTTTCCTCCGGAGAAAATCCCTGACTTTGCAGGACTTTCAAGATAGAGGCCGCCGTGTCCACGCTGCTCCAGCCGGTGGGCTGTACCTGGTGCAGCAGGATGCTTTGGTTTTCATCCAGAACAACAGTCTTTGCGCAGGTGGAACCGATATCCACGCCAATGTAGTATGCCATGGAGAGAACTCCTTTGCTTTTTGGGATTCCGTATTTCACGGGTATTGCTGTCTCAATTATAGGATAAGCCACCCCGCTTTGCAAATAGAGAAAAACGATAATAAATGAAAAATATCGAAAAAAACGAAAACACAGCCGCAGAAACACATTCCACGGCTGTGCTGTATGCATGAAAAAATCCGAAAGGGGGGACTGTTTAGGCCTGCACGGCGTTTTGGATGATACCAAGCAGCTCCTCGCGTCCGGTTCCCTTTTCTGCGGAAAAGGGAATGATGGAGATCTCCTCTGGCAGACCCAGCGTATCGCGGATCAGCGCCATGTTTGGCTCAATCTCGCTTTTTTTCAGCTTGTCCACCTTGTTGGCCACAATGACCATGGGGCAGCCGGTGGCCAGGAACCACTCCGCCATGGTCACATCATCGGCAGTGGGCTTGTGGCGGCTGTCCACGATCATCACGCCCAGATCAATCAGATCCTCGGCGGCAAAAAACTGCTCCATCAGCTTGCCCCAGCGATCCCGCTCGGTCTTGGCAACCTTGGCATAGCCATAGCCGGGCAGATCGATGAAATAGGCCTGCTTGTCAATGCAGAAATAATTGATGTGAATGGTCTTTCCGGGGGAAGCGCCCACCCGGGCAAAGTTCTTGCGCCCCAGCAGCCGGTTGATGACGGAGCTTTTTCCCACATTGGATTTTCCGGAGAAAACCACTGCCGGCAGACCGTCTCGGTGAAAATCCGCAGGCTTGACAGCGGATTTGATAAATTCAGCGTTATGCAGATTCAAAATATCCCTCCTACTGACGCATGACAGGGGTAGAGGATCTTCCCGTCTCGGCCGGCGGCGGAGCATCAGGCAGGGCGGGCGCAGAGGGTGCGTCCGCCGGCGGTGTCTCCCGCAGCAGTGCCACATCCAGGATCTTGTCCAGATGGTCGGTCGTCACAAAATGCAGGGCGGCGTACACATCCCGGTCGATCTCCTCCAGATCGGCGGCGTTGCCCTCGGGGATGATGACCGTGGTCACGCCGTTGCGGTGGGCGGCCATAGTCTTTTCTTTCAAACCGCCGATGGGCAGAATACGGCCGCGGAGGGTGATCTCGCCGGTCATGGCTACCTCGTGGCGCACCGGCGTGTTGGTCAGTGCACTGATGAGGGCAATGGCGATGGTGATACCGGCGGAGGGGCCGTCCTTGGGAACTGCGCCCTCGGGGAAGTGGATGTGAATGTCCTTGGTCTTGTAAAAATCCTCGGCAATGCCAAGTACCTGGCAGCGGCTGCGGATATAGCTCATGGCGGCGTGAGCGGATTCTTTCATCACATTGCCCAGATTGCCCGTCAGCTCCAGCTTGCCGGTACCGCTGACCACATTGACCTCTACATCCAGCACCGTGCCGCCCACGCTGGTCCAGGCCAGACCGCGCACCAGACCGACCTCGTCCCGGTTTCTGGGCGGTTCGGGCTTGAAGCGGGCGGGACCCAGCAAAGGCTCCAGCGCACCGGCGCGTACATGCAGGGACTTGAAGTCCTCCTGAGCGATGCCTCTGGCAGCCTTGCGGCACACGGCGGCGATTTTGCGCTCCAGCACACGCACGCCTGCCTCCCGGGTGTACAGAGTGATGATCTCCCGCAGAGCGTCGTCGCTGACCTTCAGCTGATTGGCGCGAAGTCCATGCTTCTTGCGTTGCTTGGGAAGCAGGTGTTCTTTTGCGATGTGCAGTTTTTCCTCGTCCGTGTAGCTGGAAAGCTCAATAATCTCCATGCGATCCAGCAGGGGGCGGGGGATGGTGTCCAGGGAGTTGGCCGTGGTGATAAACAGCACATCGGACAAATCAACGGGGATCTCCAGAAAATGATCCCGGAAGCTGCTGTTCTGCTCGCCGTCCAGCGCCTCCAGCAGTGCGGCGGCGGGATCGCCACGGAAATCGCCGCCCATTTTGTCGATCTCATCCAGCACCATGACGGGGTTCATGCTGCCGGCCTGCTGCAGGCCGGAGATCAAACGGCCGGGCATGGCGCCCACATAGGTTTTGCGGTGGCCGCGGATCTCCGCTTCGTCATGCACACCACCCAGAGAAAGGCGCGCCAGCTTTCGTCCCGTTGCCCGGGTAACGCTCATGGCGATGCTGGTCTTGCCGGTGCCCGGAGGGCCGACCAGGCACAGCACCGTACCGCGCAGATCCGGTGCCAGCTGCTTGACCGCCAGAAATTCCAGAATGCGGTCCTTGACCTTTTCCAGACCAAAGTGTTCCTGGTTGAGGATGGCAGCGGCCTTTTCCACATCCAGGATCTCCTTGGTGCGGGTGTGCCAGGGCAGCTCCAGCACCACATCCAGATAGTTTCGCAGCACAGCGCCCTCCGCAGAGCCAAAGGGCTGCTTGGAAAGGCGGGTGACCTCCCGCAGCAGTTTGGTTTCGATGTCCTCCGGGAACTGCAGGGCACGGATCTTGTCTCGGTATTCCTCATAATCCTTGGCGTCGTCGCCCTCGCCCAGCTCGTTCTGGATGACCTTCAGC
>CAVBJJ010000015.1:11894-20147 GCA_963595735.1 bacterium
CGCAGATAATAGTCCTTTTGGGTGCGCGCCATTTGCTCCTGGGTATTTTCCTGCAGCTCCTGCTCGGCCTGCATGACATTCAGCTCCCGGCGCAGCATTCCGGAAAGCAGCTCCAGCCGTTTGACGGGGTTCAGCTCCTCCAGCAGCAGCTGCTTGAGAGTATGGCGTAGGAAGATATACTGGGCGATATAGTCCGCCACAAAGCCCGGTTCCTCCCGGGCGATGATGCCCAGGACGATCTCCGACTTGATCTGGGAGGACATTTCCGCGTATTCCCGGAACATCTCACAGGTCTCGCGCATGAGCGCCTCGGTCTTGACAGACAGCCGTTTGACCGGCTTGTCGCTGACCGGCTCCACATCGGCAAAGAACATATTGCCCATGGATTCCGTGCGCAGCAGTCTGGCACGGGTTACGCCCTCCACCAGCACACGGATGATCGCCGTGCCGTTTTGGGCTTTCAGGGTTTGCTTGATGTGGCAGACGGTGCCGATACGGTACAGATCCTCCTCCGTGGGGCACTCGGTCGTCAGATCCCGCTGGGTCACCAGAAAAATCGTGCGCTCGCTGTCGGAGGTGGCGGCTTTCAGCGCGGCCACAGAAGGGGGGCGCTCCACATCAAAATTGAGCACCATGCCCGGAAACACATTGATCCCGCGCAGGGGCAGCAGGGGCAGATGCAGCAGGGGGGTATCCGTGGAGTCCACGGTTTCGATCTTATCAGTCATAGGGGATTCCTCCTCTCGGAAACGGGGCAGCGGCAAAGCAAAACCGCTGCAAAAAGTGCAAAAGCATTTGCGTTTCTATCAGTTCCAGGGTAAAAAAAGGGCGCGACATCCCAGGGTAAGCAGGAAAAGCGCACAAAAAACATGGCGCATTTGCCTTCGCTTACCGGAGCCACACCCCTTCTTGTTGTATGCAAAGCACCCAATCAGGCACTTTGAGATTCTTTATGCACGACCTGCGGATGGCTTCCCTCCCGCACGCAGTCGGCAGTGACGATCACACGGGAGATATTGGGATCGGAGGGCACTTCATACATGATCGTGGTCATAATGGATTCCATCACGCTGCGCAGGCCGCGGGCGCCGATCTGCATTTCGATGGCCTTATCCGCGATCGCGCCCAGCGCGTCCTCCTCAAACTCCAGTTCCACATCGTCCAGTGCCATCAGCGCTTTGTACTGCCGGGTCAGGGCGTTGCGCGGCTCCGTGAGGATACGAACCAGATCCCCGCGATCCAGACCGTTCAGCGGCGTGATCACCGGCAGACGGCCGATCAGCTCTGGAATGATGCCGAACTTCAGCAGATCGTGGGACTGGATGTGCTGCATGATCTTGCCGGTGTCCTTGTCCTTGGCGCTTTGGATGTCGGCGCCGAAGCCCATGCTTTTCTTGTTCATGCGGCCTTCGATGATTTTTTCAATTCCGTCAAAGGCGCCGCCGCAGATGAACAGAATGTTGCTGGTGTCCACATGGATGAACTCCTGATGGGGGTGCTTCCGGCCGCCCTGGGGCGGCACCGCGGCAACAGTACCCTCCAGGATTTTCAGCAGTGCCTGCTGCACACCCTCGCCGGAAACATCACGAGTGATAGAGGTGTTTTCGCTCTTGCGGGAGATCTTGTCCACCTCGTCGATATAGATAATGCCCTGCTGGGCGCGCTCAATATCAAAGTCAGCGGCCTGGAGCAAACGCAGCAGGATGTTTTCCACATCCTCGCCCACATAGCCGGCCTCGGTCAGGGTGGTGGCGTCCGCAATGGCGAAAGGCACATCCAGCACCTTTGCCAGCGTCTGGGCAAAGAGGGTCTTGCCGCTTCCGGTGGGGCCGATCATCAGAATGTTGCTCTTTTGCAGCTCCACATCGGTGTCCATTTTATGGTAAATGCGCTTGTAGTGATTGTATACCGCCACAGACAGCGCCACCTTTGCCCGCTCCTGGCCGATGATATAGTCGTCCAGGGTCTTGCGGATCTCTGCCGGCTTGGGCAGTCTGACAGGGGCGACGGCCTGGGTGGATTTTTCGCCGGACAGCGCCCGGTTTTCTTCGTATTCCTCTGTGAGCATATTCATGCACAGGGAAACGCACTCGTTGCAGATATATGCGCCGGTGCCGGCGATCATACGCTCCACAAGGCTTTGGGGCTTTCCGCAGAAGCTGCAGCGAATGCCCTTAGATTCGTTTTTTGCCATGTTGCTCCTCCATGCGCTTTTGCGCAGAAATGGGATAGCGGGGGAGTGCTCCGACGAAAAAGACAGCGGGTTTTTCCCTTTGTCGAATTTTGACAGAGCTTCCCAAAATCGTTCGTCCAGGAAACAAAAGCTGTTTCCTGGACAAATTTTTTTGTATGAGTAGGGTAGTTTACCGCTTATGGATCACGCGGTCAATCAGTCCATAGGCCACGGCCTCGTCGGCAGTCATGAAGTTGTCGCGCTCGCAATCGGCGGCGACCTGCTCCACGGGCTTGCCGGTGTTGGCGGCCAGGATGGTGTTCATACGCTTTTTGATGACCTCCAGGCGTTTCAGGTGGATGGCCATGTCGGTGATCTGACCCTGGGTGCCGGCAGAGGGCTGGTGAATCATGATCTCCGCATTGGGTAGCGCCAGACGCTTGCCCGGCGCGCCGGCGGCCAGCAGGAAAGCGCCCATGCTGGCGGCCATGCCGATGCAGATGGTAGAGACATCGCACTTGACATACTGCATGGTGTCATAGATCGCCATGCCGGCCGTCACGCTGCCGCCGGGGCTATTGATATAAAACTGAATATCCTTGTCCGGATCCTGCGCCTCCAGATACAGCAGCTGCGCCACGATCAAGGAAGCGGTGGTGTCGTTGACTTCTTCAGACAACATGATGATCCGGTCGTTGAGCAAACGGGAAAAAATGTCATAGGAGCGCTCGCCGCGGCTGGTCTGCTCCACAACATAAGGGACTAAACTCATGGGATCTCTCCTTTCCTCACGGCAAGGATGCAGGCATCCTCCCCAGTGAGCATATCCAAAGCCCTGGGAAATTATTCCGCAGCAGGCTCCTCTGCCTTTTTAGCAGTGGTCTTGCGAGTTCTCTTGGGCTTCTCCTCGGTCTTTGCCTCGCCCTCGGCGGCCTCCGCCTTTTTGGCAGTGGTCTTACGGGTTCTCTTAGGCTTTTCTTCGGTCTTTGCCTCGCCCTCGGCGGCCTCTGCCTTTTTGGCAGTGGTCTTACGGGTTCTCTTGGGCTTCTCCTCGGTCTTTGCCTCGGCTTCCTTTTCAGCCTCGGGCGCCTTTTCCACAGGGATACCGGAATCGTAGATCACATTTGCGGCCTTGGTCATGTTCACATTCCAGCGAACCACGGTCTCGGACACGCGCTCCTTGGCGAAAGCCAGATCCACCTTGTACTGCTCGGAGATCTTGTTGTACTCCTCTTCCACTTCCTCAGCGGTGCAGTCGATCTTCTCCGCGTCAATGATCGCCTGGAGCAAGACTTCCTGCTGCACACCGACCACGGCGTTGTGGCGGTTGTTGTTGCGGAAGGTGGCCAGATCCATACCCATCATAGACAGGTACTCGTCCACGGAAATGCCCTGGCTGGTAACATTGCGCTCAAAATCGCGCATCAGACCGTCCAGATTGTCCTCGATCATGGCGTCGGGGATATCGGCGGTCATATTCTCAATGGCCTTGTCCATCAGATTGCTCTTGAACTCGCTGGCGGCGAGGGACTCGGCGTTTTCGGTCAGCTTTTCCTTGATGCTGGCGCGGTACTCGGCGATGGTGTCGAACTCGGAAACATCCTTGGCGAACTCATCGTCTAGATCGGGCAGCTGGGTCTCCTTGACCTCCAGCACCTTGACCTTGAAGACAACGGGCTTGCTGGCCAGATCGGGGTGATAGTTTTCGGGGAAGGTGATGTCGATGTCCTTTTCCTCGCCGGCGGACATGCCCACGACCTGCTCCTCGAAACCGGGCACGAAAGAGCCGCTTCCCAGCTTCAGGGGGAAGTTCTCGCCCTTGCCGCCATCAAAGGGAACGCCGTTGTCAAAGCCCTCAAAGTTGATGACAGCGGTGTCGCCGTCCTTTGCGGGGCGCTCGACCGTAACGGTGCGGGAGTTGCGGCTGCGGGTGGACTCCAGATCCTTGTCCACATCCTCATCGGTGATGTTGACAGGGGGCTTGACGGCCTCCAGACCCTTGTACTGACCCAGGGTGACCTCGGGGTAAACGGCGGTCTCGAACTCCATGGTCAGAGACTTGTCGTCGTTGACATCGGCCTTGGTGATGCTGGGGGTACCAACGGTCTTCAACTCTTTTTCAGAAACGCCCTGCTCAAAGGCCTGGGCGGCGATGGCATTGATAGCATCATCATAAAACACGTCAGCACCATAGATGCTCTCGATCATCTTGCGGGGAACCTTGCCCTTACGGAAACCGGGCACGGCAATGCTCTTTTTGTTTTTCAGATAGGCGCTGTTCACAGCGGCTTCGAACTCCTCCGCGCTGGCGTCAACAACGAAATGCACCAGGCTGTGTTCTTTTTTCTCGACGTTTTTTACGATCATGGAATGCTTCCTCCTACTTACTTCGGCTTCTCTATAGATGCAAATCCCGAAAAACCTGCATATCATCGTGATTATAGCAGATGGGAAAAGGGATTGCAAATACTATTTTAAGCTTTTTTGATTTTTTAGAAAAATTCTGTCATGGTTTTGCGAAAATTCCGGCTTTCCTCCGGTGTGACGGGCAATTGCAGCGGCTGAAATGCCAAATGGTCGGCGGAAACCAGCCGATGCGCCGTGGATTCAAAGATGTTTTCAAAGGCGAGCTGGCAGCCGGGACCGTGGATGTGTCCGGCGCAGCAAAGCTCCACGCGATAGTCCCGGAGCAGATCCAGAATCTCCCGGCAGGCATAGCTGCCGTATTTCGGCGGATAGTGCAGAAATACATATTTTCGGCGGTCGCCTGCGGCCTGCAAGGAGGTTTCCAGGCGACCTAATTCCCGCAGCAGGATCTTTTTGTCGTGCTCGGTGCCACATTCTTCCTCATAAAACCAGCCGCGGGTGCCGCACAGCGCCAGATCTTCTCCATAAAAAAAGCAGTTGTTGTTGAGAATATCAATGGAGTCGATCCCGTTTTCGGCGAAAAACCGCTTCGCCTTGGAGGCGGTGGACCACCAGTAATCGTGGTTTCCCTTGAGGATGATTTTTTTCCCCGGCAGCCGATGGATGAACAGAAAATCCTCCAGCGCGCCGGGCAAATCCATGCTCCAGGTCAGGTCGCCGCAGATGACGGTGGTGTCCTCCGGAGCAACGGTTTTTGCAAAATTTTCTTGCAGCCGTGCGGCGTGATCCTTCCAACGGGGGCCGAAAATATCCATGGGCTTGTCACTGCCGAAAGACAAATGCAGATCGCCAATGGCAAACAGGGACATAGCTTTCCTCCTGTGGCTTGTCAAAAAGCTTCCGGACAAGGCGTTTTGCCCGCAGGGGGATCCGGTAGTTTTTTGACAAATTTTTCTGTAAGGGCATTTTTTCAAAACAGGGGCATAAAATCCGCAGCCATCTGCCTATACTAAGCGCGACCGGTTCTGCCGGAAAACACCAAGGAGGTACGAGATCATGCGTACAGATCATACCACAGAGCTTCACGGCGTTGGCTGCCAGGTCAGCGGCTGCAAGTATCACACCATGGAAAACCACTGCACTGCCAACAGCATCTGCGTGCAGAATGAGAATGCCCAGAAGAAGGCGGAAACCTTCTGTTCCACATTTGTGCCGGACGACTGCACGGATAAGACCTGCAAATAAGAAAAATCTTATGCCCTATGCCTGTTTTCGCCTACCGGGAAACGCGCCCGGTAGGCGAAAGGGTGAGATACATAATAAAGTTAACGCGCAAGGCCGTTTTCCCCAGGGTGGGGCGGTCTTTTGCGCCTTGCCGGAATCAGGCCAGGAACTGATCCACCAGCGCCTGCATCTCGGTTTTCTCCACGCAGCCGCGGAAGCGCACTTCGCGTTCAGCCAGACCGGCCAGAGGGGCGGGAATGGTGGTGCTGCTGGCGGCGGAAAGCTCGGCCAGAGGATCCTTGGGATCCTGAACGCCCAGCGCGTCCAGCACATCCACCGCGAACTTATAGGGGCTGGCGGTGGACACTACGACCGTGGGACGCACCTGACCCTGGGCGCGCTTGTCGCCCAGCACCTTGGAGGCAACGGCGGTGTGGGTGTCGATCAGATAGCCGAACTTCTGGAATACCCGCTGGATCTCCGCCTTGGTGGCCTCGTCATCGCAGAAGCCGGCCTGGAAGTCGGCCTGAATGCCGGCCTTGACCTCCTCGGAGACCGTGTATTTGCCCTCCTGATTCAACTGCGCCATCCACTGGCTGACAGCGGCCTCGCCGCCCTTAGCGCACAGAAGACGCTCCAGATTGCTGGAGACAAGAATGTCCATGGAGGGGGAGATGGTGGCGTGGAAAGGCCGGTTCCGGTCATAGGTACCGGTGGTCAGAAAATCGGTCAGCACATTGTTGGCGTTGGAGGCGCACAGGAACTGGCCGACAGGCAGACCCATCTGCTTGGCGTACCAGCCGGCCAGAATGTTGCCGAAGTTGCCGGTGGGCACACAGAAGTCCAGGGGCTGTCCAAGCTCCAGCTTTCCGGCGTTGACAAAATCGCAGTATGCGGAGACATAATAAGCCACCTGGGGCAGCAGACGACCCCAGTTGATGGAGTTGGCGGAGGACAGGAAATAGCCCTTTGCGGACAGCTTTTCCGCAAAGTCCTTGTCCGAGAAAATCTTTTTCACGCCGGTCTGGGCATCGTCAAAATTGCCGACCACGGAGGAGACCAGCACATTTTTGCCGGCCTGGGTGGTCATTTGCAGCTTCTGGATATCGGAAACGCCGTCCCGGGGGAAGAACACGATAATGCTGGTGCCCTCCACATCCCGGAAGCCCTCCAGCGCGGCCTTGCCGGTGTCGCCGCTGGTGGCCACCAGGATGCAGACCTGGCGCTGCTCGCCGATCTTTTTCAGGGAGGCCGTCAGCAGCAGGGGCAGCATCTGCAGCGCCATATCTTTAAAGGCGCAGGTAGGTCCGTGCCACAGCTCCAGATAGGCGGTGTTGTCGTCGGTAAAGCGCAGAGGCGCAATGGCGTCATGGTCATAGTTCTTGCCATAGGCGCGGGACACAAAGCCGTCCAGCTCCTCCTTGCTGAAGCTGGGGAGGAACTTGTGCATGATGGCGGCGGCGCGGCCGCGGTAGTCCAGCTTGGCCAGAGCCTGGATCTCCTCCAGGCTCAGGGTGGGCAGGCTGTCCGGAACGAACAGACCGCCGTCCGGGGCAAGACCCTGGGCGATCGCCTGGGCGTCGGTGACTTTGCAGTTGTTATCACGAGTGCTATGGTACATCATCTTATATCAACCTCACATAAAAGCATTTTCCAAATGCTGGATTTTTATAGTAGTAGGATCCATGCCACGAGGGGCGTAGATCTCGATCACATCAAAACGGGGCTGTCGGCGCGTGGGATTCTGGCTCAGCCACAACAGCGCGGCGGCGCGGATGCGCTCCTGCTTGGCGGGCGTGACAAACTCCCTTGCCTGAGCAAAGCGACTGTTTTTGCGCAGCTTGACTTCCGCGAATATCAGAAAGTGCTTGTCCTCCGCGATGATATCCAGCTCGCCCATGCGGCAACGGAAGTTCATCGCCCGGATGCGAAAGCCCTTGCCGCGCAGATAGTCGGCGGCCTGCGCTTCTCCCCAGCTGCCCAAAAGGCGCGTGTCCATGGGGATTCCTCCTCAGTGCATTTTCTTCAAAAAGCTGGGGCGGTGGGCAGGGCAGGGGCCGTATTCCCGCAGGGCGGCGTAGTGCGCCTTTGTGCCGTAGCCCTTGTGCCGGGCAAAGCCGTACATGGGATAGCGCGCGTCCAATTCCAGCAGCAGCCGATCCCGGCTGACCTTTGCCAGAATGGAAGCGGCGGCAATGCTGGCGCAGCGGCTGTCGCCCTTGACGACCGTGCGGCAGGGAACGGTGATCCCGGCAGCGCGGTTGCCGTCGATCAGCGCAAGCGCCGGCTGCGGTTCCAGCATGGCAATGGCGCGATTCATGGCCAGATAGGTCGCGCCCAGAATGTTGTGGCGCTCGATCTCCTCAACATCGGCAAAGGCAATGCCGTAGCTGACGGCCTGAGCAGTGATCTGCGCAAACAACGCTTCCCGCTTTTTTTCCGAAAGCTTTTTGGAATCGTTCAGTCCCGGCAATTCCAGACCGGGGGGC
>CAVBJJ010000015.1:20157-41465 GCA_963595735.1 bacterium
CCGGGGGGCAGCAGGACTGCCGCGGCGCACACCGGACCTGCCAGCGGCCCTCTGCCGGCTTCGTCCACGCCGCAAATAGGGGAAATGCCCTCGTCAAACAGCTGGTATTCCAGCTCCCAGAGGGGGTTCATGGGCGCTCCAGGGTGATACGCCCCAGCTTGCCGCTGCGGAATTCATCCAGCAGCACATTGGCCATGCGCTCCAGGTCAAACTCCCCGCCGGAGATGCGGAAGCCCCGCTTTTGTGCGGCGGTCTCCAGCAGCGCATAGCCGTTTGCCTCCGGATCGGGCGTGAATTTGTATCGGGCAAGCAGCTTGTCCGGATAGTGGGCGCGCAGCAGAAGCATCAGGTTGGCGGCCAGCGTTTCCCGATCCAGCACCTGATCCTTGATAGCGCCGGTCCAGGCCAGAGCCTCGCCCACCTCCTGGCTGTCAAAGCGGGGCCAGAGAATGCCGGGGGTGTCCAGCAGATCCAGACTGTTGTCCACATGGATCCACTGCTTGCCACGGGTCACACCGGGACGGTTGGAGGCGATAGCGGCCTTGCGCTTGGCAAGGGTGTTGATAAAGGTGCTTTTTCCCACATTGGGAATGCCCAGCACCATACAACGCAGAGGTCGGGATGCCTGTCCCTTGGCGGCGTATTGCTCCAGCTTGTCCTTGAGAATGGTGCGTACGGCGGCGGAAAAGCCGTTCACGCCCTTGCCGCTTTTGCAGTCCGTTTCCAGAACGGTCAGCCCCTGCTGCCGGAAGTGCTCCCGCCAGAGGGCAGTGGCGGCGGGATCAGCCTGATCTACCCGGTTGAGCACGATCAGCCGGGGCTTGTCTCCGGAAAGCCGGTCGATGTCCGGGTTGCGGCTGGCGCGGGGGATGCGGGCGTCGATGATCTCACAGACGGCATCCACCAGCTTCATATTTTCCTCGATCATGCGCTGTGCCTTGGTCATGTGACCGGGGAACCACTGGAGGGTCATTTTTTCTTTTTCCAGCTCCGGCATCTCAGTTCACCTTTCCAAATTCATTCAGCGGGAACAGGCGGAACAGCACCCGACCCAGAATTTCCTGCTCGCTGATCAGACCGATGCGGGAATCCCGGCTGTCGTTGGAGTGATTGCGGTTATCGCCCATGACGAAAACATAGCCCTCCGGCACCTGAACGGGCCCGGTGAAATCCAGCTGGTTATAGGTCGGCTCCGCCGTGTACGGCTCGTCCAGAGCAACGCCGTCCACAGAGACCACACCGGCGCTGAAGTCGATGGAGACGGTTTGTCCCCCGGTGGCGATCACGCGCTTGATGATGGGGTCTTCGCCAAAGCTGTCGGTCTGTACCACGACAATATCGCTGTATTTCGGCTCATACATCAGGTCGGAGATAAAGACCCGGTTTCCATCCTGCAGCGTGGGCATCATGGAAATGCCGTCCACGCCGATCAGGCGGATGAAAAACACAAAGGCCAGGATACAGATCAAAAGCGCGGCAACCACACACTGCACCCAGTCGTAGGTCTCTCTGCGGCCTTTGCCGACTGCGGGGACAGTGGCGGGTTCGTTGCGATTTTCCATAAGAAAAAACCTCCTGCCAATCGAGAAAATTGCGTCATTTCGGTAGGGCAATCGAGAACTGCGCTGCACGAATCAAATTATTATACCCCGAATCCCCCGCCGATGGCAACAAAAAAGTGCGGCGCGGCAAGGAAAAATTCTGTTTTTCCCGCAAAAGCCGCAGGCAGGGCGGGGGCTGTCTGCTGGCAGCGGACAGCAAAAAGGGGAATATCTTCCGGGAAAAGACAGCGCCGAAAAAATGAAAAAACGAGCCATACATGAAATATGGCTCGTTTTTTTGTAGCTTGGTTTACAGGCGCTCCTTGACCTTTGCCTTCTTACCCACGCGATCACGCAGATAGTACAGCTTGGCGCGGCGAACCTTACCTCTGCGGATGGTCTCCACAGAGAGAATGCTGGGGGAGTGGACGGGGAAGACCTTTTCGCAGCCGACATTGTAGGAAATGCGGCGGACGGTGATGGTCTCGTTGATACCGCCGTGCTTCTTGGCGATGATGGTGCCGTCGAAGGCCTGGGTGCGCTCGCGGTTGCCTTCCTTGACGCGCAGGTTCACGCGGACGGTGTCGCCCACATTCATCTCGGGCAGCTCAGGCTTCATGTACTGCTCGGTGAGGGTCTTGATCAGATCCATGGTATATCCTTCCTTTTCTAAAGAGCGTTCTTACCGGGGGAAAAAGACCGAACCGGCAGCGGACCACCCTGATTTTTCGTGTGACAAGTCACACAAGCCATAATACTTTACCACAAAACCGGAAGAATGACAAGATATTTTTTGCGGAAAATCAAGAAAAGATTTTTCGCTTAGCGAAATACCTGCATTTCGCTGTCATAGACTTCCAGCCGGCGGAATGCGGCAAAATCCGGCGCCAGCGCAGGCTCCAGCTGCCGCAGCGCCCCGGCCAGCAGATCCGGATTCAGGGTCGGCTCCTGGGCGGAAATGACGGCATCTGCCCGTATGCGTCCCTCCTCCGGGGTGAAGCAGATCTCCCGGATGGCGGGGCGGATGTCGCTTTCTCCCATGCCGCGCTTGGTCTTTTTCTGAATGACGATTTCCGGCCGCTGGTAAAAAACGGCCAGCTGCTCTGCCATTTCCACGGGGTCTCGCTGATCATATTCCAAACGCCCGGCGACCCGCAGCCACTTGAGCTTGGCCACCTTTTGGGTCGGCTCCCAGCAGGACACCGGGGCAAGCCCCTCCGGCAGGCAGGGCGCCAGATTGGCGGGAATCTCCTCCAGCGCCATGGGCGTGCGCAGCCGGAAATCCAGCAGCTCGCACACGCTTTCCGTTCCCACGGAAAGGGGCAGCAGAAAGCTCATCAGCGCGTGGGGGTTGAAGCCCTCGGAGTATTTGATTGGCAGCTGCGCCCGGAGAAACGCACGCTGCATGGTGCGCATCAGATCCAGATGGGAGATATACACCGCCCGTCCGGTTTTGTGAAACAGCATTCGGTATTTGTTTTCCTTATCCATCACATTTGCCTCCGTTCAGCAGCTTGTTCGACCCGCATGCCATGCACCCGGCGCGGCAGTCCGGAGAAAGCGCCGCTGCGTAGCATTGCTCCCGCTCATGCCAGAGGTGCCGGGTGCTGCAGCCCATGTCAATGTGGCTCCAGGGCAGCAGCTCCTCCTTTGCCCGGGCGCGGTTGGCGTAAAAAGCGCCGTCCAGCCCGTGCTCGGCCAGGGCATTTTCCCAGCGTTCCAGAGAAAAGCCTTCACTCCAGGATTCCATTTTGCCGCCGTTTTTCCAAACGGTTTCCAGCACCGCGCCCAGACGGCGGTCGCCCCGGGAGAGGATCGCCTCCACATAGCTGGTGTCCGCCTCGTGCCAGCTGTATTGCACGGCCTTGGCGGTCATGACCTCCCGCAGCAGCTTCACCCGGCGCAGATATTCCTCCCGGGTGATCTGGCTTTCCCACTGAAAGGGGCTGTGGGGCTTGGGGACAAAGCAGGAGGTGGAAACGCTGATGCGCACGCCGCGGTTGCGCACCGGGGCATTTTGCTTCCACTCCCGCAGGACCTTGTGGGCAAGGTCAGCAATGCCGAGAATGTCCTCGTCCGTTTCCGTGGGAAGCCCCAGCATGAAATACAGCTTCACGCCGTTCCAGCCGCCTTGAAAGGCCAGACGGCAGGAGTGGAGCAGATCCTCCTCCCGGACATTTTTGTTGATGGCATCCCGCAGGCGCTGGGAACCGGCTTCCGGGGCAAAGGTCAGGCCGCTTTTGCGCACCTTTTGCACCCGGTGCATCAGATCCAGGGAGAAGTTATCCGCCCGGAGGGAGGGCAGGGAAAGGCTGACGCTGTTCGGTTCGCAATAGTCCAGCAGTCCGTCGCACAAATGGGAAAGGGAGCGATAGTCGCTGGTGCTCAGGGAGGCCAGGCTGATCTCCTGATAGCCGGAGTTTTTCAGGCTTTCCACGCCCTGCTGCACGACCCGCTCGTAGCTGCGGGCGCGCACCGGGCGGTAAATATGCCCCGCCTGACAGAAGCGGCAGCCGCGGATGCAACCCCGGAACAGCTCCACGGTGATGCGGTCATGGACGATCTCCGTGGAGGGGACGATGGGGCGCGTGGGGAAGGGGCTGTGTTCAAAGTCGGTGATGATCCGCTTGGTCACGGTCGCCGGAGCGCCGTCCAGCGGGTGCATGGCGGCCAGCGTGCCGTCCGGGTGATATTCCGGCCGGTACAGGCTGGGGACATACACACCGGGAATGTCGGCGGCGCGGCGCAGGAAGTCCGGCTTGCTCCAGTTTTCCCGCAGCGCCCGGCGGTACAGATCCAGCACCTCCACATCCAGCTCCTCGCCCTCGCCGATGACCATCAGATCCATAAAATCGGCCAAAGGCTCCGGATTGCAGCAGCTGGAGCCGCCGGCGAATACCAGCGGACGGAGGGCGGTGCGGTCGGCGGAACGAATGGGCAGACCGCTGAGGTCGAGCATATTCAGCACATTGGTATAGGCCATTTCATAGCCAAGGGTAAAGGCGATGGCGTCGAACTGCTCCAGCGGGTCGCCGCTTTCCAGGGCATACAGCGGCAGTCCAGCCTGACGCATTTCCTGTTCCATGTCCGTCCAGGGGGCAAAGACCCGCTCACACCAGACGCCGGGCATATCGTTGAATACCTGATAGAGAATGCGCATGCCCAGGTTGGACATTCCAATCTCATAGGTGTCCGGAAAACAGAAAGCAAGGCGCAGTTCCACCGCAGCCTTGTCCTTAATAATCTGATTGTATTCCCCGCCGCTGTACCGGGCGGGCTTTTGCACCCGAGGGAGGATGCGTTCCAGCCGTTTGTCCATAGGCTCCCCCTATATTTTTTATCTTAATGTACGGATGTTTGCAGAAATCTTCCCCGTATTCTACCGCATCTCTCCGGAAAAAGCAAGCCGAAGTCGTGCATCTGCGGACTGGGGCAGTAAAAACGCGCCGGGCAGGATCAGTCCGGGACCCATGCCCCTTGCCGCCAGAATCAGCCCGATTCCCAAAAGCGCCAGTGCAGTGATGCGGGTGCAAAGACGGCAGGGGTGCGGCGTGGCGCAGAGACATTCCAGCAGCCGCCCGCCATCCAGAGGCAGCGCAGGCAGCAGATTGAACAGGCTCAGCAGCAGACTGATGCCGCTGGTGACCAGCAGGGCGTCCCAGCAAAGCAGCCGCCCGCCATAGGCAGCGAGCAGGGCATAGACCATACCGGCCGCAGGGCCGGCCAGACACACAGCGGCCATTTGACGGCGGGACAGCGTGCCGGCATAATCCATGCGCAAGCCGCGCAGACTGATCACCACGCCCCGCACCCGGCAGCGGCACAGGCAAAGCGCAAGCCAGTGCCCGACCTCATGCACCAGAACGGGCGGCAACAGCAGAGCCAGCCCCCGGCCGCCCCGAAAAAAGACCAGCAGTCCCAGAGCAAGCGCGGCGCAGGGAGAAATGCGCAGCGCCATTACGCCCGGGTGTCCGCCGGATCGGGCGCAAAGGCGGGCAGCGCCGGCAGATCCTCCATGCCCAGCCACACGGCCACCTGCTCCTCCGCACGGGAAAGATGGCTGCCGACTTCCCGGAAAGCCGCCTGGAAATCAAAGTCCGTATCCATTACCGGATGCAGCTTTTCTCGCACGGCATCCGTGAGAGAGGGGGCAAGAAAGCGGAAGCCGACCAGACACAGCAGGATCACCGCAACGGCAAGCAATTGTCTTTTTAGCACAATAATGCACCTCCTTTTGGAACAATATATGCATCCTGCGGGAAAAACAGGATAGGAAACTGTGGAATGCATTGACGAATGGCAATAAATCTGTTATCTTTTTGCGAGGATAATGAAAAAGCCGACAGTTTGTCGTATAATAGCGGAAAAATCAGGCGCAAAAGTGCGCCGGGGGAAACGAGGGCTTGTTATGGATACGATCGACATTCTCAAACAGCAGCTTGCCGCTTTGGAGCGGCGGGAAAACCACGCCATGGTCACACTGGTCAGCGCGGATGGTTCAACGCCCCGCACCCAGGCGAAAATGCTGGTCTATGCCGATGGGCGCATCTGCGGCACGGTGGGCGGCGGGCCTGCGGAAATGATGGCGATTCGGGATGCAAAGGCCTGTATCGTCAGCGGACAAAACGCCTTGCAGCACTATGATCTCAGCCTGCCAAGCGCCGCCACAAAGGGGATGATCTGCAGCGGCAGCCTGGATGTGCTCATCGAGCCCTTTTGTTCTCGTCCGCTGCTGGTGATGTGCGGAGCGGGCCATGTGGGCGGCTGTGTACTGGAGCTGGCTGCCTTTGCCGGGTTTGATACGATTTTGTTGGACGACCGCGGTCCGGAGCAGATCGGGGATAAGATCGCCAAGGCCGGCAGTTTTGTCCCGGTGACGGATTTTGCCAAGGATCTGCGCGCGCTGGACATTCCCGCAGGGGCGTATATCGTCATTGCCAGCCACGGTCACGCGCTGGACGGAAAGGCGCTGGACGCCGCCCTGACCAAGCAGGCGGCCTATGTGGGCATGATCGGAAGCCGCAAAAAGATCAAGGCGATTTTTGACCAGCTGCGGGAAGCGGGGGTTTCCCAGGAAGCGCTGGACACGGTGCATACGCCCATCGGGTTGGATTTGGGCGGAGAGACCCCGGCAGAGGTGGCGATCGCCATTTTAGCGGAGATCCTTTTGCAGAAAAACGGTCGGCGCATGATTCGCACAGAGCCGGCAGAGGCTTAATATCAGAAATTTGATGGCAGGAAAAGGGGAGACAAAGCCATGCGGAATTTCAATTTGAAGCAGTTGGAGATATTGGTTGCCATTGTGGAGTATGGGAACTTCACGGAGGCGGCAAACCAGTTGTACCTGGCGCAGTCCACGGTCAGCAGCCATGTCAGCGCCCTGGAGGAAGCCCTTCGGGTACCGCTGTTCCGCCGGGACTCCAAAAAGCACATTACGCTGACGCCGGACGGAAAACGGGTCTATCAACACGCCAAGGAAGTACTGCAAAAGTGCCAGGCACTGGAAAATGCGGTGATCGGGGAGGGAAAACGAAACCTGGTCATCGGCGCCTCCACCACGCCGCTGCGCGGCCTTCTGCTGCAATATCTGGAGCGTTTTTCCGCGCAATATCCGGATTGCTGCTGCACCATCAAAAGCGGTGACAGCGAGCAGGTGCAGCAAATGCTGCTGGATGGAGATGTGCAGCTTGGCTTTTCCGGCCGGGCGGACAACCGCCAGTCTCTGCGCTATGAGAAGATCGCGGAAGATACGCTGGTGCTGGTAACCCCCAATACCCCGCACTATGCCCAGCTGCGGCAGGAGGGCGTTTTGGGAAAGGAACTGTTTACGGAACCGATGATTTTCCGGGAATCCGGCTCCGGCACCCAGCGCATGGTGGATAACTACCTCAGCGAAAACGGCGTTCCCGCGGATAAGATCAATGTGCGCTTTTACCTGTCGGATGTGGAGGTGATCCTCCACATGGTGGAAAAGGGCGTTGGCGTTTCTCTGCAATCCGCGCTGGCGGTGCAGCATCATGTGGAAAGAGGTGCGGTGCTGGCCTTCCCGCTGGAGGAAAATCCGGTCAAGCGCAATATTTATATGGTGAGCCGGAAAAAAGGCAGCCTGCACGAAATGGCAAAGGCCTTTGTCGCCATCGTGCGTGAGTGCGAAAATATCGAACCGGAAACGGAGAAAGACGCAGAATAGAACGCAAGGGAGACCCCACGCTGCCACGGCGGCGTGGGGTTTTTCGCCCCCGGCAAAAAACGCGAGATGCGCCTTGCAAAATGAAAACAGATAGAGTATAATAAACCGCGTATATCCATTGGAAGACAGATAATTATGATATATGGTATACACAGTATGTCCCGTTACGGGGCGTGAGAACAGGGAGGTTCCCAGTATGAAATTTTCCAAAATGCAGGGCTGCGGCAATGACTATGTTTATGTCAACTGCTTTCAGGAGCAGATCAGTGACCGCCCCGCAGCAGCGATCCGGGTCTCTGACCGGCATTTCGGCATCGGCGGCGACGGCATGATCTGCATCTGCCCCAGTGATCGGGCGGATTTCAAAATGGATATGTACAATGCCGACGGCTCCCGTTCTCAAATGTGCGGCAACGGCATTCGCTGTGTCGCCAAATATGTCTACGACAAGGGGCTGACGGATAAGACCACCATCACTGTGGAAAGCGGCGGGGAGGTCAAGACCCTCTGGCTGAATGTGAAAAACGGTGCGGTCTCCAGCGTGCGCGTGTGCATGGGTAAGCCGGAGTTTGTTCCGGCCAAGATTCCCGTTGCGGCGCCGGGAGAAAGCTTTATCCAGCAGCCGGTAGAGGTGCTGGGAAAAACCTGGTCTGTCAGCTGTGTTTCCATGGGAAACCCCCATGCAATCGTCTTTGTGGACAACACGAAGGATCTGGATCTGGAGACCATCGGCCCGGCCTTTGAAAATCATCCGCTTTTTCCGGAGCGGATCAACACGGAGTTTATCGAGGTCGTGGACGAAAAAAACCTGAATATGCGCGTGTGGGAGCGGGGCAGCGGGGAGACCCTTGCCTGCGGTACCGGCGCGACCGCCAGTCTGGCCATCGCCGCGCTGGTGGGTAAGACCGGCAACAGCGCGACCCTGCATTTGCTGGGCGGCGACCTGTTCATCGAGTGGGACAGGGAAGCGGATCTGCTGTATATGACCGGCCCGGCCGCCTTTACCTTTGAGGGCGAAACAGATTTGGTTTGACGCTGCAGATTTTGCAGCTGCAAATAATACAAACAACCGAATAGAGACAATGTGAGATTACCCGGTTAACAGAGAAAGGGAGAAAACAAAATGACAAAAATCAACCGCAACTATCAAAAGCTGCCTGGTAGCTACCTCTTTTCCGAAATTGCCCGCCGTGTGTCGGCCTATGCCGCGGAGCATCCGGAGGCAAAGATCATCCGTCTGGGCATTGGCGATGTGACCCTGCCGCTGGCAGGAGCGGTCATCGAGGCCATGCACCGCGCTGTGGACGAAATGGCCCACAAGGAAACCTTCCGGGGGTATGGGCCGGAGCTGGGCTATGACTTTTTGCGGCAGGCCATTGCGGAAAAGGACTATCGCGCCCGGGGCGTTGCGCTGGATATGGACGAGATCATTGTATCCGACGGCGCTAAAAGCGACTGCGGCAACATCGGGGACATTTTCGGCTTGGATAATGTGGTGGCGGTCTGCGATCCGGTGTATCCCGTGTATGTGGATACCAACGCCATGGCCGGCCGTGCCGGAGATTTTGACGGCGAAAAGTGGAGCAAGCTGATCTATATGCCCTGCCTGGAGGAAAACGGCTTTTTGCCCGCGCTTCCGGAGCAGGTGCCGGATCTGATCTATCTCTGCTTCCCCAATAACCCCATGGGAACCGTGGCTTCCCGGGCGGAGCTGCAAAAGTGGGTGGACTATGCCAATGCCCACGACAGCGTCATTTTGTATGACAGCGCATACGAGATTTTTATCACCGATCCCGATGTGCCCCACAGTATTTATGAAATTCCCGGCGCCAAGACCTGCGCCATCGAGTTCCGCAGCTTTTCCAAAACCGCCGGCTTTACCGGCACGCGCTGCGGCTATACCGTTGTGCCAAAGGCGCTTGTGCGGGAGGGCGTTTCTCTCAATGCTCTGTGGGCGCGCCGACAGTCTACCAAATTCAACGGCACGCCGTATATTGTCCAGCGTGCCGCGGAGGCGGTCTACTCCGAAAGCGGCCATCGTGAGATTATGGAAAATATTGCATATTATATGGAAAATGCCCGCATTATCCGGGAGGGACTTTCCGCCGCCGGCCTGACGGTGTATGGCGGCGTGAACGCACCGTATATCTGGTGCAAGACCCCGGCGGGCATGGACAGCTGGAGCTTTTTTGACCAGCTGCTGCAGCAAGCCAATGTAGTCACAACGCCCGGCGCGGGCTTTGGCCCCCACGGGGAGGGCTACATCCGGCTGACGGCCTTCGGCGAAACGGAGGCCACCCGGGAGGCTGTGGAGCGCATTGCGGCCATCCTGAAGAAATAAGAAAGCGACTGTGGGAGACTGCCTGCAGGCGCGCAAAGGAGAATAAGAAACTATGTGTGGAATTGTAGGATATACCGGCTCTCAAAAGGCGGCGCCTATTTTGCTGGATGGCTTGGAAAAGCTGGAATACCGCGGCTATGACTCCTCCGGATTGGCGGTGGAAAGCCCCCAGGGAGACCTGCAGATTGTCAAGGCGACCGGTCGCCTGTCCGAGCTGCGCGCCAAATGCGATAACGGCAAAACGCTGGAGGGCACCGTGGGTCTGGGGCATACCCGCTGGGCGACCCACGGCAAACCCACGGAGGCAAACGCCCACCCCCATGTGAGCGAAAACCGCCGGATCGCCATTGTACATAACGGGATCATCGAAAATTATGCCCCCCTGAAGGAAATGCTGGAGCGCAGCGGCAGAAAGTTCGACTCCGAGACCGATACGGAGGTGGCCGCCCAGCTGATCGAGTATTATTACCAGGGCAATTTGGTGGAAGCCGTTGCCAGAGCCGTGCGGGAGCTGCAGGGCAGCTATGCGCTGGGTATCGTCTGTGCGGACGACCCGAAAACGCTGGTGGCGGTCAAGAGCCATGCGCCGCTGATCGTGGCCTATACGGAGCAGGGCAATATGTTCGCTTCCGATGTTATGGCAGTGGTGGATCACACCCGCGAGGTGACCTATCTGGAGGATGGCGAAATTGCCGTTGTCCGCCCGGATAGCGTGGAGTATTTCACCTCCACCCTCAAGCCCATTGAAAAAGAGCGGGAGACCATTGACTGGAGCATTGTCTCGGCGGATAAGGGCGGCTATGAGCACTATATGTTCAAGGAAATTCTCGAGCAGCCCCAGATGATCAGCCGCACCATCGCGCCATATATCCGGGATGGCCGTGTGGACTTCTCCGGCGTGCTTACCCCCCAGGAGGTGCGTGATATCAGCCGGATCTATATTGTCGCCTGCGGCTCGTCCTACCATGTGGGCATGGTGGCCAAGTACAATATAGAAAAGCTGGCGCGCATTCCGGTAGAGGTAGTGCTGGCCTCTGAATTCCGCTATTGCGACCCGCTGGTGGACAGCAGTACATTGGTGGTGCTCATCAGCCAAAGCGGTGAAACCGCCGACACGCTGGAGGCATTGCGGGAGGCCAAGCGTCTTGGAGCAAAGACCCTTTCCATTGTCAATGTGGAGGGTAGCAGCATCGCCCGGGAGGCGGACTGCGTGATCTATACCAAGGCCGGGCCGGAGATCGCCGTTGCCACCACAAAGGCATACAGTACCCAGCTGGCCATCACCGTTCTCATGACGCTGTATTTTGGACAGGTGCGCGGCACGCTGCCGGATGCGGAGTATGCGGAGATCCTGACAGAGCTGCAAAAGGTGCCGGAGCAGCTGGAGAAAATTCTGCAGGACAAGGCGCACATTCAGCGCCTGGCCTATCAGTATTTCAATAACGAGGATATCTTCTTTATCGGCCGGAACATTGACTATGCCCTGTCGCTGGAGGGCAGTCTGAAGCTCAAGGAAATTTCTTATATCCACTCCGATGCCTACGCGGCGGGCGAGTTGAAGCACGGTACCATTTCTCTGGTCGTGGATGGCACGCTGGTCATTGCGGTGGCCTCCTTTGCGCACCTGGTGGATAAAACCGCCAGCAACGCGCTGGAGGTGCGGGCAAGAGGCGCCAATGTGCTGACCATCACGGCGGAAAATCTGGTGGAGCGTGTGGAGCACGCTTCGGATAATATCATCACTATTCCGGCCGTGCACGAAGCGCTGCTGCCCAGCTTGGCGGTGGTTCCGCTGCAGCTGTTCGCCTACTATATGGCGCTGTACCGCGGCTGCGATATCGACAAGCCCAGAAACCTGGCCAAGAGCGTCACGGTGGAGTAAGCGCCATGGCATTTCAAAGACCGGAAACAGAGAATTACAAAGGCTTTTCCCACAAAAGCTGCGAATTTTATCCCTGCCATAAGGGCGCGGATCCGGAAAACTTCAACTGCCTGTTTTGCTACTGTCCGCTGTTTGCCCTGGGCAAGCAGTGCGGCGGCAACTTCCGCTACACGGAAAGCGGCATCAAGGATTGCAGCTTCTGCCTGGTGCCCCACAGCCCTGGCGGCTATGACCATGTGATGAACAAAATGGGACTGCTGTACCAAAAGGTGCAGAACGAAGCCCAACAGGAAACATCAGGCCGGTAGAAAGCGGCTGAATTGCATAGTAAGATACACGCCCCCGCCCGCGGCAATCGCCGCAGGCGGGGGCGTATCCATGGATCAAAGTGAAACAGTATGGGATTTTTTCCGTACTTCCCTCAGGGGCAATCCTTGGGGATATCGCCCACGGCGGTGCCGAGTTTGGGCGGGAAGAATTCCTCCAGGGGGAAGCGGATCCGCCCGAACAGGGTGCAGGGGTCATCCTGGTCGGAGCCGACGCACTCCTTGTCGGGGATGCAGTAGTCATAGGCCGGGATCAGCAGCTGGGTGTCCCGCTCCAGCCGGATGATGGAAAACTGCCCCAGCGTGACATACCACTTCCGGTTGGTCTCCGTCAGCACCAGTGTGTCGCCCATGGCGGCCAAAATCTCCGGCGGCACCTCCCGCAGCTCGCCGTCCAGATTGCACGGGCAGCTGTCTGCCAGCTTCATACTCAGCGCGATCGGATCCACCGCCTCCACAATGGCAACAGGCAGGGCGCGGGTTTGGGGCACAACGCCCACATCGTCGGAGCGGAACACCTTTGCGCTGCCCTCGCTGCCAAAGAGGATGGCGCGCTTATCGAACACGGCAAGGCCGCTGACCTCCTGCCCGCCGGGAACGGTTTCGCCCCGGATGTTATAGAAGTAGCTTACATCAATGGTATAGCGACCGCGGTTGAAGTTGATCTCATCCACATCCACCGATACATAGATCAGCTCCGCGCTTTTGGGACGGATGCTGAAAGCGCTGTCTATGTAGGCCAGCGAGCCGGTGGTGGGGAAAACACGCAGATCTTCAATGCAGTCCTTATCTCTGCAGCTGTCAAAAATTTTGTTGGTGTGAACGCAGACTGCCTCGTTCACGCAGGCTTCGGCCGTGGTGGGGCCGGGAACAACCCTGTCTGCCATGTTGCAAACCTCCTTGTTGGAATTGAACTGAGTTCACTATCAGTCTATGCGCCAGGGGGGACTTTGTGCAGGGCAGAGTGCGGGAATTTCCGGCAGATGCCGCCTTTTCCGGAAATGCTACTTGTCCCCGCCGGGGAAATGTGATATACTATATATAACAATATATAGTAGTAACGCGACAACCGCTTTGCATATCATGTTTTGCAAAGTGCAATAAAGGAGGCACGCTGTAATGGAAAATCGCAGGGGATTTGTGCAGGGAAAGCTGGACATCAAAATGCTGATCCTTTATATCCTGCAAAGATTGCCGGGGCCGGTGGACGACAATACGCTGGCAGATCTGGTACTGATCGACGATGGCATTGTGTTTTTCGATTACACGGAATGCCTGACGGAATTGCAGAAAGCCGAGCATATCGAAAAGCAGGAAGACGGCTGGGTCATCACCGAAAGAGGTGCCTTCTATGGCGCGGAAGCGGAGGGAAGCCTGCCCTTTGTGGTGCGTTCCCGGGCGGACAAGGCGCTGGCGCCGGTGGTGGAGCGAATGCGCCGCAACGCGCTGCTGAAGGCAGAATGGCAGCCCCGGGAAAGCGGCGGCTTTGACCTGTTTCTGTCCATGGCAGTGGAGGAGGGCGCGATGATTGAGCTGAAGCTGCTTGTGCCGACGGAGGAGCAGGCGGAGAAAATGGCGGCCAAGTTCCGCAGCGATGCGGAGGGGATATATAGCCAGTTGGTGGAAAGCCTGCTGCAGTCTTAAAAATCGGGCGAAAAGTTTTTTGCATTTGAGACTTGCCAAAATGCCCGGGAAGTGGTACAATCAAATGCGTTCGCGGGTGTAGTTCAATGGCAGAACACCAGCTTCCCAAGCTGGATACGTGGGTTCGATTCCCATCACCCGCTCCACGCCGGAGCAAAGTTCACTTTGCTCCGGCGTTCTTTTTTTCTTTGGGTATCCCAGAAAAATACCAGAATCATGCCAGGCTGCCAAAAACAGGGGAAAAAGTCCTACCATTTCCACCGGGGCTGTGGTATAATAACAAAGTTTGATGTGGTCGCCCCGGAAGCGGCCAAAGCAAAAAAGAAGGAATGGATCGCTGCATGGCATATATCGTATTGGATCTGGAGTGGAATCAGGCGATGAGTACACAGGCCTCTGTGTTTCATAAGCTGCCCTTTCGCCTGCGGGGCGAAATTATTCAGATCGGCGCTGTCAAGCTTCAGGAGGATATGACCCCGGGAGAAGAATTTCATATAGATGTCCGGCCGGTGTATTTTCGCAAAATACATTACCGGGTCAAAAAGCTGACCGGCTTTGATAAGGAGCGCCTACGCAACGGCGTCGGCTTTCCGGAGGCGATGGCGGATTTTCGCGCCTGGTGCGGGGAAAATGCCGTGTTCCTGACCTGGGGAATTGATGACAAGGGCATCATGGAGCAAAACATCATGATCCATGATCTGGATTGGGACTGGATCAACGGCTGGATCAATCTGCAAAATGTATATAATCGCCAGATCGGGGGAGATCGGAACCAAAAATCCCTGGCCTCCGCAATGGAGCACTTCTCCATTCCTCAGACCCGTGTGGCACACGACGCCTTGGGAGACGCCTATAACACGGCGGTGGTCTGCTCCAAGCTGCACCCCCAGAACTGGTGGGAGGATTATGTCAAAACCGGTGCGCCGATGCTGCCCTGTCTGCCCCTGCGAAATGGGGGAGAGGATGCGCCGGAGGCGCTGGAGCACCGCGCCTTTCACGATTACGCCTCTAAGCTGGCGGCCTTTTCCGCGCCGGAAATTTCCCGTATGTCCTGCCCGGTGTGCGGCAATGCCATGAAAAATGCCCGTTGGGTAGATCAGGGGGACAGGCGCTATATGACCCTGTTCGACTGCCGGGAGCATGGAAAATATCTCGTGCGGCTCAAGTTCCGCAAGGATGAAAGGAATTCCTGGTCGGTCAACCGCATTGTCTATAAGGCAGATGAAAGCCAGCAGAAGTTTTATGAGACAAAGCTCCAGGCGCCCAAACGCCGGGGGCATAATCGCCGCGGACGCAGCCGCCGGGGCAAAAAGGGCGAGAACTGAGCGCCAAAATGGCAAAAAGCGGAAAACACATATTGTAAAACCGGGTGAATGATGGTACAATATACTGACTATGGCTTGACATAGCAATATGAGGAAAGAGATGAGAGAACATCACAATGGATATTTCCCTTGTTATATTGGCAGCCGGGATCGGTTCCCGTTATGGCGGCGGTGTAAAGCAGCTTGCCCCGGTGGGACCCAATGGCGAGCTGATTATTGATTACAGCATTCACGACGCCGTTAAGGCGGGCTTTAATAAAGTGGTTTTTATTATTCGTCATGACATTTACGCGGATTTCCGCGAGGTCATCGGCGAGCGCATGGAGCGGCGCTTCCGTCAGCTGGGCGTGAAGTGGGAATATGCGTTCCAGGAGCTGGTGAACCCGCCGGCCGGCCGGACAAAGCCCTGGGGGACCGGGCAGGCGGTGCTGGCCTGCAAGGATTTGCTCCAAGAGCCCTTTGCGGTGATCAACGCCGACGATTACTATGGCGAGGCGGCGTTTGAAAAGGCGCGGGAGTTCCTGTGCGGCGGCGCTGCGGCGGATCGCTATGGCATGGTGGGCTATGTGCTGAAAAATACCCTGTCGGAAAACGGCGGCGTGACCCGCGGCATCTGCCATCTGGATGCGGAAGGCAAGCTGGTCGGCATTGACGAGACCCGCCACATCGTGAAAACGCCGGAGGGCGCGGCAACCAAGGAGGGGCGCAAGATCCCGGTGGACAGTCTGGCCTCCATGAATTTCTGGATGTTTCCGCCGGAGTTTATGGGCGTGCTGGAGGAGGGATTTCCTCGCTTCTGCGCATCCCTGCAGGATCCCTGCAAGGATGAATACTTGCTGCCCATCATTGTAGATGAACAGCTGCAAAAGGGCGCCTGCTCGGTACAGGTTATTCCTACGGATGACCGCTGGTTCGGCATTACCTATAAAGAAGACCTGAAAAGTGTTGTGGAAACCTTTGCCCAGCTGCACGCAAACGGCGTGTATCCGGACGATCTGTTTTCCGATTTGGCAGAGTAAGCCGGCACCGGCGGCCTTGCCAGAAATCAGATATATACAAAAATATAAAATCTCCTGTCTGCGGATGTTTGCAGACAGGAGATTTTTTGCGATTTATTCCATGGGGAATTTGCCCGGAGGGGCGGATTTACAGCATATGCGCGCGCAGCTCCTCACCGGAAAGGGGAGAGAGGTCAGCGGGGGCAATGTCGAAAATGGTCTTGCAGCCGGTCACGCCGCGCTTGTACATCCGATCCACCGCTCGAGCCAGTGCCACCAGCACGCTGGCGGTGAATTCCGGGTTGGAATCCAGCTTTAGGCTGTACTCGATGGTGTGGGTGTGCTCGCCGTGCAGGCCGGTTTTGCCACTGCGGATAACAAAGCCGCCGTGGGGCAGTTTGCCATGCTTTTCGTTGAGTTCTTCCTGAGAAATAAAGTGAACGGTCGTGTCATAGTCGGCGAAGTAGTTGGGCATGGTCTTGATGTCCTGCTCGATCTTGGCCAGATCGGCGCCGGGCTTTGCCACAACATAGCATTCGCGCAGATGCTTTTCCCGGGTGCTCAGCTCGGGCTGGGTGCCGGAACGCACCGCATCCAGCGCGGCGGGAATGGGAACGGTGTACTGTCGGGCGTCCTGCACGCCGTCAATGCGGCGAATTGCATCGGAGTGACCCTGGCTGACGCCCTTGCCCCAGAAGGTGTAGTCCTTTCCGTCCGGCAGAATGGCATTGGCATACAGACGGTTCAGGGAGAACATTCCGGGGTCCCAACCGCCGGAGATCACTGCCAGATGGCCGGAGGCCTGTGCGGCGGCGTCCACATTGGCAAAATGCGTGGGGATGTTAGCATGGGTGTCAAAGCTGTCGATGACATTGAACAGCTTCGCCATGGCGGGGGTGATAACGGGCAGGTCGGTGGCGCTGCCGCCGCAGAGGATCATTACATCCACCTTGTCCTGAAATTCCGCAACGCGATCTGCGGCATACACGGGCAGAGCGGTAAGGGTCTTGACCGTGGCGGGATCCCGGCGGGTGAACACGCCGACGATCTCAGCGTCCGGATTCTGCTTTGCTGCGCACTCCACGGCCTTGCCGATGTTGCCGTAACCATAAATTCCGATTCTCATGATACAACCTCTTTTCTAAAATATAATAAATTCAATTGTCTATTAAATCAGCTTCTGTTCCCGCATCAGCTCCAGCAGCACGGCCTCGTGGTCAGGCTCCATGGGGGTCAGGGGCAGGCGGAGATAGTTCTCGCACCAGCCCATGGCGGCCATAGCGGCCTTGACGGGGATGGGGTTGACCTCGCTGAACAGGGCATTGGTCAGCGGCAAAAGCTGACATTGCAGCGAGGCACTGCCGGCCACATCGCCACGGAAGAAACGATCGCACATTTCCACGGTTTTGGCGGGCATGACATTGGACAGCACGGAGATTACACCGGCGCCACCCATGGACAGAATGGGAACGATCTGGTCATCGTTGCCGGAGAAAATGTCAATTTGATCTCCCACCAGCGCAGCGGTCTCCACAAACTTGGAGAGGTTGCCGCTGGCTTCCTTGATGCCGCGGATCATGGGATGCTTGGCCAGCTCCGCATAAGTGGCCGGCTCGATGTTCACCCCGGTGCGGGAGGGAACATTATACAAAATCAGGGGCTTGGTGGAGGCGTCCGCAATGGCGGAGTACATTTTCACCAGACCCTTTTGGGTGGCTTTGTTGTAATAGGGTGTGACCACCAGCATGGCGTCCGCCCCGACATCGCAGGAGAATTTCGTCAGCTCGATGGCATATGCCGTGTCGTTGGAGCCGGTACCGGCGATCACCGGGATGCGGCCGGCGATGTGCTCCACGGCAAAGCGCAGCAGCTCGCGGTGCTCCGCATCGGAGAGGGTGGGGCCTTCGCCGGTGGTGCCGGCAATGACCAGCGCGTTGACGCCCTCGGCGATCTGCCAATCGATCAGCCGGGCAGTGGCATCGTAATCCACGCCGTTTTCCGTCAGGGGAGTGATCAGGGCGGTGGCAACACCGCGGAAAATGGGATTTGCGGTCATGATGTTTCGTCTCCTCATGTTTTGGATTTGTTCAAAAAGGAAAAAGCCGATGCATTTGCATCAGCTTTGTAATAATCGAAATGTCCTTTCCGCCCCGGGCGAAAACAACAAACAACTAATACATAGCTCTCCGCAGATGCGACAATCAAACGAATCTTATTCGCCTGACCAGGGCAGGAATTGCAGGTTCACTTCCCTTCGGCAGCAGCCCCTTTCCCTCTGGCAACGACTTTGCAAGGTCTTTCCACCAGAGATACTCTTGACAACTGCACCTCTATCCTTTAATTGCAATGTGAACTTTTTCCTTATCATAGCACTGTACTATGGTATTTGTCGATGCACACTTTCTCCAAAAATTCGAGATGAATTCCTTGCAAAACAGAGAAACATACCAAAAATTCGAGAAGAGGGAGGCGCTTGCGCTGGGAATGGAGACAGGCAAGAAGGGAATACATTGACAGAGAAAGCAAAAAGGAGGCTGCAACAATGTTAGCAACTGCATTCATGCTCCTGGTGAGCGGAACATTTTTGATGCTGCGGCTGGGGAATAATACCGGCTCTTTCCCCAAGCCCCTGGGACAGGAGGAGGAAACGGCGCTGGTGGAGCGCTGGCTGGCGGGGGATATGGAGGCCAGAAACCGGCTGATCGAACACAATCTGCGTCTGGTGACCCACATTATGAAAAAGTATTATACCCAGACCTCCGATCAGGACGATCTGATCTCCATCGGCACCATCGGCCTGATCAAAGGCGTTTCCACCTACCGGCCGGATAAAGGCGTACGACTTGCCACCTATGCAAGCCGGTGTATAGAAAATGAGATTCTCATGCATTTTCGCGGCAAGCGGAAGTCGGCCTCGGACATTTCTCTGGAGGACAGTCTGGACATGGACGGAGAGGGGAACAGTCTTTCTTTGATGGATGTGCTGTGCCAGGAGGACGATATGCTGGAGCGCATCAGCGCCAGAGAAACGGCAGAGAACCTGGGGCGCTTGGTAAAGCAGGTGCTGACGCCCAGGGAAGCAAAGGTCATTCGCCTGCGCTATGGCTTGCAGGGGAAAAGCCCCATGCCTCAGCGGGAGGTGGCCGCGGCTTGCGGAATTTCCCGGAGCTATGTATCGCGCCGCTCGTATGGTAAGCGATATTTGGCGGGCGGCAGGGGCGGGTGCGGGAGACAGTGTCCGCGAGAGAACGAACTGTCCGCGTGTGTCGTACTTTTGTCGGTGGAATCTGCGAAAAATTTTCAAGAAAATACAAATTTGCTATTGAAAAATTCGGGAAATGCTGTAAAGTGTATGGAGGCTATCAAAAAACAGTCAGTCAGCATAAACCCGCCGCGGAAAGCCCGGGAGGGCTTTCCCACAGTGTTTTGACCGATTCAAAATACTCGGCGGATAAATGAAGGCAAAAGAGCCCACGGACTTTTTTTGACAAACTGGCTGATGGAAGTTATTCTTTTTATTTTATTATTGACGCATGATTCCATGTGAGATCATAGGGAGGTTCAATCAGAATGAAAAAGGTAGTGAAGTTTGGCGGCAGTTCTCTGGCCAACGCGGAGCAGTTCAAAAAGGTTGCGGAGATCATCCGGGCGGACGAGAGCCGGGTGTATGTGGTGCCCTCTGCCCCCGGTAAGCGCTTTTCCGGAGACACCAAGGTAACGGATATGCTGCTGAAGGCCTATGCCATGGCCAGCGCAGAGGAGGATTTTACCCAGCAGCTGGCGGATATTCAGGCGCGGTATAATGAGATCATCCAGGGACTGGGCATGACCGACTTCAGCCTGGACGAGGACTTTGCGGAGATCGCGGAGCATCTGCGTCTGGAGCCCAGTCGGGACTACACGGCCTCCCGTGGCGAGTATCTCAACGGCAAGATCATGGCGGCTTATCTGGGCATGGAGTTCATTGACGCTCAGGAGGTCATCTTCTTCAACGAAGAGGGCGACATGAACACCTACAAAACCGAAAAGGTGCTCAGCAAGCGGCTGGAGGAAACGCCCCGGGCGGTGATCCCCGGCTTTTATGGCTGCGGCAAGGATGGCCGCGTCAAGACCTTTTCCCGGGGCGGCTCCGATGTGACCGGTTCCGTGGTCGCCCAGGCGGCGCGGGTGGATATTTACGAAAACTGGACGGATGTTTCCGGTTTTCTGGTGGCCGATCCCCGCATTGTGGAAAACCCCGCCGGCATCAAGTTCATCACCTATCGTGAGCTGCGCGAGCTGTCCTACATGGGCGCTTCCGTGCTCCACGAGGAGGCGATTTTCCCAGTGCGGCACTGCGGCATTCCCATCAATATCCGCAACACCAACCGTCCCCAGGACGAGGGTACCTGGATCGTGGAGAGCACGGCGCAAAAACCGGATTATGTCGTCACCGGCATTGCCGGTAAAAAGGGCTTCTGTGCCATTTTGATCACCAAGAGCATGATGAATTCCGAGGTCGGCTTTGGCCGCAAGGTGCTGCAGGCGCTGGAGGACAGCGACATTTCCTTTGAGCATATGCCCTCCGGCATTGACACCATGACCATCGTGGTACACGAGGACGAGTTCATGAGCAAAGAGCAGCGGGTCATTTCCGCCATCCACCGTCTGGCAAAGCCGGATTCCGTGGAGATCGAGTCGGATCTGGCGCTGATCGCCGTTGTGGGACGCGGGATGCGTTCCGCCAGCGGTACCGCCGGCAAGCTGTTCTCCGCACTGGCGGACGCCCAGGTCAATGTGCGCATGATCGACCAGGGCTCTTCCGAGCTGAACATCATCATCGGCGTGAGAAATGATGATTTTGAAACCGCCATCAAGTCTATTTACAACAGCTTTGTTCCCGCAAAGTAGTGCAGCGGACTTTTTTCTGAACCAGGTTTTGCCCACAAGGTCTTGACAGACGGAAAATTTGTGCTATAATGCAGCCAAACAGAAGATAAGATTTTCGGGGCGGGGTGCAATTCCCCACCGGTGGTATAGCCCACGAGCCGTAAGGCATGATTCGGTGTGATTCCGAAGCCG
>CAVBJJ010000016.1:0-25883 GCA_963595735.1 bacterium
CCACGACCCGGAGGAGCTGAGCCACTATTCCAACGCCACCACGGACTTTGAGTTCGCTTTCCCCTTTGGCTGGGGCGAGCTGTGGGGCGTTGCCAGCCGCACGGACTTTGACCTGACCGCCCACCAGACCACCTCCGGCAAGGATCAGACCTACTTTGATCAGGAAAGCGGCGAGCATTACATTCCCTATGTGATCGAGCCGTCCCTGGGTGCGGATCGCGTGACCCTGGCCTTCCTGGTGGACGCCTATGACGAGGAAGTGGTGGACGCGGAGAAAAACGATGTGCGCACGGTGCTGCGTCTGCATCCGGCGCTGGCGCCCTACAAGTGTGCGGTGCTGCCCCTGAGCAAAAAGCTGGCGGACAAGGGTCGGGAGATCCAGGCGGAGCTGAGCAAGTACTTCATGGTGGACTATGACGACGCCGGTTCTATCGGCAAGCGCTATCGCCGCCAGGATGAGGTCGGCACGCCCTTCTGCATCACGGTGGACTTCCAGACCGTGGGCGACGACAAGACCCCGGCGGATCACTGCGTGACCATCCGCGAGCGCGACAGCATGGAGCAGGTGCGCATCCCTGTGGATCAGGTGAAGGCCTACCTGGAAGAAAAGCTGGCGTTCTGATATGACGGCAGGACAGGATTTTGTCAAAAAGATCCGCCCGGTGGGCTGCGTTCTGCTGCTGGCGCTGGGCGTGATCGTAACGGTGCTGTGCTTTACCCACAACCGCGATCCCATCAAGGGGTACCAGCCCCCCGAGGACACCGCCTACTATGCGGCGCACCCCCAGGCGCTGGTGCAGGAGCTGGAAAAAAGCGTGTTCCCGGCGCTGGAGGGGGAGGAGCAGGCCACCGTCACCCCGGACGGCAAGGTGCTGGTGTCCGTGGACGCGGAGCACTATATACTCACGCGGGGCGCGATCTTGCAGTATTTTGATTCCTCTCTGCTGGAGTTTGAACAGCCGGAGGAGACCGCAGGCGCGTAAAAGTCATATACCAAACCCCAAAGCCCCGTCGGGGGCTTTGGGGTTATACATATCCAAAGAAATTTGAAGTGCAAAAGCCGCCGCGCAGCCAAGCTGTGCAGCGGGCAAGAAAGGGAATTGTTATGCAGCATGGATTTGTCAAGCTGGCGGCGGCCACGCCGGAGATCCGGGTGGCGGAGCCGGAATATAACACCGCCGCGGCGCTGCGCGCTATGGAGCAGGCCGCTGCCGTGGGCGCAAAGCTGCTGGTGCTGCCGGAGCTTTGCCTGACGGGCTACACCTGTGAGGATCTGTTCCTCAGCCGCAGCCTGCTGGACAGCGCCTGGGAAGGGCTGCTGCGCCTGAAGCAGGCAAGCCGTGGCATGGATCTTCTGGTATTCGCGGGGCTGCCGGTGGCGGTGGACGGGGCTTTGTATAACTGCGCCGCCGCCCTGTACGAGGGGCGGCTGCTGGGGCTGGTTCCCAAAAGCCACATTCCCAATTATGGGGAGTTTTATGAGCGCCGCCGTTTCCAGCCCGCCCCGGCCAAAACGGAGCCGATTACCGTGCGCGGTGTGGAGACCGTGTTCGGTACCGACCAGCTGTTCTGCCATAGCAGGCTGCCGGAGCTGCGGGTCGCCTGCGAGCTGTGCGAGGATCTGTGGGTGCCCTGCCCGCCCTCCAGCCGTCACGCCCTCCACGGGGCAACGGTCATTGTCAACCTCTCCGCCAGCAACGAGCTGGTCACCAAGGATGAGTACCGCCGCAGCCTGGTTTCCCAGCAGAGCGCCCGTTTGGCGGCGGCCTATGTATACGCCAGTGCCGGAAAGGGAGAAAGCAGTACCGACCTGGTCTTTACCGGCCATGACATGATCTGCGAAAACGGTTCCATCTTGGCGCAGTCGGAGGAGACAAGCGGCCTGATCGCGGCGGAGGTGGATGTCCACCGGCTGGATCAGGAGCGCCGCCGGATGGGCACCTTTCCCACGCCGGAAACGGCCTATCGGCGTAGCTTTTGGGGCGGCGAGCTGACGGAAACGCCTCTGACCCGGCGCTTTGCCCGCAATCCCTTTGTGCCGGCAGATCCGGCGCTGCGGGCAAGCCGCTGCGAAAAGATCTTAAGTCTGCAAAGCCTGGGGCTGTGCAAGCGTCTGGAGCACACCGGCTGCAAGCGGGTGGTCATCGGTCTGTCCGGCGGGCTGGATTCCACTCTGGCGCTGCTGGTCACCGTGCGTGCCTTTGACCGGCTGGGGCTGCCCCGGAAAAATGTTCTGGCCGTGACCATGCCCTGCTTCGGCACCACTGACCGCACCCGTTCCAACGCCTGGAAGCTGGGCGAGAGTTTGGGCGTGGAAATGCGGCAGATCGATATCGGGGAGAGTGTGCGGCTCCACTTCCGGGATATCGGCCACGATTACGACGATCACAATGTGGTCTTTGAAAACGGGCAGGCCAGAGAGCGCACCCAGGTGCTGATGGATCTGTCCAACGCCGTGTCGGGTATCGTCATCGGCACCGGTGATCTCAGCGAGCTGGCGCTGGGCTGGGCGACCTATAACGGCGATCACATGAGTATGTACGGCGTGAACACCGGCGTTCCCAAAACACTGGTGCGCCATCTGGTGCAGTATGTGGCGGACAGCTGCGGCGTGCCCACGCTGGCGGAAACGCTCCGGGATGTGCTGGACACCCCGGTCAGTCCGGAGCTGCTGCCGGCGGAAAACGGCGAGATCAGCCAGAAAACGGAGGATCTGGTGGGGCCTTATGAGCTGCACGATTTCTTCCTGTACTATCTGATCCGCTGGGGCTTTCCGCCGAAAAAGGTGCTGCGCCTGGCGGAATATGTGTTTGCCGGCAGCTTTGACCGCGACACGATCCTGCACTGGCTGCGCACCTTTATCCGGCGTTTTTTCGGCCAGCAGTTCAAGCGCTCCTGCCTGCCGGACGGCCCCAAGGTGGGCAGCCTGTGCCTGTCTCCCCGGGGGGATTGGCGAATGCCCTCCGATGCCTGCCGGGATATTTGGCTGCGGGAGCTGGAGGAAGAATAAAGATTTATGAAAAAAGGCGTCCATTCGGGCGCCTTTTTCCATTTCCCCCCAACGCCGGAGAAAGCGCAAAAAACTGTTGACCGGACAGGGTTTTTGTGGTATAGTATTCCTACCTGTCCATTGGCAGGTTTGTTTTGGTGCGCAAAAATCGCCCAGCAAAGCTGCCAGCCCATACAGGGAGGCAACTGACCCCCACAAGGGTCAAATTTTAAAGGAGGTGCCGAAAATATGCGCGTTAAAGTTACCCTCAGATGCAATGAGTGCAAGCAGCGGAACTATGACACGGTCAAGAACAAGAAGAATACCCCTGACCGTCTGGAGCTGAACAAGTTCTGCCCGTTCTGCCGCAAATACACCGTGCACAGCGAGACCAAATAAATCAGGGAGGCAGTAAGAATGGCAAACGAAAAGCGTGAGACCAGTACTGCGCCCGTTAAGCGTGAGACTGGAAAACCCAGCCTCGGCAAGCGTATTTCCCGCTGGTTTCGGGATATGCGCACCGAACTGAAAAAGGTCGTGTGGCCGACTCCCCAGCAGACTGCAAAGAACACCGGTGTGGCGCTGCTCGTTATGGCAGTTGCCGCCGTCGTGATCTGGGGCTTCGATACGCTGGCAGGTACCGGCGTGAAGCTGCTGATCCAGCTGGCAGGGTAAGGCATCATGGCTGAAACTGCAAGATGGTATGTGATCCATACCTATTCCGGCTATGAAAATGCCGTTGCGACTGCGATCCTCAAGGCGGTGGAAAACCGCCGGATGCAGCATCTGATCGAAACGGTCAATATTCCGCTGGAAACCGTCATCGAGCACACCGAGGCCGGTGAGAAAACCGTGGAGCGCAAGCTTTTCCCCGGTTATGTTCTGGTGAAGATGATCCTCACCGACGAAAGCTGGCATCTGGTGCGCAATGTTCGTGGTGTTACCGGATTCGTGGGCAGCGCCGGCAAGGCCGAGCCCCTCTCCGATGAGGAAGTGGAGGCCATGGGCGTGGAGCGTCACGAGATCACCGTCGGCTACGAAGTCGGAGACTCCGTCAAGGTCGTTGACGGCCCGCTGGACGGCTTCTTCGGCGTTGTGGAAGAGCTGGAGCCCGGAAAGGACCGCGTGCGCGTGGTCGTGTCCATGTTCGGCCGGGAGACCCCGGTGGATCTGGAGCTGGATCAGGTCGAGCTTGTCAAGGACTGATCCCTCCGTGGACAAGCCCCGTTGCGGGGCGCAACCCGGCGGCAGGTAAGCCGGCCGCTTAGTTTTTATTTGAATTTTGGAGGTGCACAACAGTGGCACAGAAAGTTGTTGGATATGTCAGATTCCAGGTTCCCGCAGGTAAGGCGACTCCCGCCCCCCCTGTCGGTCCTGCCCTTGGTCAGTACGGTGTGAATATCGCCCAGTTCACCAAGGATTTTAACGAGCGCACAAAGGGCGACATGGGCATGATGATCCCCGTTGTCATCACGGTCTATGCCGACCGCAGCTTTACTTTTATCACCAAGACCCCTCCCGCAGCCCTGCTCATCAAGAAGGCCTGCGGTATCGAGACCGCCTCCGGCGTGCCTCAGAAAGACAAAGTCGCCACCATCAGCAAGGAAGATGTCCGCAAGATCGCCGAGACCAAGATGAAGGATCTCAACTGCAGCAGCATCGAGTCTGCTATGAGCATGATCGCGGGTACCTGCCGCAGCATGGGCGTTGTAGTCGGCGACTAATTTCCCCGGCGCGTCCCCGTGGGAGGATATTTCCATCCGACGAACCACATAATTAAGGAGGATACACACAAGTGTTTAGAGGTAAAAATTACAAAGAGAGCGAAAAGCTCATTGATAAAGCCCAGCAGTATGACCCCGCCGAGGCCTTTGCTCTGGTCGTCAAGACCAGCAAGGCCAAGTTCGATGAGACCGTCGAGCTCCATGTGAAGCTGGGTGTGGACAGCCGTCACGCCGACCAGCAGGTTCGCGGCGCCATCGTGCTGCCCCACGGCACCGGTAAGACTTCCCGCGTGCTGGTCTTCTGCAAGGAGGACAAGGTCGATGCCGCTCTGGCAGCAGGCGCGGATTACGCCGGCGGCCAGGAGCTGGTGCAGAAGATTCAGGGTGAGAACTGGTTCGAGTTCGACACGGTCATCGCTACCCCCGACATGATGGGTACCGTTGGCCGCCTGGGTAAGGTTCTGGGTCCCAAGGGCCTGATGCCCTCTCCCAAGGCCGGTACCGTTACCCCCGATGTGGCTCGCGCTGTCAGCGAAGCCAAGGCCGGTAAGATCGAGTACCGTCTGGACAAGACCAACATCATCCACTGCCCCATCGGCAAGGTTTCTTTCGGTGCCGACAAGCTGGTGGAGAACTACAACACCCTCATCGGTGCGATCATCAAGGCCAAGCCCGCCGCTGCCAAGGGTCAGTACATCCGCAGCTGCGTGACCGCCAGCACCATGGGCCCCGGCGTGAAGATCAACGCTAATAAGCAGGCATAAGCCTGAGGCTGTTGAAAAACAGTCGGCTAGCGAAAACTCCGCAGCAGCGGGGGAGTTTGAGGGGGTCAAGACCCGCCTCAATCCGATAAACCGCCGCAGAAAGCCCCTCTGGGCTTTCCCACAGTATTTTGGCTTAGCCAAAATACTCGGCGGATAAGCGAAGTCAAAAAAGTTCAAGACTTTTTTGACAAGCTGAGGCATAAGTCTGTTTTTCTAAAAACCAAAAGCTGTACAGGACGCTTGTCCCGTACAGCTTTTTTGTATATACACCGGGTTGTTTGCGGCAAAAAACAAAAGACCTTCTGCCAAAGGCAGAAAGTCTTTGTTTCGTGTTATAAGGCGTTGGTCACGCAGCTTACACTGCGCGCTCAACCTTGCCGCTGCGGAGGCAACGGGTACACGCATAAACGTGCTTGGGGCTGCCGTCCACAATTGCCTTGACGCGCTTGACATTGGGCTTCCAAGTACGATTGGAACGACGATGGGAATGGCTGACCTGAATGCCAAAACTCATACCCTTGTCGCAAAACTCACACTTTGCCATTTTACTGCCGCACCTCCTTGCATGATAGTCTATCAAAATAGCTTTACTAGCATAACAGATATCAGCAGAAAATGCAAGCATTTTTTTCAGATTCCTTTCCCAAATGGGAAAAGTTTTTCTCCGGCCGGGAAGAATGGGGAAAACGGCTTGAAAAATCCCGCCGTGCCATATACAATATAAAGTAAGAGTGTTCCCGCCGCAAAGGCCGAAAAAAACGGGTTTGCCGGGCGGGAGACAGGCAGAAAATGCATAAGATTTCGGAGGTGCTGGTATGGGAAAATATGCCGTAAAGCTGGAGACCCTGGAAAAAGAACTGGAGCTGGAAGTGATCTACAAACCGGAGGACTATGAGGAGATCCTCATCAGTGTTTCCGTGCTGACCCGTCCCGGTCTGGCGCTGACCGGATTCTATGACTATTTTGACTCCAAGCGCATTCTGATCTTCGGAAAAATGGAGTGGGCGTATCTGTGCAGTCTGGACGAGGGCGAGCGGAAAATGCGGGTGGACGCGCTGTTTTCCCGGCATCCGGCGGCCATGGTCGTATCCAACACGGCGGAGGTCATGGAGGAGCTGAAGGAGGCCGCGGAGCGCTACGGCGTACCTCTGCTGTTCACCGACCGGAACACCTCGGAGAGCATGAGCCGCCTGACCACCGCGCTCAATCGCCATCTGGCGCCCCGCTCCACCATCCACGGTGTTCTCGTGGAGGTGTATGGCGAGGGAATGCTCATCACCGGCGACAGCGGTGTGGGCAAAAGCGAAACGGCGCTGGAGCTGATCAAGCGCGGTCACCGGCTGATCGCGGACGACGCGGTGGAGATCCGCAGCGTTTCTGCCAGCCGTCTGGTGGGCGCGGCGCCGGAGATGATCCGCTATTACATGGAACTGCGGGGCATTGGCGTGGTGGATGTGCGGCATCTGTTCGGCATCGGCGCGGTAAAGCCTTCCGGCTCTATTGACATGGTTGTGAACCTGATCAAATGGGACGAAAACAAAGTCTATGACCGGTTGGGACTGGACACCCAGTACACCGAAATTCTGGGCGTCAAGCTGCCCCAGGTGACTATTCCCGTGGCGCCCGGCCGGAATCTGGCCGTGATTTTGGAGCTGGCGGCCATGAACAACCGCCAGAAAAACGCGGGCTACAACGCCGCAGAGATTTTGGCGCAGCACCACGACGCCGCCATCAACGCCGGCGGGTTTTAAGAAGCCTGCCTCGGCAACCATATTTTATATTTTCCGGAGGATATCCATGAAACTTTCCACCGTTATTCGCCAGATCCAGAAAGAAATGCCGGAGCTGGAGCTGTTACAAAACGAGCCGCTGTCCCGGCACTGCTCCTTCCGCATCGGCGGGCCGGCCGCGGCGCTGGCGTTGCCCAAGGGACAGGAGGAGCTGGAATATCTCTGTCAGCTGCTGGCCTCCTTTGCTGTGGAGCCGCTGCTGATCGGCAAGGGCACCAATCTTCTGATCTCGGACGCGCCGCTGGATCTGTTCGTCATCAAGCTGGGGGAGGGGCTGAGCCAGATCACCCGGCTGGATGACACCGGCCTGTATGCGGAGGCGGGCGTGACGCTGGCAAAGCTGGCCACGACCGCGGCGGAGTGGGGGCTGAGCGGGCTGGAGTTTGCCCACGGTATTCCCGGCACTCTGGGCGGCGCGGTGGCCATGAATGCCGGCGCTTACGGCGGCGAGATGCGGGATGTGGTCACGGCGGTGGATTTTCTGGACAGCGACCAGGAGCGCTTCCGCCTGCCGGCAGAGGAGCTGGGCTTTGCCTATCGCCGCAGCGTGTTTTCCGACACGGACGCGGTGATTTTGGGCGCGCAGCTGCGGCTGCAGCCCGGCGACCCGGCGGAGATCCGTGCCCGGATGAAGGAGCTGGCGGAAAAGCGCCGCAGCAGCCAGCCCCTGGAGCTGTCCTCCGCCGGCAGCACCTTTAAGCGCCCGGCCACCGGCTATGCCGCCGCGATGATCGACCAGTGCGGCCTGAAGGGCTACCGGGTAGGCGACGCCATGGTCAGTGAAAAGCACGCCGGCTTTGTGGTCAATGCCGGAAACGCCAGCTTTTCCGATGTGCTGGCGGTAATGGAATATGTGCAGGAGCAGGTGCGGCAGGCCACCGGCGTGGAGCTGGAGCCGGAAGTGAAGATCATCCTGCCCGAGTGCTGAGAAAAGGAAACAGAGCTATGGAATTTTTAATCATCTCCGGAATGTCCGGCGCGGGCAAGAGCCGCGCGGCGGATCTGCTGGAGGATCTTGGATTTTACTGTGTGGACAATATGCCGGTGGCGCTGCTGCCCAAGTTTGCGGAGCTGTGCATGGCCACCCGGGGGCGCTACGAGCGCGTGGCGCTGGTGACGGATATCCGGGAGCGGGACGGCTTTGACGAGCTGTTCCGGGTGCTGGATGAGCTGTGGGCGATGGAGTGCAGCTACCAGATCCTGTTCATGGAGGCCGACCTGCCCACGCTGGTCAAGCGCTTCAAGGAGACCCGGCGCAAGCATCCCCTGCTGGAGAAAACCGGCTCCATCGAAAAGGCCATTGAGCAGGAGCGGATCACCCTTGCGCCGATCCGGGAGCGGGCGGACTATGTGATCAACACCTCGCCCCTGACCCTGGGACAGCTGCAAAAGGAGCTGTACCGGCTGTTTTTCAGCCCGGACGCCCGCCGTCCCATGCAGGTAAATGTGATGGCCTTTGGCTTCAAATACGGGCTGCCCATCGAGGCGGACCTGGTCTTTGATGTACGCTTTTTGCCCAACCCCTATTATGTGCAGGAGCTGCGGGACAAGACCGGGTTGGTGCCGGAGGTGCGGGACTTTATCTTCCGCCACCGGGATACTCAGGAGTTTTTGCGCTATCTGACCGGGCTGGTGGGCTTTCTGCTGCCCCGCTATGTGGACGAGGGCAAGCACAGCCTGACTATCGCCGTGGGCTGCACCGGCGGCAAGCATCGCTCGGTGGCCATTGCCAACGCCCTTGCGGAGTTTGCCGAGAGCGAGGGCTATGCCTCCCGCCTGGTCACACGGGATATGGAAAAGGGTGCATGAGGATATGGCGATACCAAGCCAAGCATGGCGCGGACAGCCGCGCATTGTGGTCATTGGCGGCGGCTCCGGGCTGAATACCCTGCTGCGGGGGCTAAAGCGTTATACCTCGGACTTGACGGCCATCGTCACCATGTCCGATGACGGCGGCGGCTCCGGCGTGCTGCGGGATGAACTGGGAATGCCCCCGCCGGGGGACATCCGCAACTGTTTGCAGGCGCTGGCCAACACGGAGCAGACCATGGCCGACCTGCTGGCCTATCGCTTCCCGGAGGGGCGGCTGAAGGGGCAGTGCTTCGGCAATCTGTTTCTGGCGGCGCTGTACGGGATGTGCGACAGCTTTGACCAGGCCGTTGCCAAAATGAGCGAGGTGCTGGCCATCACCGGCCGGGTACTGCCGGTGACAACGGAGAATGTGCGCCTGGTGGCGGAATTCGACGACGGCTGCGCCGTCCGGGGCGAGACCTGCATTACGGATTATAAAAAAGGAAAGGACTGCCACATCCGCCGGATGCGCATGGAGCCTGCCGCCCCCTCGGCGCTGCCGGAAAGTCTGGCGGCTATCCAGCGGGCGGATATGATCATTCTGGGACCCGGCAGTCTGTACACCAGCATTATCCCCAACCTGCTGGTGGAGGGTGTTTCAGAGGCCGTGGCGCAGTCCCAGGCGCTGCGGGTCTATATCCTCAATGTGATGACCCAGGACGGGGAAACGGAGGGCTATACGGCCTCCGACCATGTGCGGGCGCTGCAGTGTCACGGCGTGGGCAGACTGTTTGACTACTGCCTTGCCAACAGCACGCCAGTGCCGGAGGAGATCTGCCTCCGCTACCGGCAGGAGGGCGCAAGCCCCACCGTGCTGGACACCCGGGAGGTGGAGCGGTTGGGCGTGCGGATGCTCACGGCGCCGGTGGCGGATTTCCGCGACGGCCGGGTGCGCCATGACCCGGAGCGGCTGGCCAGAGAGCTGCTGCAGCTGTTCTGGAATGTGTCGCCCACGAAAATTTATGGGATGATCGCGCCGCCGCAGGCGGACGCCTGAGGTGTTGCTTATGTCTTTTTCCTATGAGGTAAAAACGGAAATGTGCCGGGTTCCCCTGCGGCGGGATTGCTGCGCGGTGGCGGAGGCCTATGGCGTGCTGCTGTATGCCAACACCTTTACCGGGCAGGAGATCCGCATCGTGACGGGCAATCAGGCGCTGACCGAGCGGCTGCCCCGCCTGTTCCGCCGGAGCTTTGATCTGGAGTTTGACCACATCAGCGGCCCGGGGAAAACCGGAAAGCTGAGCTTTATTCTGGACGCGCCGGAAAAGATCGCCGCAGTCTGGGCGAAGTATGGCTATGACCCGGGCAGCACCGTCTCCCACCATGTCAATCTGGGCGTGCTGGAGGAGGACTGCTGCCGGGCGGCCTTTGTCCGGGGGGCGTTTTTGGCCGGGGGCAGCGTGACCAGCCCGGACAAGAACTACCATCTGGAACTGGTTACCGACCACCGGAGCGTCAGCCGGGAGACCTATTCCATTTTGCTGGAAATGGGCTTTTCGCCCAAGGAGACCACCCGCGCGGGAAATTATGTGGTCTATTTCAAGCAGTCCGAGGCCATCGAGGATCTGCTCACCACCCTGGGCGCCTCCCTTTCCGCCATGGAGATCATGGCTGCCAAAACAGAAAAGGATATGCGCAATACCATCAACCGCCGGGTCAACTGCGACAACGCCAACGCGGACAAGATTGTCGCCGCGGCCATGGAGCAGCTGGAGGCCATCCGGCGGCTGGAGCAGACTCTGGGGCTGGAAAACCTGCCCCAGAAATTGCAGGAAACGGCGCTGCTGCGCATCGCCAACCCCGCCGCCAGTCTGGCGGATCTGGCGAGCCTGTCTGACCCGCCGGTGTCCAAAAGCTGCCTGAGCCACCGCCTGCGCAAGCTGATGCAGCTGTGCGCCCAGGGCGCAGCGCAGACCGAGGGCTGAGAAAACGGGGAAAACAGGGGAAATGAGAAAAAGAATGTATGGGGGAGATCGGTTGAAACGGAAAAAGAACGGAAAAAAGTGGGGGCTGCCCGGACTGGCAGCGGTGCTGCTGGTGCTGATGGGCTGTGTTTCCGGCGCAGCGCCCACGGCGGAAGCCCAGGAAGTCCCCGCGCCCCAGGCGGCGCGTTTTGCGGATGTGACGGACAATGCCTGGTATGCCACATCGGTGTATCAGGCGGCCAAAAGCGGCCTGATGGTGGGCGTGGACGGAACGCACTTTGCCCCGGATGACACCATGACCGCGGCGCAGGCCGTGACCATGGCGGCGCGGCTGCACCGGCAGAAGCTGGGGGACGGAAAGAACTTTTCCGATTCTCGCCCCTGGTACCAGAGCTATGTGGACTATGCCCGGAAAAGCGGTCTGCTGACGGGAATATCCATTTCCAACTATGACCAGCCCATCCGCCGGAGCCAGGTGGCGGCGCTGTTTGCCCGGAGCCTGCCGAAAAAAGAGCTGTCGGAGCAAAACCGGGTCACCTGTCTGCCGGATGTGGACGCCGGGCATCCCTATGCGCCGGAAATTTTCTCCCTTTACCGGGCGGGCGTACTCACCGGAAACGACAGCAAGGGTACCTTTGCCCCGGACGACCTGTTCACCCGCGCCCAGGCTGCGGCCATCGCCGTGCGGCTCCAGAACCCCGGCTGGCGCAAGCAGTTCCAGCTGAACATTGTGGACAGCATCAGCCGGGAACAGCGGCGGGAGATACAGGAGACAATAAGCCAATTTAACGATGCACATACCAGACAGTTTGACCGGGAGACGGCGAGCAACGGGGATTTGATCTGGTTTGGTTTTACCTATGCTATCTATGAAGATCTGGTTACCCGTGTGCCAACAACCGATTTGTACTATACGCATGATATTTTGGTTGATCCCGCAGTGGTGGACTATGCCGTACAGCGCTATATCGGCGAGAAAACAGTGGTCAGAGAAACGACACAGACGAGTGATGGAATCTACACTATAAACTATCAGGATGGATTTTATCGTATAGGAGAAGGACAGGGCGCAGAACTAGTGGCGATCATCTTGGAATTGTATGATTTGGGAAATGGTCGCTACCGGGTGCTCTGTACGGATTATGCATATGTAGACCGGCAGCCCAACTATGGCCTGACTTTTGCGGAAGCGGAGGCAATGTGGCATGAATATGGCTGCGGAGGGATGGGCGTTGCTTCAGAGTCTATCGTAGAAAAAGCGGAATATCAGGGGCGGGAAGTCTACCATATGGTAAATTGGCGCGATTTGCCGCATGATGGAGAAGTGGGCTATCCCTCATAAGAAAAACGGAAAGTATCAAGTCAAGCGAAACCAAGGAAAGCCCCGCATCCGGGGCTTTCCCGCGCCGCGTCTGCGGCAAAAAACAAAAAAGGAGGCACTGCCGTGTCCTTTGCGCATCTTCATGTACATACGGAATACAGTCTGCTGGACGGCGCTTGCCGGATCGACGCCATGGCGGAGCGGCTCAAGGCGTTGGGGCAGGATGCCATTGCCATTACCGACCACGGCGTGATGTACGGCGTGGTCGCTTTTTACAAAGCCATGCAGAAAGCCGGGATCAAGCCCATCATCGGCTGCGAGGTCTATGTCGCCCCCGGCGACCGCCGGAACCGTGCCAGCGAGCGGGAGAGCGCCTATACCCATCTGGTGCTGCTGTGCAAAAATGCGCAGGGCTACCGGAACCTCTGCTATCTGGTCAGCCGGGGCTTTCTGGATGGCTTTTATATCAAGCCCCGCATCGACTGGGAGCTGCTGGCGCAGCACAGCGAGGGGCTGGTCTGCCTGTCCGGCTGTCTGGCCGGGGCGATCCCCCAGCTGCTGCTGGCCGGGGACTATGCCGCCGCCCGGGAAAAGGCGCTGGAGCTGCGGGATATGTTCGCCCCCGGGGATTTTTATTTGGAGATCCAGCACCACGGCATTCCGGAGGAACTGGCCGTGGCGGAGCAGCTGCGCCGCCTGAGTGCGGATACGGGCATCCCCCTGGTGCTGACCAACGACGCCCATTATCTGGAAAAAAAAGACGCCCACAACCAGGATGTGCTCTTGTGTATCCAGACAGGCAGAACCGTGGACGAGCCGGGGCGGATGCGCTTTCAGGGGGAGGAATTTTACCTGAAAAGCGAGGCGGAAATGGCGGAGCTGTTTCCCGACCTGCCGGAGGCGCTGGCCGTGACGGCGGAGATCGCGGAAAAATGCAGCTTTGATTTTGAATTCGGCCACTATCATCTGCCCCGCTTCCAGCTGCCGGAGGGGGAAACGGACAGCGCTTCCTACCTGCACAAGCTGTGTCTGGAGGGTTTCCGCCAGCGCTATGGCGCGGGAACGCCGGAGCAGCGGCAGCAGCTGGAGTTCGAGTTGGGGACGATCGCCAGCATGGGCTTTGTGGATTATTTCCTCATCGTCTCGGACTTTATCGCCTTTGCCAAAAGCCGGGGCATTCCGGTGGGGCCGGGGCGCGGCTCCGCGGCGGGCAGTCTGGTCAGCTACTGCCTGCGCATTACGGATGTGGACCCGGCCAAGTACAGCCTGTATTTTGAGCGCTTTCTCAACCCGGAGCGGGTGAGTATGCCGGATATCGACATCGACTTCTGCGTCAACCGCCGGGGCGAGGTCATCGACTATGTCACGGAAAAATACGGCAAGGATCATGTGGCGCAGATCGTCACCTTCGGCACCATGGCCGCCCGGGCGGCCATCCGGGATGTGGGACGGGCGCTGAATGTCAGCTATGCGGAAACGGACGCGGTGGCCAAGCAGGTGCCAGCCGCTCTGAACATGACCCTGGACGAGGCGCTGCGCCTTTCCAAGCCCCTGAAAGAGTTTTACGACACCGACCCGCGCCTGCACCAGCTGATCGACACCGCCCGGGCGCTGGAGGGAATGCCCAGGCACGCCTCCACCCACGCCGCCGGTGTTGTCATCACGGAGCGCCCCCTGTATGAATATGTCCCCCTGGCGAAAAACGACGAATCCGTGGTCTGCCAGTTCCCTATGACCACGCTGGAGGAGCTGGGGCTGCTGAAAATGGATTTTCTGGGGCTGCGCAACCTGACGGTGCTGGAGGACGCGGCGGTGCTGGTGCGCCGCCGGGAGCCGGACTTCCGGGTGGAGGAGATCCCCGAGGACGACCCCAAGGTGTTTGAAATGCTCTCCGCCGGGCGGACGGTGGGCGTGTTCCAGCTGGAAAGCAGCGGCATTACCGGCGTGTGCGTGGGACTGAAGCCCCGGAGCATTGAAGATATCACCGCCGTGATCGCCCTGTACCGCCCCGGCCCCATGGACAGCATTCCCCGCTTTCTGGAGTGCTCCGCCGACCCCAGCAAGATCACCTACAAGCATCCCGCCCTGGAGCCGATTTTGTGCGTGACCTATGGCTGCATTGTCTATCAGGAGCAGGTCATTGAAATCTTCCGCCGCCTGGCGGGCTTTTCTCTGGGACAGGCGGACATGATCCGCCGCGCCATGAGCAAGAAAAAGCACGCGGTCATTGATGCGGAGCGCATCGCCTTTGTCCGGGGCGATCCGGAACGGAACATTCCCGGCGCGGTGGCGCGGGGAATTCCGGCGGCGGTGGCGGAGAGCATTTATGACGAGATTCTGGACTTTGCCAACTATGCCTTTAACAAGGCTCACGCGGTCAGCTATGCCATCGTCAGCTACCGCACGGCCTATATGAAAGCCCACTATCCCCGGGAGTACATGGCGGCGCTGCTGACCAGCGTTCTGGACAGCAGCACCAAGGTGGCCGAGTACATCGCCGAATGCCGGGAGCTGGGGATTCGGCTTCTGCCGCCGGATGTAAACGAATCCGATGCGGACTTTACCGTGGCGGGGGAGGATATCCGCTTCGGTCTGGTGGCCATCAAGGGCATCGGCCGGGGCTTTATCCGGTCCCTGATGCAGGAGCGGGAGGAAAACGGCGCGTTCACCGGCTTCGAGAACTTCTGCCGCCGGATGCACGGCCGGGATCTGAACCGCCGGGCGCTGGAAAGTCTGATCCGCGCCGGGGCCTTTGACAGCATGGGCTATACCCGCCGGGCGCTGCTGATGGTGGCGGAAACGGTGCTGGAGGGCATCGCCGCCGAGGGACGGAAAAATGTGGAGGGACAGATGGGGCTGTTCGATATGGAGGACAGTCCGGAAAGCCCCAGCAGCGAGCTGGTGCTGCCCCAGGTGGAGGAGTTTTCTCTCCGGGAGCGGATGGTCATGGAAAAGGAGACCACCGGCCTGTACCTGTCCGGCCACCCCATGGATGAATACGCCGCCCTGGCAAAACGCGCCGGCGCGGTGCCCATCGGGGCGATTTTGGCCGACCACAGCGGCGAAAACACCGGAGAGCGCTACCCGGACGGCAGGATCATCGTGGTGGCCGGGGCAATCAGCGCCACCCGCACCCGGGCGACCCGGAACAACAGTCTGATGGCCTATATCACTCTGGAGGACGCCACCGGCGCCATGGAGCTGCTGGCCTTTCAGCGGGCGCTGGACACCGGCGGGGCATATCTGAAGGAAAACGCGGTGGTGGTCATCCACGGGCGCATCTCTGTCCGGGATGAAAAGGAGCCGCAGATTTTGGTGGACAGCATTCGCCCCATTGAGGATGCGGAGCCGGCGCCCCGGGAAACGCCGGAGCAGCGGCAGGAAGCGCCGGTGCAGCAGAAAATTTATGTGAAGCTACCCAATCCGGAGTCCCCCGCCTTTGCCCGTATCCAGCTGATTTTGCAGATGTTCCCCGGCAAGGATCGGCTGATCGTCTATTTTTCCGACACCGGCAAAAAGCTGGCCGCGGACTGCCTGGCGCACCGGGCGCTGATCCGGGAGCTGCAGGAAATGCTGGGGCAGGAAAATGTTGTAGTAAAATAAAAGAAAATGAAACAGCGTCTCTCTGTCTGGATTTTAGCAAGGATCCGGGCAGAGGGGCGCTGTTTTGCTTTACAAAAATTGCACAAGGGTTTTACAAAAGTCTGATAGCGCCGAAATTTGGCAAACGGTATGATAAAAGGAGCGAAAATCGCCGCAGCCCATCCCGGCTGTGTCAAATCCGAAAAGAGGGAAAAGGGATGAAACAGGCAGTCATTGATATCGGCTCCAACTCCATGCGCCTGACGCTGTACGAAACCGATGGGGAGAAATTCAAGATCCTGTTCCGGGAGAAGATCATGGCGGGGCTGGCCGGCTATGTCAAGGCGGGCAGCATGAGCGCCCAGGGCATCCAGCGAGCCTGCGAGGGACTGCTGGAGTTCCGGCAGACGCTGGAGCTGCTTGGCATTTCCGGCGCGGCCGTATTTGCCACGGCTTCGCTGCGCAATATCGCCAACACGGCGGACGCCCTTGCGGAGATCCAGGCGGCAACGGGCTTTTCCGTGGAAGTGCTCAGCGGAAAGCAGGAGGCGCTGCTGGGCTATGCTGGCGCCATGCGGGAGCTGCATTTTTCCGGCGGCGTGTTTCTGGATGTGGGCGGCGCCAGCACCGAGGTCGTGACCTTTGCCCGGGAGCAGGTTCAGTCTTCCGTCAGCTTTGCCATCGGCTCTTTGAGCCTGTACCGCAGCTGTGTGAAACACATTTTGCCCGGCAAGGGGGCGCAGCGGCGGATACAGGCCGCCATTGCGGAGGCGGTGGACGAAACGGAACTGCTTGCCGAGGAAGAACATCCCCGGTTGATCGGCGTGGGCGGCACGGCGCGGGCGGTCTGGAAGCTGTGCCGCCGGGTCTATGCGATGCCGGAGAGCTGCCGCGTTATCACAGCCCAGCAGCTGCACGGGCTTTCCCAGCTGCTGCGGGAGGACGAAAAAGCGGCGACGGAGCTGATTTTGAAGTTGGAGCCGGAGCGGATCCACACGCTTATTCCCGGCCTGATGATCTTGGAACACATTTTTCGCCGCTTTTCGGCCGGGGAACTGGTGGTCAGCAATTACGGCGTGCGGGAGGGGTATTTATGTCAAAAGCTGCTGCACTGAAAAAAGATTATCCCTATACCCAGAATCGGGAGCTGAGCTGGCTCCGCTTTAACCAGCGGGTGCTGGAGGAGGCGGCGGACCCCAGCGTTCCCCTTTTGGAGCGGTTGAAATTTATCGCGATCTTTTCCAACAATCTGGATGAGTTCTTCATGGTGCGGGTGGGCAGTCTATTTGATATCGCCCATGTCTCTCCCGCGGAGGTGGACAACAAGACCGGCTGGACGGCGGCGGAGCAGCTGGATCGGATCTATGCCACCGTTCCCGGCCTGATCGCCATGAAAAAGCAGATCTATCGCACGGTGTGGGACGCTCTGCGGGCAGAGGGAATCGAGGATGTTCCCATGTCCGGGCTTTCCGCGGCGGAGCTGAAGTTTGTCCACCGGTACTTCAAGCGGGAGATGCTGCCGATCCTGTCGCCTATCATCGTGGGATCCCACCACCCGGTGCCGCATCTGGCGGGTAAGCGTCTCCACGCCACCGCTTTGCTGGAGGACAAAAAGGGGCGGCTGGCCATCGGGATTGTCCCGCTGCCGGAGTCCCTGCCGTCATATCTGCTGCTGCCGGAATCCACCGGGCGTTTTCTCCGGACGGAAAATCTGCTGCTGCACTGGCTGCCCACGCTGTTTGGGTCATATACTGTCCGGGAAAGCTGTATCCTCTGCGTAACGCGGAATGCGGACATCAGCTTTGACGACAAAAAGTTTGACGACAGCGAGGAGGATTTCCGCAGGCGGGTCACCAAGCTGCTGAAAAAGCGCAGCCACCTTTCCGTGGTGCGGCTGGAGCTGGATCGCAAGCTCCAGGAGCCCTTTTGCACCAAGCTGGCGGCGCTGGTGCAGGTGGAGCCGCACCAGATCTTTGTGGATGAATGCCCGCTGAATCTGCAATATGTCTTCCCCCTGATCGGCGCGCTGCCCCAGGAGAAAAGCCGGGGAATGCTGTATCGCCCCTATACGCCCCGCTGGCCGGAGGATCTCAGCCGGAGCCAGCGCATGATCTCCCAGATACAGAAGCAGGATCAGCTTTTGTACTATCCCTATGACTCCGTGGAGCCGTTTTTGAAGCTGCTCAGCGAGGCGGCGGACGACCCCGCCGTGCTCTCCATCAAAATTACGATCTACCGGCTGGCTTCCTCCTCCCGCATTGCCCACACCCTGTGCCGGGCGGCGGAAAACGGCAAGGAGGTGCTGGTGCTCATGGAGCTGCGCGCCCGCTTTGACGAGGCCAACAATCTGGCCTGGTCAAAAATGCTGGAGGAATCCGGCTGTCAGGTGATCTATGGCATCGAGGGCTTCAAGTGCCACAGCAAAATCTGTCTGATTACCATGCGCAGCCGGGGAAAGCTGAGCTATATCACCCAGATCGGCACCGGAAATTACAACGAAAAGACAAACGCCATGTACACGGATCTGAGCCTGATGACAGCCTCGGAAAGAATCGGCGAGGATGCGGCGATGTTTTTCCGCAATATGCTGGTCAACGATCTGGACGGGGTTTATCGCAGCCTGCGGGTATCGCCACACGGCATCAAAAATGCCCTGTTGGATCAGATCGACGGCGAGATCCGCAAGGGCGCAGCGGGCTATATCTGCATCAAGGCCAATTCTGTCACGGAAAAGGCGGTCATGGAAAAGCTCTGCGAGGCATCCCAGGCGGGGGTGGAGATCCATCTGATCATCCGCGGTATTTGCTGTCTCCTGCCCGGCATCGCCGGGTACACGGAAAATGTACATATCGTCAGCATCGTGGGGCGTTTTCTGGAGCACGCCCGCATTTATCTGTTTGGCCGAGGGGAGGACGCCGCGGTTTATATCTCCTCCGCCGACCTGATGACTCGCAATCTGAACCGCCGGGTGGAGATCGCCTGCCCGGTATACGACCCGGCGCTGCGCAGCAAGCTGAAGTGGCTGCTGGACACGCAATTGCAGGATACGGCCAAGGCCAGCTTTTTGCTCTCGGACGGCTCCTACAGCCGCCAGTACAGCACGGTTTTGTTTGACTCCCAAGCGTATTTTATGGAGCAGTCGTCCCATATCCCCCAGGAGCTCAGTCCCCCAAAGCAGACTCTGGTTCAGCGGCTGAAGCGCTTTTTGCAGCAACGGGGCGCCTGAGAAAAGAAAAAGGCCTGGAAATCGAGTTTTTTCGATTTCCAGGCCTGATTTTTTACTTTTGAGATTTAATAGGTTTGCCACACAACGCGCTCGGCAAAGGGCTTTTTCTCCTTTTGGGGAACTACCTTGGCGGGTACGCCGATGGGGATGATGGTGCGGACGCGCTTGCCCTCCGGGACATGGAGCAGCGCCGCGATCTGCTGCGCCTTGGCGTTTTTTCCGCCCATGCGGGTCATGCCGTCCATCCACACGCCGGCATAGCCCAGGGCGGTAATGCCCAGCAGAATATTTTCCACTGCGGCGGCGTAGTCCTCCTTTTCCCAGGTCAGCTCACAGCAGGCCGCGGCGATCTCTTCCGTGACCACGACGATCATGGCCTTGGCCGTTTTGGTGGCGGGGGTGGGCAAAAGCTGCGCCAGCTGTGCCAGCAGCGCCGGGTCGGTCACGGCCACAAAGCTGGTGCTCTGCATATTATAGCCGGAGGGCGCCTGGATGCCGGCCTGCAGAATTTTGCGCAGGTCGGATTCGGGAACCGGGGCGTCGGCAAAGGCCTCGCGATAGCTGCTGCGTTTGGCGGCGGCTTCAAAGAAATCCATGTAACATCGTCCTTTCCGAAAATCCGTGTTTTGCGGAGAAAACTCCGCGCTGTAAGCCCAGTATAGACCGGGAAAAGGCATTTTGCAAGGGGGGCGGGAAAAGAAGCGGCACCCTTCCGGCGCGGGTAGCATAGAATATTACGGCGTTGGAATAACGCCGTGCGGCTGTCAGAAAAAAGGCAGCCGGCAGAAAGCCCCGCGGCAGCGGGGGAGATTGAGGGGGGCAAGACCCGCCTCAATGAGAGAAACCGCCGCGGAAAGCCCAGATGGGCTTTCCCACAGTGTTTTGGCCGTGCCAAAATACTCGGCGGATAAGCGAGGTCAAAAAAGTCCCGGACTTTTTTGACAAGCTGGCGGCGTTGGAATAACGCCGTGATTTGATGGATGGAGGGAAGATGAATGACGCATTCCTGCTGTAACGGGAAAGAGCGCGATCCCGATTGCTGGGATATGAAAGTGACCCGGGGGAGCGGCAATCCGCCGCCCGGACCATGTGCCTGCTGCTGCCCGTCGATGATTGTGGGACCTACCGGCCCAGTCGGACCCGTTGGTCCCAGCGGCGCGACCGGCCCTACGGGCCCCGCCGGAGCAGATGGCGCAGTGGGCGCAACCGGCCCCACAGGCCCCGCCGGAGCAGATGGCGCAGTGGGCGCGACCGGCCCCACAGGCCCCGCCGGAGCAGATGGCGCGGTAGGCGCGACCGGCCCCACAGGCCCCGCCGGAGCAGACGGTGCAGTAGGCGCGACCGGCCCCACGGGTCCTGCCGGAGCAGACGGCACGGTAGGCGCGACCGGCCCCACAGGTCCTGCCGGAGCAGACGGCGCAGTGGGCGCAACCGGCCCCACAGGCCCCGCCGGAGCAGACGGCGCGGTAGGCGCGACCGGCCCCACCGGCCCCGTTGGCGCGGACGGCGTGCAGGGTCCCCTTGGCCCCACCGGTCCCACAGGGCCTGCCGGTACGGTGACCCCGGCTGCGGCGGTGGCGGACTCTACGGACACCAGCAATGTGGTGGAGCGCTTTAACCAGCTGTTGGCAAGCCTGCGCGCGGCCGGGCTGCTCAGCACCTGATTTTACCGGTCTGTGTCAGCGTGATCGGAAATCGCCATCCCCCGCCGGGATTCCCGGCGGGGGATGCGGAGACTGTCGAAAACAGGCGGTCAGCAGAGACTCCTGCAGCAGCGGGGGAGATTGAGGGGGTCAAGACCCACCTCAATCAGATAAACCGCCGCGGGAAGCCCGCTGGGGCTTTCCCACAGTATTTTGGCTTGGCCAAAATACTCGGCGGGGGATGTAAAAAAGGAGGGAGCGGGTTTGGAGATCGCGGTGTATGCCATTTGCAAAAACGAGGCGGCCTTTGTCCGGCGGTGGATGGCCTCCATGGGGGAAGCGGATCATGTTGTTGTTCTGGACACCGGCTCGACAGATGACAGCGTTGCCCGCCTGCGCAGTCTGGGCGCCCAGGTCACGGAGGAGACGATCTATCCCTGGCGCTTTGACCATGCCCGGAACCGCAGTCTGGCGCTGGTGCCGGAGACGGCGGAGATCTGCGTGTGTACGGATTTGGACGAGGTGTTCCATCCCGGCTGGCGCGCTGCGCTGGAGCGTGCCTGGACACCCGGCACCGGCCAGGCGCGGTATCGCTACACCTGGAGCTTTCAGCCGGACGGCAGGGAGGGCGTGGTGTTTTACGCGGAAAAGATCCATGCCCGCCGGGGCTACCGCTGGGTGCATCCGGTGCATGAGGTGCTGGCCTTTTCCGGCACGGGCGCACCGGGGCGGACGATCACCGTGCCGGGGATCCAGTTGGATCACCACCCCGACCCGGGGAAAAGCCGGGCGCAGTATTTGCCCCTGCTGGAGCTTGCCGTGAAGGAAGCGCCGGAGGACGACAGGAATCTGCACTATCTGGGACGGGAGTATTACTTCCGGGGGCGCTGGCAGGACTGCATTTCCACCCTGCGGCGGCATCTGGCGCTGCCCTCGGCCACCTGGGCGGCGGAGCGCTGCGCTTCCATGCGCTATATCGGCAGAAGCTGGGAAGCCCTGGGAAACCGGCAGGAGGCCCGGCGCTGGTATCTGCGGGCGGTGGCGGAAGCGCCGGGGCTGCGGGAGCCGTATCTGGAGCTGGCCAAATTCCTGTACCGGGAAAAGGACTGGGAGGGGGTGGTGTATTTTACCGCCTGCGCCCTGGGAATTCAGCGGAGGGAGGATATTTACATCACCGAAGCGGATAGCTGGGGCAGCCTGCCCCACGACCTGCAGGCGCTGGGCTATTACTACACCGGCCGCCCCCGGGCGGCGCTGGACGCGGCGGCGCGCGCTCTGGCGCTGGAGCCGGACAATGCGCGGCTGCAAAAAAATTTGCAGCTGATCCGGGCGGCCTGTTGAAGCCGGGGGGATTTTTCGGTATAATAAAGCAAAAGCAAGGCAAAAGACAAAGGCCGGAGGAAAGGAGCGCCGGACATGGCACAAAAGCAATATGTGGAATCCCTTGCCGCCGGGGAGGAGGACAGCCTTTTGCTGCGGCGGGTGCAGGATATGCTGCGTCGCTTCCGCAACCGGAACTGTCCGGAGCACAGCCGTTTTCTCACCCCCCGGGAGCAGCAGCTTTGTTCCCGGCTGCTTCAGGCAGAGGGGGAAAGGGATTTCCTGTTCTGGGGCGGCTATCCCGATGCGGAGCGGCGGCTGCTGGCGCTGGTGCCGGACTGGATGGAGGCGGAGACCTGGCTGACCGGGGCGGAAAGCCCCGCCGCCCTGCTGCGCTGCCGCTTTTCCGGCCCGCCGCCGGAGCATCGCCAGCTGCTGGGGGCGCTTATGTCCACCGGGCTGAAGCGGGACGCCATCGGGGATTTGCTGATTTCCCTGGGGCAGGCGGATGTGCCGGTGCTGCGGGAGCTGCTGCCCTATCTGCGCACGGAGCTGACCCGCGCCGGGCGGGTGCATTTACAGCTGGAGGAGGTGTCCTTTTCCCAGCTGGTCGTGCCGGAGCAGCGCCGGGAGCAGAGGCGGGAAACGGTGGCCTCTCTCCGGGCGGACTGCGTTCTGGCGGCCATGCTGCGCCTGAGCCGGGACAAGGCTGCCGGCCTGATCCGACAGGGACAGGTGCAGGTGGATGCGCTGGAGCTGAGCAAGGGCGACCGTCCCCTTGCCCCCGGCCAGACGATTTCCGTGCGGGGATATGGGAAGTTCCGGCTTCTGCAGGCGGACGGCCTGACCAAAAAGGGACGGATCCCGCTGGTGTTTGAAAAGTACATATAACAAAAAATCTCGCCTTTTTTCGGGCGAGATTTTTGTTTCTTTGTGTTTTTTTATTTTCCCAGATAGACCATCAGCGCGGCCACATCGGCGGGGGAAACGCCGGAAATGCGGCTGGCCTGGCCGAAGTTTTCCGGGCGGATGTCGCTGAGCTTTTGCCGCGCCTCCAGCCGTAGGCCGGGAACCCGGCTGTAATCCAGCTCCGGGGGCAGCAGCTTTTTCTCCATCTGGCGGAACTGCTCTACCTGCTTTTGCTGGCGCTGGATGTAGCCGTCATATTTCAGCCGAATTTCCACCTGCTCGGTGATGGCGGCGTCCAGCATCGGACGCTGGGCATCCAGTTCGCCCAGGGCGGCGTAGTCCAGCTCCGGGCGGCGGAGCAGGTCGGCAAGGGAAACGCCGCTTTTCGGCGGCGCGCTGGCGTGCGCCTGCAAAAAGGCGTGCAGCTGCGCGGAGGGCGGAAGATGGGTCTTTTCCAGCCGCTGCAGCTCTGCCTCCACGGCGGCGTATTTGGCCTGCACTTGGGCAAGGCGGGCGTCGGATACCAGACCGATCTCGTGTCCGATGGGACACAAACGGGCGTCGGCGTTGTCCTGCCGCAGCAGCAGGCGGTATTCGCTGCGGGAGGTCATCATCCGGTAAGGCTCGTTGGTTCCCTTGGTGACCAGATCGTCGATCAGCGCGCCGATATAGGCCTGATCCCGCCCCAAAATCATGGGCTTGCGCCCCAGCAGCCGCAGCGCCGCGTTCACGCCGGCCACAAAGCCCTGCGCCGCGGCCTCCTCATAGCCGGAGGAGCCGTTGAACTGTCCCGCGCCGTACAGGCCGGAAATTTTCTTGCACTCCAGCGTGGGGCGCAGCTCCGTGGGGTCGATGCAGTCGTACTCGATGGCATAGGCCGGGCGGGTGATCTCCGCCTGCTCCAGGCCGGGAATGGTGCGCAGCATTTGGATCTGCACATCCTCCGGCAGGGAGGAGGAAAAGCCCTGAATGTACAGCTCCTCCGTTTCCAGACCCATAGGCTCCACGAACAGCTGGTGGCGGGTCTTGTCGGCAAAGCGCACTACCTTGTCCTCGATCGAGGGGCAGTACCGGGGGCCAACGCCGTGGATCACGCCGGAATACAGGGGGCTGCGGTGGAGATTGTCCCGGATGATCTGATGGGTGCTTTCGTTGGTATAGGTCAGGTAGCACACGGCGCGATCCGCCCCGGGGCGGCGGGTCTGGAAGGAAAAGGCGGGGCAGTCCGGTTCGCCGGGCTGCAGCTCCATTTTGGAAAAGTCCACCGTTTGGGCGTTCACCCGGGGTGGGGTGCCGGTCTTAAAGCGCCGCAGGCGCAGCCCCAGCTGCACCAGACAATCCGTCAGCGGCAGGGCGGCGGCCAGCCCGTCCGGGCCGGAGCTGCGGGACACATCCCCGATGATGGTGCGTCCGCCCAGATAGGTGCCGGAGGCGATCACCACTGCGTGGCAGGCAAAGCGCGCGCCGGTGTGGGTGACAACGGCGGAGACCGCGCCGTTTTCGGTCTCGATGGCAACGATCTCCGCCTGCTTCAGCCGGAGGTGCGCTTGGCGCTCCAGGGTGTGCTTCATCACCTCCTGATAGCGGCGGCGGTCGGCCTGCGCCCGGAGGCTGTGTACCGCAGGCCCCTTGCCCCGGCCAAGCATCCGGTACTGGATGCAGGCCGCGTCCGCCGCCCGGGCCATCTCGCCGCCCAGAGCGTCCAGCTCCCGGACAAGATGCCCCTTGCCCGTGCCGCCGATGGCTGGATTGCAGGGCATATTGCCGACGGCATCCAGATTGATGGAAAAGCAAACGGTGTCCAGTCCCAGCCGGGCAGCCGCCAGCGCGGCCTCGATGCCCGCGTGACCGGCGCCAATCACCGCAATATCACAGTTTCCCGCTTCGTAACGCATAGGTCTCCCTCTCTTGCAACCAGAATCCGCTGTTTCCGCAGATTCGGAACAGCTTCCACAATTTATTTATTCTACGCCATTTTCCCGGCTTTTGCAATGCTCCATGGCCTTTCCCGGCAGGGGAAATTGCAAAAAAGGCGGCGAAAAAAGGGGAGAAAGGGGAAAAACCTGCGCAAGCCTTGCATTTTCCGGCCGATTCTGCTATAATACCAGCCTGAAATAAAACCTGTTACTTTATTTTACTCTGATAGATTTGGATGTGCAGAACATGAATGATTTGAGAAATGTAGCCATCATCGCCCATGTTGACCACGGAAAAACCACCCTGGTGGACGAGATGCTCAAGCAGGGCGGCGTATACCGCGAAAATCAGGAGGTCGTGGATCGCGTCATGGACTCCAACGATCTGGAGCGGGAGCGCGGTATTACCATTCTGGCCAAAAACACCGCCGTACATTACAAGGACACCAAGATCAACATCGTCGATACTCCGGGTCACGCGGATTTCGGCGGCGAGGTGGAGCGTATCCTAAAAATGGTCAACGGCGTTATTCTGCTGGTGGACGCGGCGGAGGGCCCCATGCCCCAGACCCGCTTTGTGCTCAGCAAGGCGCTGGAGCTGGGACACCGGGTCATCGTGGTGGTCAACAAGATCGACCGTCCCGACCAGCGGATCCTGGAAGTGGTGGACGAATGTCTGGAGCTGCTGATGGATCTGGACGCCACGGACGAGCAGCTGGACAGCCCCATGCTGTTCTGCTCCGGTCGGCAGGGCACGGCTTCCTACTCTCCCGACCAGGCCGGTACCGATCTCAAGCCCCTGTTTGAGACCATTCTGGAGTACATCCCCGCGCCGGAGCGGAATGTGGAAGCGCCGTTCCAGATGCTGGTCAGCTCCATTGACTACAACGAATTCGTCGGCCGCATTGCCATCGGCCGTATCG
>CAVBJJ010000016.1:25939-39641 GCA_963595735.1 bacterium
GCGGGGCAGCATCAAGCAGAACCAGGAGATCGCCGTGTGCAACTACCATGCACCCGATGCCCCCGCCAAAAAGGCAAAGGCCGTTAGCCTGTATACCTTTGACGGTCTGGGACGCGCACCGGTCACGGAGGCGGAAGCCGGCGAGATCATTGCTATGAGCGGTATCGGCGATGTCACCATTGGCGATACCATCTGCGCGGCGGACTGCGTAGAGCCGATGGAGTTTGTGCAGATCTCCGCGCCCACGCTGGAAATGACCTTCTCTGTCAACGACAGCCCCTATGCTGGACGGGAGGGCAAGTTTGTCACCTCCCGCCAGCTGCGTGACCGCCTGTTCCGGGAAACGCTGAAGGATGTCTCCCTCCGGGTAACGGAGCAGGAGGGCTCTACGGACGCGTTCGCAGTTGCCGGACGCGGGGAAATGAGCCTGAGTATTCTGATCGAGACCATGCGCCGGGAAGGCTACGAGTTCCAGGTCGGCCCCCCGCGGGTGCTGTATCAGGAAATTGACGGCAAGCTGTGCGAGCCCATCGAGCGCGTGGTGGTGGATGTACCCCAGGACTACATGGGTTCTGTCATGGAAAAGCTGGGCGCCCGCAAGGGAGAATTCCTTTCCATGACCCCGGTGGGCAACCGGATGAAGCTGGAGTTTCTGGTTCCCTCCCGCGGCCTGTTCGGCTACCGCAACGAGTTCCTGACGGACACCAAGGGCGAGGGCATTCTGGCCTCCGTATTTGAAAAGTACGAGCCCTTCAAGGGCGAGCTGTCCCGCCGGAGCACCGGCTCCCTCATCGCCTTTGAGACCGGCGAGAGCGTGGCCTATGGCCTGTTCAACGCCCAGGAGCGCGGCCAGCTGTTCATCGGCCCCGGCGTGCCGGTTTATGCCGGTATGGTGGTGGGTGTTTCCCCCAAGAACGAGGACATTACCGTGAACATCTGCAAGCGCAAGCAGCTGACCAATATGCGCGCCGCCGGCAGTGACGACGCCCTCCGTCTGGTCACGCCCCGCCAGCTGAGTCTGGAGCAGTGCCTGGAGTTTTTGGCAGATGACGAGCTGCTGGAGATCACCCCCAAGAGCCTGCGCCTGCGCAAGAAGATCCTCGACCATAGCCAGCGCATGAAAAAGCTCAAGGGCAACAAGTAAAATCCATAAACCGGAATCTGAAAATCGCCCCGGCGCAAGGGGCGATTTTTTTATCATCATTTACCATCATCCGTCCGAAAAGGGCGGCGAAGCAGGAGAGGAGAAAACATGAAAAAACGCATTTGTACAGGACTGCTGCTTTTGGCCTTGGCGGTCAGTCTGCTTTCCGGCACTGCGCTGGCGGCCGGAGGCGGCAGTTTGCAGAATTTTCAGCGCACCGGACACTATGACGGCCGCTTTGCCGATGTGCCGGCAAAGGCCTGGTACGCCGAAAATGTGGCGGCGGCCTTTGAGATGGGATTGGTCAACGGCAGCAGTCCGACCCGCTTTTCCCCGGAGGAACAGCTTTCCCTTGGGCAGGCCGTTACCCTGGCGGCGCGGCTGCACAGCGGCTACTATAACAACGGCGCAAGCTTTGCCCCGGCTGCTGGCGCGCCCTGGTATCAGGGCTATGTGGACTACGCCACGGCGGCTGGCATGATCCAGAAAGGGCAGTTTTCCAACTACGATGCCCCCGCCACCCGGGGGCAGTTTGCCGTCATCTTTGCCGGCGCTCTGCCGGAGGAGGCGCTGCCCGGCAAGAACACCGTGGCAGCGGGAGCGATCCCGGATGTACCGGCCAAGGGGGAGCTTTCCGTGGCGGTGTATCGCCTGTACCGCGCCGGGATCCTCAGCGGCAGCGACAGCCGGGGCAGCTTTTTGCCGGACAGCACGATCCGCCGCAGCGAGGTGGCGGCCATCGTCACCCGGATGGCGGATGTCTCTCTGCGGGTCAGCGTCAATTTGCCCGGCAGCGGCACAACGCCCGCCGGTGGGTTTTCGCTGGACAGCGTGCCGGCCTATTCCGGCAGCGCCTTTGTCCCGGTCAACGGCAATATGCCTTACTTCACCGCCGGGGAAAAGAACACGGCGGTGTTCGAGATCTACAGCCCTCTGGACAGTCTGGGACGCTGCGGCGTGGCCTATGCCAATATCTGCCTGGAGCTGATGCCCACGGAGGACAGGGGCGACATCAGCAAGATCTACCCCAGCGGCTGGCACTCGGTGAAATACGACTGCGTTCCGGGAAAGTACCTGTATAATCGCTGCCATCTGATCGGTTATCAGCTGGCGGCGGAGAACGCCAACCGCCAGAACCTGATCACCGGCACCCGGTATTTGAATGTGACCGGAATGCTGCCCTTTGAAAATCTGGTGGCCGACCATGTGCAGGAGACCCGGCACCATGTGCTGTACCGGGTCACGCCGGAGTTTTCCGGCAGCGAGCTGGTAGCGCGGGGCGTGCGGATGGAGGCCTGGTGTGTGGAGGACAAGGGCGAGGAAGTCTGCTTCCATGTGTTCTGCTACAATGTACAGCCCGGCGTGGTCATCGACTACGCCACCGGCGACAGCCGGCTGGCCGCGTAAAGGAAAAGAAAAAAGCCCTGTGCGGCGGAACTTGCTTCCGCCGCACAGGGCTTTGCTGTGTTCTTAATGGGTCAGAAACAGGGTGACAAGGAACAGTCCGGTAATCACCAGCGTGGCAGCGGAAAGCTGCTTGGCCTTGCCCAGGCAGATGTGCATGACCACATGAGAGATCATGCCGAACACAATGCCATAGGAGACATTGCTGGTAAAAGGCATCATGATCACTGTCAGGAATGCGGGAACGGCAACGGTGGGCTTGTTCCAGGCGATGCGTCCCAGTCCGCCGGCCATGACCACGCCCACATAGATCAGCGCGGCGGAGATCACACAGCTGGGGATCAGCTGTGCCAGCGGCGTGACGAACATGGCGATGACAAAGCAGCACGCCGTGATCAGCGCCGCCAGACCGGTACGGCCGCCCTCTGATACGCCCAGCATGGACTCGGCGAAGGTGGTCACCGTAGAGGTGCCGCAGACCGCGCCGCAGATCGTACCCAGAGAGTCGGCGAACATGGCCCGGTCGATGATGCCGGATTCCCGGTCAAAGCCGCAGGCCTCGCAGCTGGCATACAGGGTGCCGAGGGTATCGAACATATCCACCATGCAAAGGGAAAGCGCCGTTGTGGCAAGGGTCAGCACCAGCGCGGCGGAGCCTTTGCCGGCCAGCAGGCCGGAAAAGTTAAAGCCATCCCGGAACACCCGGAACAGAGACTGTTCCCGGAATTCGTGGAAGGCTGCCAGTGGGCTGGAAAGCTCCACGGAGAACTGGTCATAAAAGCCGGGAACGGTCAGCCCCAGCAGATAGTACACCGCCACGCCGATCAAAATGCCCCACAGCGCCGCGCCGCGGATCTTTTTCGTGGCCATGATCACGATGATCAGGAAGGTGGCCAGGGCTACCAGCGGCGGCATGATGTCCGCCCAGCTGCCGTTGAGCAGGTTAAAGGATACCAGACGCACGCAGCTGGAGCCGTCCGGCAGCACCAGTCCGGCGTTTTGCAGCCCCAAAAAGGCGATCAGCAAGCCCAGACCGGGCCCGATGGCAAGGCGCACCGAATCGGGAATGCTGTGCAAAATCCGGGAGCGCAGGCCGGTGCTGGTGAGGATCAAAAACAGAATGCCGTCAAACAGCACCAGCAGCAGGGCGTTGGCATAGGTCAGGCCGTAGCTGATGCAGATGGTGTACACAAAAAAGGCGTTCAGCCCCATGCCACTGGCCATGGCCAGGGGGGCGTTTGCCAGCAGCGCCACCAGGATGCAGCCGGCCACAGCGGAGAGGGCGGTAGCGATATACACCGCGCCGTAAGAGACCTCCAGCGGGTTTGAGCCGTCACCCAGGGGGTTGGCGAACAGGGCGGCGTTTACCAGCAGGATATAGGCCATGGCGAAAAATGTGCTCAGCCCGGCGCGAAATTCGGTTTTGACAGAACTGCCGCGGGCGCGGATGTGAAAAAACTGTTCCATAATTTGTAATTGCTCCCTTTTCCCATAACAAAGGCTGCTGCGGAAAAACGCCGCAGCAGCCTGAAATTTACTTTCCTGGTTCGCGGCGGCTTTGACGCTGCCGCAGGATCACGCACTGCGCCTTGCGAGGTTTTTGGACACGCTGGGACAGCGCGGGTTTCTTCTTCTCTTTTTGATGGGGTTTACTTTTCGTCTATGGTATCGTCCTGGTCGATCCACTCCTGCACCAGGGTGGTGGTGGATTTTCCCTTGCCCACCCGGGCGATGACCTTTTCAATACCGGCGTTGATGATATGCCGGCGGCACATGGCGCAGGAGGTGGTGTCTGTCAGCAGAGCGCCGGTTTCCGCGTCCCGCCCCACCAGATACATGGTGGCGCCCAGCATTTCCGTGCGGGGGGCGGCGATGATGCAGTTCATTTCCGCGTGGACGCTGCGGCACAGCTCATAGCGCTCGCCGGAGGGGATGTTCATCTCCTTGCGGGTGCAGCGTCCCAGATCGCAGCAGTTTTTTCTGCCCCGGGGCGCGCCGTTGTAGCCGGTGGAGACGATCTGGTCGTTGAGCACGATGATCGCGCCGTATTTCCGCCGCAGACAGGTGCTGCGGCCCAGCACGGCATCGGCAATGTCCAGATAGTATTCCGATTTGCTGGTGCGCTGGTCAGACATGGAAAGGCCTCCTTAGTAAACCACGACGGTGGTGTTGTTGGGGACATAGTCATAGATCCACTGCACATCCGCATCGTACATCCGGATGCAGCCGTGGCTGATGGGGAAGCCGATGGAGGCGTCTGTCAGGTAGTTGTGGCCGGGATTGTACAGACGGGAGTGGAAGGCCAGACCGCTGCCCACCTTGAAGTTGACCACGGGGCGGACATTGTAGGTGCTGGTCGTCCAGCCGGCGGCGCTGCGAGCCCAGACGGTGTAAATGCCCACCGGGGTGGGGGTGCTTGCCGCGCCGGTGCCGCACAGGAAGGACTTGACCAGCGTCCAGTTACCCTGCTTGCCCATAAAGATGCTGACATGCTGGGTACCGCGATTGATCCAGGCCAGATAGGCGGTGGAGCTGGAATAGCCCTTGGCGTTGACGAAGATGGTCTTTTCCTCCGTCGTCAGGTCGTGGTTGATCGCCCACTGGGTGGTGTAGTTGCCGCTGTAGGTGGAGGTGACCTTGGCCAACACCTCCGCTGTGGTGGGCTTCTGCACGGGGTGATAGTGGGAGTAGTCGTAGTTTTTCAGTGTGATGGTCTGCTCCGGCGCAGAAATGCTCTGGGCGTCGCCGTTGTTGGTGGTGTACTGCATGGTATAGCCCACCTTGGCGGTCAGCGCCATGTTCTCCGTGTAGGTGAACTTATAGGACAGCCGGGGGATGGTCACGGCGGCGCCGGTGGTAAAGCTCTTGCGGGAGACCTCCTTGCCGTTGACATACCAGATGCCCGTTACCGTTTTGCCGGAGGGCAGCAGGGGGGCGGAAACACCGGCGGTCAGGGTCGCGCCGGCGGCCAGGGGGTTGGGCAGGTCGATGATGCTCAAGGCAGCGCCGGTGATGCCGGCATCCCGCAGGTCAGTCAGCGTGCCGGTGGACACGGTGATATTGTTGGTGGTGCCGCGCTGGGTGGCGTTGGTGACCATGCCGGTGCCGGAAACGGTGTTTTCGCTGCCGCTGATATCCAGCGAGTCGGCAGTGGTGTTGAGGATCACGCGGTTGTTGCTGCCCTTGACGACCAGCTGCCCCACCTTACCGGTCACGGTAACGGTGTTGCCGGAGCCGTCCACATACAAAGCCTCCGTGGGGCTGCTGATGGTCACAGTGCGGTTCGCGCCGCGGACATCCAGTGTGTTGAGGGTGCAGCCAACGGTCACATTGCCGGTGCCGGAGCCAACCACCAGCGTATCCAGCTGGAGGGTGTTGAACAGGTTGATATCGCCGCTGCGGCTGGCCAGAACCAGCGTGGTGAGCTTGCTTTTGCCCAGTTCCAGATCGGCGAACTTGTCATTGCGCAGGGTCAGGCTGCCGCCTGTGACATCCTCCAGGAAGACCCGGGTGCCGGCAGCGCCCGTCCAGAGATTTTCCCCGAAGTTCGCCGTCAGGCTCAGGTCGCCGCTGACCACCGTGCCCAGAGAGGAGGGCGTGTAGTCCGCCGCGGAAAGATAGTGGCCGGCCACCCGGTACAGCAGGGCAATGAACTCCGCCCGGCGCACATTGTTTTGCAGCATCAGCGTGCCGTCCCAGCCGTTAACATAGCCGGCCTGGATCAGGCTGGCCCAGATGGTTTTTTCACTGACGGAAAGCTGACTTGCGTCAGAAAAGCCGTTGAGCACGCTCAGATCGGCGCTGGTGCGTCCCAGCTGGAATGCCTCCGCCAGAATGCAAAAGGCCTTTTGTCGGGTCATGGCCTTGTCCAGAGAGGAAAGCTCCGACGGCTGGATCAGCCCCAGGGCGACAGCCTTGGCGGCGGATTCATAGTACCAGACCTTGTTGGGCAGCTGGGCGGAGATATCCGCTTCCTGCTGCAAACCCAGCACGCGGGACAGAATGGTGACCATCTGTGCGCCGGTGATGGCAGTGTCGGGACGCATGGTGTTGTCGTCATAGCCCTTGAGCAGGCCGTCGTTGTAGGCCTGTTCCAGGTAGTTTGCCGCCCAGTGGTTCTGCACATCGAAAAAACCGCCGAAGGCAGCAAAAGCAGGCAGACAGCCCAGCGTCATGGTCAGCGCCAGGCACAGGCAAAGAATGCGTTTTTTCATTTCCTCTCTCCTTTTGTCATAAAATATGGGTAAATTATGTATGCGCTCTCTTTTTGCAAAGCTTGGGAAACGGGGAAAGCCGTCCGGCGGTCAGCGTGCCATGCCCAGATAGGCCTCCAGGATCAGACTGGCCGCCACGGCGTCCACCTGCTTTTTGTGCTGCTTCATTTTTTTGCCGCCGGCGTGGAGAATGCGGTGGGCGTCCACCGAGGTGCGGCGCTCGTCCCACATCCGAACGGGCAGGCCCGTGGCCTGCTCCAGCAGCGCGCCGAAGGCGCGGCTTTTTTCCGCCCGGGCGCCCTCGCTGCCATCCATGTTTTTGGGCAGTCCCAGGACGAGCTGGCCGACCTGGCGGGTTTTGACCTCGTCCGCGATGCGCTGCGCCAAGCGTCCGGGGTTCCATTCCGCAATGGTGAAGGCGTCGCCGCAGAGGGTACCGGTCAGGTCGGAGACGGCGATGCCCGTGCGGGCATCGCCATAGTCAATGGCCATGATTCGTTTCATTGGTGTTTCCTTTCTCGTCCCGGGCGGGACGGGCTCAGGCAGCCGGAGGCACCAGTCTTGCCTTGCGCAGGGCGCGGCGAAGCTGGAGCAGAGCCGGCAGGATCACAAGCTGCGCCGCGATCGTCAGGATCACCTGGGGGATCCGGCTGAGCAGCAGGGGGGTAAAGGGCTGGCCAAAGGCCAGATGCAGCGCAAAGGTCGTTACCAGCAGACTGCAAATCAGCTGGGTGGACAGCGCCGCGCCGAGCATATGGGGAAAACGGATGTTTTCCCGATGCAGGAACAGACCGTACAGCACGCCCATCAGCACCGCAGAAAGTGTGATGCCGGGGGTGACATAGCCATAGAACATCAAAGCGCCAAGCATATCGGCAATGCAGTAGACCACCGCAGCGCTGATGGGGCCGAACAGCATCCCGCAAAGGGCGATGGGGACAAAGCCGAAGCCGATGCGGATGGTGTCCGTTTTGATGGAACAGAATTGGCTGAGGAGAATGGTGAGGGCGACCAGCGCCGCCATTTCACAAAGACTCCGTGTGCTGTATTTTTTCATTTTTGGGGTTCTCCTTTCGTGTGCGGACTGCCGGAAAACGGCAGCATTGTGGATAAGCCACAGTAAGAACGCCGGGAAAACGCCGCTCGAAAACCCGAACCGCGTTTTGCATATGCAATTCTTCCTCAGGTGGCAGCGGACGCGGAAACGGCACCGCGTCGGGCAAACCCGACTTCGTTCGGCGGCAACTTCCCATCCGCCGACACTTAACGCGCCGAATCCTACTCTGCCCCGCACTGCGCGGGGGTGTCGCCGGTCTGGGGCGACGAAAAATGACCTCCTTTCTGTTCCTGCAAGAAATGGGTTGAATCTTGCTGTATATCAGAGACCGAAGCAATGGCGCACCGGCCCTGCCAGATACAGGGAACCGGAACAGCAGACCATGCTGCCGGTGGCTCTTGCGTGATTCAGGGCGGCGGAAACGCCGGCGGAGATGCTCTCCGCGGCCAGGGCGGGCTTGTGAAAGCGCGCCGTCAGAAATTCCGCCAGCTCCCCGGCCGGCATGGCGCGGGGATTTTCCGGGGTGATGGTGATGTACTCCGCGGCGGCCGGGTCAAGAATATCCGTGAATTCGACAATGTTCTTATCCCGGAGGATGCCCAGCAGAAAAATCACCCGTTTGCCGGGGAAATACTGCCGGAGATTGGCCGCAACGGTCTCCGCGCACTGGGGATTGTGGCCGCCGTCCAGGACGAACCACGGCTCCCGGGAGAGAATTTCAAACCGGGCGGGCCAGCGGGTTTCCGCCAGGCCGCAGATGATGGCCGCCTCCGGCAGGGAAAAGCCCCGATGGCGCAGCACCTCCGCCGTTTCCAGGGCAACGGCAGCGTTGTACAGCTGGTGCCTGCCCAGCAGAGAGGTGTGGAACGGGCCGCGATTTTTGTAGGAAAACGCCTGGCCCTCCGTTCCGAAATCGCCGGGAACCAGCTGCGCCGGGTCGGCGATGTGCAGGGGAATGTCCAATGCGCGGCAGCGCTGCCGGATGACTTCCGTTACGCCGGCGCTTTGGGGATAGAGCACCGCTTCCGTGCCGGGCTTGAGGATGCCGGCCTTGGTGGCGGCGATCTCCTCTGCCGTGCTGCCCAGAAACGCGGTGTGATCCAGACCGATATTGGTCAAAACAGCACACTCCGGGGCGGGGATGATATTGGTGGAGTCCAAAGCACCGCCCATGCCCACCTCCAGCACCACAATGTCACAGCGCATCTGCACAAAATACACCAGCGCAATGGCGGTGACCAGCTCAAACTCTGTGGGGGGGCTTTCCATGGCGTCCGCCGCGGGGCGAACGATGGCCGTGGCGCGGATCAGCGCTTCGTCCGTGATCTCCTGCCCGTTGACCTGCATCCGCTCGTGAAAGCGGAACAGATAGGGGGAGGTGAACAGGCCGGTGCGGTATCCGGCACAGCGCAGGATGGAGGCGGTCATGGCAGCAGTGCTGCCTTTGCCGTTGGTGCCGGCAATGTGGACAAAGCGGAGCTTTCGCTCCGGATGATCCAGGGCGTCCATCAGGGCAGAAATACGCTCCAGCCCCGGGCGGGAACCCAGCCAGCAAACGCTGTGGATGTAGTCCAGGGTTTCCTGGATATTCATGCATTCGCCCCCTTTTGCGTGATAAAGTGTGTAATTTTCAGTATAGCACCTCCGCCGGAAAAGCACAAGAAAAAATACACGGAAAAATCCTACATTTTCCAGCCGGAGAAAAAGAAAAAAGCCGCCGCAGCGCGACAGCCTTTTTTGCCGATATGATTTACTTGTTGCCGAACTTCTTGTTATAGTTTTCCATGCAGACGCGAATGGTATCCATGGCCTCCTTGGCGCCGGTCACGCGGAGGATCTCGGTCTCCTTCAGCTCCAGACCTTTGTAAACAGAGAAGAAGTGGCTGATCTCGTTGGCCAGATGGGCGGGAAGCTCACCAATGTCCTTGTACTCGTTGTACATGGGATCTTTATAGGGGATGGCCAGGATCTTCTCGTCCATGTCGCCGCCGTCCTTCATCACGACCATGCCGATGGGGTACACGCGCACCAGGCTCAGGGGCAGGATGGGCTCGCTGCAGATGGCCAGCACATCCAGGGGGTCGCCGTCGTCGGCGTAGGTGCGGGGGATGAAGCCATAGTTTGCGGGATAGTGAGTGGAGGTATACAGAATGCGATCCAGGCAGAGCATACCGGTTTCCTTATCCAGTTCGTACTTGTTCTTGCTGCCCTTCTGGATCTCGATGACCGCCATGAAGTCGTCCGGCTGGATGCGATCCGGGTTGATATCGTGCCAAATGTTCATTGCTGTTGCAGGTCCTTTCCGATATTTTTATGGAGCGGAGCATACCACCCCACAGTGTACTTCAGTCTCTACATATTAGCACAAGCCCGTACGCAAGTCAATCAAAAGCGACGGCTTTTTATTGACGATTGTTGAAAAAAAGGGTACAATAAAACAATCAGTGCGGGGAAAGCCCGCAGGAGGGAGGCGGACGGCAATGTCCGGCACGGAAAACACCCCAAAACGCCAGACCCATGCCTGGCTGCTGTCCAGTCCCGATCCGGAAAAAACCCGCGCCGCGGCGCTGGAAAAGACGGCAGCCATGCTTTGCACCGCCCCGGGAAAAAGACCCTGCGGCGGCTGTCCCCACTGCCGAAAGCTGCGCAGCGGCATCCACCCGGATGTGAGCTTTGTGCATCGGGAAGTGGACGATAAGGGACGGCAGCGGCGGGAGATTCGGGTCGATCAGATCCGGGACATCATCGCGGATGCGGCGATCCTGCCCAACGAGGCGGCGGCAAAGGTCTATATTATCCCGGAGGCGGACACCATGAATGGCGCCGCCCAAAACGCCCTGCTCAAGCTGCTGGAGGAGCCGCCGGAATGGGTACGGCTGATCCTGTGCGCCGGGCGGGCGGAGGCGCTGCTGCCAACGGTGCGCTCCCGCTGTGTGGAGCAGTTCTATCCCGGCGCAGCGCCGGAGGAAACGGAATTCCGGGCGGAGGCGCAGGAATATCTCCGCCTGCTGGCCCTGCAGGACCGTCCCGGACTGGTGGCGCTGTGCCGCAGTCTGGATGACCGGGACACGGCGTCCTGTGGGCAATTTGTGCGCCAGCTGCGGCACTGCGCGGGCGAGCTGCTCTGCCTGCGGGAAACGGTGCCGGGACTGGATCGCCGGGTTTTGCCGCGCCTGCTGGCGGAGCTGGATCTGCTGGAGAGCTATCTCCGGGTCAATGTGAGCGCAAAGCACATTCTGGGGCGGCTGAGCCTGCCGCTGCCGGAGCGGGACGGCTGATAGCGCGGGATTATATAAAATAAGTGGTACGCGGAAAGCCCTTTCCGCGCGGGAAATACAAGAAATGAGGAAAACAATTTGACAGAAGTAGTCAGTGTAAAATTCAAAGGCCGGGGCAAGGCGTACTATTTTGCGCCCGGCGACTGCACCCTGCGCACCGGCGAGGCCGTGGTGGTGGAAACCGCCAAGGGGCTGGAGATCGGGCGCTGCCGGTTGGGCAATCACTTTGTCGCGGACGAGCGGGTGGTGCCGCCGCTGCGCCCGGTGGTGCGCAAGGCAACGGCGGACGATCTGCGGATCGAGGAGCTGTGCCGGAAGCGGGAAAAGGAAGCCTTTAAGATCGGACAGCAGAAGATTGCCGCCCGCAAGCTGGATATGAAGCTGGTGGATGTGGAGTGCAATTTTGAGGGCAACAAGATCATCTTCTTTTTCACCTCCGATGGCCGGGTGGACTTCCGGGAGCTGGTGCGGGATCTGGCAACGGTGTTCCGCAGCCGTATCGAGCTGCGCCAGATCGGCGTCCGGGACGAGGCAAAAATGCTGGGCGGACTGGGTATCTGTGGTCGGCCCTTCTGCTGCCACCAGTTTCTGAACGACTTCCAGCCGGTCTCCACCAAGATGGCAAAGGTGCAGAATATGTCCCTGAACCCCACCAAGATCTCCGGCATTTGCGGTCGGCTGATGTGCTGCCTGCGGTATGAGCAGGCGGCCTATGAGGATCTGGTGAAGAACACGCCGAAGAACAACGCCTTTGTGGAAACAGTGGACGGCTATGGCAATGTGGTGCAGCAGAATCTGCTCCGGCAGCAGGTCAAGGTGCGTCTGGATGGCAACGGCGGCGAGGCCGTGGTCAAGACCTATCCGGTGGACGAGGTCGCCGCGGTGCCCGGCGGGCGACCCAAGCCCGGCGAGCCACTGCCCCATGTGCTGCAGGTCAAGCCCAAGGCAAAGAAAGAGGAGGAGCCGCCCCAGGAGAACACCCCCTGGACGCGCCCCGTTTTGTTTGCAGGCATGGAGCCGGATCCCGCCGAAGCGCCCACGCGCCCGGTGCCGGAGGAGCCGACGGTGAAAAATCGCCGGAATCGCGGCCGCCGCGGCGGCAAGCCGGAGGAGCGCAAGTCCCAGGGCGAGCAAAAGCCCCGGAACAATCGCGGTGAAAAAGGCGAACGGAGCGAAAGAAACGAAAAGCCCCAGAATGAGCCGCGGCACAGCCGGGACGGCAAGAGAGATGGCCAGAACCCCAACCAGAAGCCGGCACAGGGGGAACAGAAGCCCAGAAACGGCGGAAACCGGGGCAAAAAGCCCCAGCGGCCGGCCGGAAAGCCTCAGGGTGGCAAGCCGGAGGAGCAAAACAGCAAGCCCCAGGAGAATGCCGTAGCCCAGGGCGCGCAGGCGGAGAAATCCGCAGAGGGCGGCGAGAAGAAAAAAAGCCGCCGTCGCTGGCAGCATCCCCGGGGCAACCGCAAGCCCAAGACAGACAAAGAGCAATCCCAGTCCTAGGACAATCGGTCTGTAATTTATATAAGGTATCCGAAAAATGACTCGCAGCCTGGCTGCGAGTCATTTTTTGCAGACGAAAAAATTTTTGCGAAAAATCAAAAAAATGCTTTACAAACCGGAGAGGAGATGGTATAGTAAAGCCATAAAGAATAATGATTATTATTTTTGTTAAGGAGGTCGGCAATGCCGCTGGTAAGAAAAAACAGCAAGAAGCGGGATGCTATCCTCACGGTACTCCAGGGAACGGATGTACACCCCACGGCAGAGTGGGTGCTGCAGCAGCTGCGCCCGGATTATCCGGATCTGAGCCTGGGAACGGTGTACCGCAATCTGCGCTTGTTCAAGGAAAACGGACAGGCGATCAGCGTGGGCATTGTCAACGGGCAGGAGCGCTTTGACGGCAACACAAGTCCCCATGCCCACTTTGTCTGCCGCTGCTGCGGCAAGGTGGCGGATGTCATGGAGCCGCCGGAGTTGGGAGAGCGATATCTGCTTGCCGTACAGGAAGCCGCTGGAGGCGAGGTGCACGCCCACAGCCACCTGGCATATGGTATCTGCGGCGAATGTCTGGCCGCGCAAAAGAAAAAGTAAACACCCAAGCATTGGTTCACAGTTACAAATTTTTTAAGGAGGAAACTACTATGAAGTTCGTATGTTCTGTTTGCGGTTATGTCCACGAGGGAGATGCAGCGCCGGAGAAATGTCCGCAGTGCGGCGTTCCCGCTTCCAAGTTCACGGTGCAGAGCGGTGAGAAGTCCTGGGCTGCCGAGCACACGGTCGGCGTTGCCGCCGGCGTCAGCGAGGAGATCCTGGAGGGGCTGCGCGCCAACTTCACCGGTGAGTGCACCGAGGTCGGTATGTACCTGGCCATGGCGCGCGTCGCCCACCGCGAGGGCTATCCCGAGATCGGCCTGTACTGGGAAAAGGCCGCCTGGGAAGAGGCCGAGCACGCCGCCAAGTTCGCCGAGCTGCTGGGCGAAGTGGTGACCGACTCCACCAAGAAGAACCTGGAGCTGCGTGTGGAGGCCGAAAACGGCGCCACTGCCGGTAAAGTCGAGCTGGCCAAGCTGGCCAAGGCCGCCAATCTGGATGCCATCCACGATAC
>CAVBJJ010000017.1:0-39521 GCA_963595735.1 bacterium
CTTTTCCTCTGGCGCCGCGTTCCGGGTGTGCATGGAAAACGGGGAAAAGCACCTGCTGTGATCGATGATCCCGGTCTTCTGCCCCAGGCCAAAGTACGGCAGGAGGTACCCGCGCCACAGGGCGGCTATGTCCGCCACATCGCAGCGGATGCCATTGGCCGGGTCTGCACCCTGCTGGGCGGCGGCCGTTTGACAAAGGACAGCGTGCTGGATCTCTCCGTTGGACTGGAGCTACACAAAAAGTTGGGAGATGCTGTCGCCCCGGGGGAGAGTCTTGCCACCATCCACGCCGCCAGCCCCCAGGCTGCCGCGGAAGCGGCGCAGCGGCTGCTGGCCTGCTATAGCTTCTCTCAGACGCCGTTCACCCCGCCCCAACTGATTAAGGCCTTGGTGCAATAGTCCGCTGTGCAGTTTTCCACAGTCGATAATTCGCGGAAAATTCATAAAAATCTATTGTAATACTTCCTATTATCCCTTATAATGCTGTGTCAGTGGTTAGTTTTGACTAACTTTCTGATGCAGCATTCTGCATTTGACTTGTTTTTTCGGAGGTACACAATGGAACCTGCACAAAAACACAGCTTATATCACAAGGACGCTCCCATTGTCTCGCAAAACGAGGCCTGCACCATCTATCGTCTGGATGACGAAAACGGGGATATGCTTTTAACGGAATACTCCCTGTTTCCCGGGGTGCATCTGATCTATCGAGATGTCCATATGGAGCAATACCAATATCACAGTCCCGTCATGGACGGTCTTTTGGAGATCAACTATTGCCGGGAGGGGCGCATCGAGTCGGAGCTGAACGGCCAGTTTTATTACCTTTCCTCCGGGGATCTCTCCGTGGGTTACCCGGCGGACACCGCCTCATATTTCCCCCTGCACCACTATCATGGCATTACGATTCTGATTGACTCCGACTTCACCCCGGAATGTCTGCCGGAGGGTCTGCAGGAATTATATGCCGACCCGGCGCAGCTGCGGGAAAAATTCTGTCAGACCCAGGACTGTCATATCATCCGTTCCACTCCCCAGCTGGCGCATATCCTTTCGGAGCTTTACACCATTCCGGAGCACATCAAGCCCGGCTATTTGAAGCTGAAAATTTTGGAGCTGCTCCTGTTTTTGCGTCATGTGGAGGCTGTACCGCCTGCATTATATCCCTGCAGCTGCACCAAAACCCAGGTACAGCTGGCCAAGCGGGTCTGCGCCTTTCTATCCGCTAACATTTCGGAGCATTTTACCATTGACGAGCTTTCCCTGCGCTTTCACATCTCCCCCACCCAGCTGAAAAAGAGCTTCCGGAGCGTATACGGCGTTTCCGTGTACACCTATGTCCGGACGCTGAAAATGCAGTCGGCGGCAAAAATGCTGGAAACCAGCGACCGTACGATTCTGGATATTGCCGGGGAATTTGGGTATAATAATGGCAGTAAGTTTGCCAAGGCTTTCCGGGATGTTCTGGGTGTCGGCCCACGGGATTACCGATTGCTGGCACAGAAAAAATCTGCCCCTTTGGAGTAGAAAGTGTCTATTTGGAGTGGAATCTGTCACCTTGCAAAGGGTATACTGTAGGCGAAGTGGAAACCACGAAAACCCATTTAATTAAGACTTGGAGGATACAGATATGAAAAAACCGAATCGTACCTGCTGTGGCATTTTCGCGTTGGGCGTGTTGTTCGGCACTGCCGGCATCAAGGCGCTCAGCAGCAAGGATGCTAAGAAAGCCTACACCCACACGACTGCCGCTGTGCTGCGTGCCAAGGATAGCGTCATGACCACCATGACAAAGGTCCGTGAGAACGCCGACGATGTTCTGGCCGAGGCCAAAGACATCAACGCCAAGCGTGCCCAGGCTCAGGCCGAGGCCGTCGTAGAGGACACTTCCGCCGCTGCTGACGAGCAGTAAAAACCGCTGATATAAATGGGGCCACCGAACTTCGGCGGCCCTGTTTTTTGAAGGAGACCCAATTATGAAGTGCACAATATTACATGTGTCCTCCGGCCGGATCCGTGTCCGGATGGCGCAAACCTATATGTCCCTGACCCAGGCAGACATTCTGGAATACTACCTTTGGAATCAGCCCGGCGTAACGGATGTCAAGGTCTTTGACCGCAGCTGCGACGCCATTGTGCGGTTCACCGGCGAGCAGCGCGATATTCTGCAGGCGCTGTCCGCGTTTTCCTATTCGGACGAGGAGACCATCGCGCTGGTTCCCGACCACACTGGCCGGGCGCTGAACCGGGAATTTGAAGATCGCCTGGCCGGCGCTATCATGCGCCGCGTAATCTCCCAGCTGTTCTTCCCCGCGCCCCTGCGCGCGGCGATCACGCTGGTCAAGTCCATCCGCTACATCTGGAAGGGTATCAAGTCCCTGCGGAAGGGGCATTTGGAGGTGGCGCTGCTGGATGCCACAGCCATCACGGTCTCTTTGCTCCGCTGCGATTTTGCCACAGCCGGTTCTACCATGTTCCTGCTGCACATCGGCGAAATCCTGGAGGAATGGACCCACAAGAAATCCGTGGACGATTTGGCGCGTACCATGTCCCTCCAGGTCGAAAAGGTCTGGATGCAGGTGGGCGACCAGGAACTGCTGGTTCCGCTCCAGCAGGTACACCCCGGCGATCACATCATCATCCGCACCGGCAGCATGATCCCGCTGGATGGCAAGGTCGTCTCCGGCGAGGCCTCGGTCAACCAGGCCTCCCTCACCGGCGAATCCCTCCCCGTACACAAGGGTGTTGGCAGCTATGTCTGCGCCGGCACCGTTGTGGAGGAAGGCTCCTGCGTGGTGTGCGTGGAAAAAGCCTCCGGCGACGGGCGCTATGACCGCATTGTCCGGATGATCGAGGAGTCTGAAAAGCTCAAGAGCAGCACAGAGGCCCGCGCCTCCCACCTGGCCGATCGTCTGGTGCCCTTTACTCTGGGCGGCACAGTGCTGGTCTATGCTCTGACCCGCAATGTGACAAAGGCGCTTGCGGTGCTGATGGTGGACTTCTCCTGTGCGCTGAAGCTGGCGTTGCCCATCGCGGTGCTCTCCGCCATGCGGGAAAGCAGCCATTACGGCATTTCCGTCAAGGGCGGCCGCTTCCTGGAGGCCGTTTCCGATGCAGACACCATCGTCTTTGACAAAACCGGCACCATGACCCACGCTATGCCCCGCGTGGCCGAGGTCATCCCCTTCGGCGGCAACACCGAAACGGAAATGCTGCGTCTGGCCGCCTGCCTGGAGGAGCACTATCCCCACTCCATCGCCAACGCGGTGGTGGCCGAAGCCGAGCTGCGGAAGCTCGCCCATGAGGAGTGCCACTCCACTGTGGAATATGTGGTGGCGCACGGCATTTCCGGCCTGTTCAACGGCCAGAAGGTCGTCATCGGCAGTCATCACTTTGTCTTTGAGGACGAGGGCTGCGTGATCCCCGAGGGCGAGGAGCAGCGCTTTCATGACATTTCCGACGCCTACTCTCATCTGTACATGGCCATTTCCGGCAAGCTTGCCGCGGTGATCTGCATTGAAGACCCCCTGCGGGAGGAAGCCCCCCTGGTGGTTTCCCAGCTGCGGGAACTGGGCTTCCGCCGCATCGTGATGATGACCGGCGACAGCGAGCGCACCGCCCGTTCCGTGGCGCAGACCGTCGGTGTGGACGAGTACTATGCGGAGGTGCTGCCGGAGGACAAGGCCAACTTCATCCGCCGGGAACACGAAGCCGGACGCAAGGTCGTTATGATCGGCGACGGCGTGAACGATTCCCCCGCCCTGTCGGAGGCCGATGCCGGTATTGCCATCAGCACCGGCGCTGCCATCGCCCGGGAGATCGCGGATATCACCATCTCCGCCAACGATCTGTACAGCCTTGTCACGCTGAAAAAGATCAGCACCGCGCTGATGGGACGCATCAACTGGAACTATCGCTTTATCATGGCTTTCAATCTGCTGCTGATTGCTCTGGGCGTGGGCGGCGTGCTGCAGCCGGCGACCTCTGCGCTGCTGCACAACATCTCTACGATCGGCATCAGTATGTATGACATGAAAAGCCTGCTGGAACAGGAAAACTAAGTTCTTCCCGTTTCACATTTATACGAATATCCGTCTGTTCGGAGCCTTTTCCATTCACTTTGGAGCGGAAAAGGCTCCTGCTTTTCGATATGATAACACTGCAATGAGCGCCAGGCATGGCGCTAAAATTTGACGCATAGGTTAGTTTTTGCTAACCATAAAGAAAGGAAGTTTTCTACATGAAAGTTGCAGTTGTTTTCTGGAGCGGCACCGGTAACACCGAGGCCATGGCTGATGCTGTTGTGAAGGGTGCCGAGGGCGCCGGCGCCGAGACCACGCTGTTCTCCGCCGCCGATTTCGCCGCCGACAAGGTTGACGAATTTGACACCATCGCATTCGGATGCCCCGCCATGGGCGCCGAGGTCCTGGAAGAGGACGAGTTCGAGCCCATGTTCAATGCCTGCCTGCCCAAGCTCAACGGCAAGAAGATTGCCCTGTTCGGCTCCTATGGCTGGGGCGACGGCGAGTGGATGCGCAACTGGGAAGAATCCTGCAAGTCCGCCGGCGCTGTCCTGATCCAGGAGGGTCTGATGGTCAACGAGGCTCCCGATGATGCCGGTCTGGCTTCCTGCAACGCCCTGGGCGCAGCTCTGGCGCAGTAAGTATTTCTGGCTTTTCTCCTACTCAAAAAACAGTTTTTCCCTCTCTCTTTTTGCAGGGGGTAGGCGCCGGTTCCTCTGGCGTCCGCTTCCGAAACAAGACACACCGCAAAAAATGGTGTGTCTTGTTTCTTTTTCTGCCGAGTATTTTGGGAAAGACCAAAATACTGTGGGAAAGCCGCAAACGGCTTTGAGACTGTCAAAAAAACAGGCAGCCTCGCCTCTCCCGACGGGAGAGGTGGCTGAGCACAGCGAAGACGGAGAGGGCAAACAATGACCATATCATAGAACCCCGTGGGGCTTGACTGTCTGCCAAACCCTCTCAGTCGCCTGCGGCGACAGCTCTCCCAAAGGGAGAGCCAAGGGCAGCTGCTCCGTTACATAGTTTTTTGACAAGCTGAGTATTTTGAGCAAGGCCAAAATACTGTGGGAAAGCCGCAAACGGCTTTCCTCGGCAGTTCATTTCTTAGAACAAACCGCTCCCCCTCTTGACGCGGCGGCGGCGCTCTGCTATGGTGGTAGCAGGAAATAAAAAGGAGGGCTGCGCCATGCTGACCGTTATGCCGGATCATTATCCCCGCTTTCGCTGCATCGCCGGAGCCTGCCGACACAGCTGCTGTGTCGGTTGGGAGATCGATATTGACCCGGAAAGCTATCTTCGGTACCAAAACTGCGCCGGAGCCATGGGTGTGCGTCTGGCCGAGCATATCGCGCCGGGAGATCCTCCCTGCTTCCGCTTGACCGATACGGAGCGCTGTCCCTTTCTGAACGCCGCAGGGCTTTGTCAGCTGATTTTATACGGCGGCGAGGAGTTTTTGTGCCAGATTTGTACCGACCATCCCCGCTTCCGGAACTTTTTGCCGGATCGCACGGAAGTCGGACTGGGGCTGTGCTGCGAGGCCGCCGGTGCGCTGCTGCTGCGGCAAAAGGAGCCCCTGCAGCTTCTGTACCAGGGACAGGCAGAAACAGAGCCAGAGCCGGAAACCGCCTTTTTGCTGCGGCTGCGCGCAAAGCTCATCGCATTGGCGCAGGATCGCACAAAGCCGCTGGATGCCCGCATGGCACAAATGCAGGCGTTGTGCCACATCTCTCTCCCGAAAGCGGACTGGCCAGCGGTATACCTTGCACTGGAACGGCTGGACGCAGACTGGACAGACCTGCTGCAAACACTGCAAGCCACGCCGCCTAGTTCGGAGGACTGCGCCGCCTTTGCCCGGCACATGGTCTCCCGGGAGACGGAATACGAACAGCTGCTGGTTTATTTTCTCTACCGCCACTTTCTGTCCGCCCGGGAGGATGGCGATGTGGGCAGCAAGCTGAATTTTGCAATTTTAAGTGTACAATTTCTGCGTCGGCTGGGCGCGCTGGTGTTTTCCCGCAAGAGGGCGTTTCTGTTCGCCGACCAGGTGGAGCTGGCGCGGATGTACTCCGGCGAGATCGAATACTCCCAGGAAAATCTGGACACACTATTTGACCTGCTGGCCTAAATAAAAGCCGGGATATGCCACCTTTTTCACTGGAGGCATATCCCGGTTTTTCGTTTTTCCATTTTATTTTTCCGCATTTTGTTCCCGCGCAATGGTTTTGGCAACCAGCTCCGCGCAGAACTGGATAAATTCATCACAGCGGTGCTGTCCGCCGGCCGCGCGAATCAGATCCACACAGCGGAGATGTTCATACTTTTCCTTAAAGGTCCGTGTCATCTCCCGCGTCAAGTTCGCGACCCGGGCTTTTGCCTCGATATCGTCTCCCTCTACATAGGGCGCCAACACGCCCATGGCCATGATTGCACCGCTCACCGCGCCGCAAAGCTCGCCGCATCGCGCCCCGCCGCCAAAGCCGCCGCCGATCATCAGCGCCGTTTTCTCATCCAGTCCCAGTGCCTCACTGTTGGCCCCCAGCACGCATTGGGCACAGTTGAAGCCGTCCAGGTGCAGCATACACGCTTTCTTTTCAATTGGTGTCATTTTACTCTACTCCTGCATTCCGCTTGTCCATAAAGCCACAGACTTTGGGACAGGCGTTTTTATTTCTTGCGGTGCGCCGCTTTATAGGCATCCCCAGCGGCCAACTGATCCTCCGCCGCCTGCAAAGTCGCCTTTGTGATGTGATCTCCGCCCTGCAGCCGGGCGATCTCCTCTCTGCGTCCGGCTCTGTCCAGGGGAGTCACACTGGTATAAGCGCGGCCGTCCCGCTCCATTTTGGAAATGGCAAAGTGCGCATCCGCCATCACCGCCAACTGCGGCAGATGGGTGATGCACAGCACCTGCTTTTCTCCGGACAGCTCCGCCAGCTTTTCCCCGACCCGCTGCGCCGCAATACCGGAAACGCCGGTGTCGATCTCATCAAAAACCAGACTGGGCACGCCGTCCTTTTCCGCAAAAACCCGCTTCATCGCCAGCATGATGCGGCTCAGCTCGCCGCCGGAGGCGATCCGGCTGATCCTGCCGGGCTTTTCCCCGGCGTTGGCGGACATGAGAAAGCACACATCGTCGCCCCCGGTGGCATCCAATCCCAGCGCCCCCGGCAGCGGCGCAAGATGCACCTGAAAGCGCACGCTGGGCATACACAGCTCCTTCAGCTGTCCCTCGATACGCTGCTGCAGCGTTTCCCCTGCCGCCTTTCTGGCGGTGTGCAGGGCTTTTGCAGCCGTTTTGGCCGCGGCAAGCCGCTTGTCCAGCTCCCCGCGCAGGCGCTCCAGCCTTTCCTGGGAAAAGCTCAGGCTTTCCAATCGCTCCCGGCTCTCCTCCAGCAGTGCCGCCAGCCCGGCCTCGTCCCGGCCATAGCGCTTTTGCAGCTTTTTCAGCAGCGCCAAACGGCGCTCCAGCCGGTCATACTCCTCCGGCGAGAAATCCAGTTCTCCGCGAAGATCCCGGATTCGCTCCGCCGCGTCCTGCAGCAGGAACCCGGCCTCCCTGACCGATTTTTCCGCCTCGGCAAGGGTATCGCTCCATCCGGCGGCACGCTGGAGCCAGGCGTCGGCCTCGTCCGCGCGGGAGATAGCGGCGCTGTCCCCGGCGTACAGACAGGCATAGGCCTCGTCCATCGCCTCCGTCAACCGGCCGGCGTTTTTCATCAGATCCCGGCGGGCGGACAGCTCCTCCTCTTCCCCAGGATGCAGCGCCGCCTGTTCCAGTTCTGCCACGATCTGCTCCAGCTGTTCGGTCAGGCGGTCTTTTTCCGCCGCTTCCCGTTCCAGCGTCTCAATCTGCCGCTGGGTATCCCGAAGCGCCTGCCAGGCCGTCTGCCAGCGGGAAAGCAGCTCCGGCGGCGTGCCAAAACGATCCAGATAGGACAGGTGTTGCCGCTCGTCCAGCAGCTGCCGCCCATCGTTTTGCCCGTGGATATCCAGCAGCAACGCGCCCAGCCTTTGCAGCTGGGCAGCCGTTACCGCAACGCCATTGACCCGGCAGGTGGATTTCCCTTCCGCCGTGATGCGCCGCAGCAAAAACAGCTGCCCATTTTCGTCCGTGATCCCGTTTTCCTCCTGCCAGCTTGCAGTTCCCGCCGCATCGAACACTGCCGATACCAGACAAAACGGCGCACCGGTACGCACCAGCTCCCGGCTGGTGCGTCCGCCCAAAACCGCTTGCAGAGCGTCGATGAGAATGGATTTGCCCGCGCCGGTCTCGCCGGTCAGAATGTTCAGCCCCGGCGCAAAGCAAATATCGCTTTTCTCGATCACAGCCACATTTTCAATGTGCAGTTCTGTCAGCATAACTCCGACTCCTTTTGTCCCCTTAGAGCATTTCCTCTATGGCATCGCACAGGCGGTGGGCGCTTTCATTGTCTTTCATCGCCAGAAACGCCGTATCATCCCCAGCCAGAGAACCCACCAGTGCTGGGATCTCCATGGCGTCCAGCGTAGAGCAGGCTGCGTTTGCCAGCCCCGGCAGGGTCTTGATCACGATCAGATTCTGGGCGACGGAAACACTGGTCACGCTCTTTTGGAAAATCGTGCGCAGCCGATCGGCATCCCCGCCGAACTCGCTGCGGTTGGCAGGGACATACCGATAGCTGCCCTTGGGGGACAGCTCTTTCAGTAGCCGCAGCTGCTTGATATCCCGAGACAGGGTGGCCTGGGTGCTGTGTACGCCCCGCGCCTCCAATTCCTCCATCAGCTGATTCTGGGTCTCGATATCCTGTTGGGTAATGATCTCCAAAATCATGCCCTGTCGCTTATTTTTCATTATTTTTCACCCAGCTTTTCATAAACTCTGTCAAAGAAGGTCTTATCGCCCACCCGCGCCAGGAGCGTTGTGTAGGCCGAGCGATGCACCCGCAGCACATCGCCATCCTGCAGATGTACGATCTCGCCGCCATCCACAGACAGCACGCCGCGCCCGGTGACCTTTTCCATATGCACGGTGATCTCCCGCTCCGGATTGAGCACCATGGCGCGGGCGGAGAGGGTATAGGGGTTGACCGGAGTCAGCAGGATGTTTTCCGCACAAGGCTCCACCAGCGGCCCGCCGGCGGACATGGAGTAGGCCGTGGAGCCGGTGGGCGTGGCTATGACCAAACCGTCGCCGGTATAGTTCAGCACCGTTCTGCCGTTGCTCATGGCATGGATGCTGATATTGCGGATAACGCCGGAGATGATCGCATCGTTCAGCCCCGTTTCCGCATAGATCTCCTCCCCGTTGCGGATCAGCTTGACCCGGAGCATCATGCGCTGGCTGAGCTTGATATCGCCGTTGGCGGCCTTAACGACCTCCTCCAACTGATCCCGCTCCAGATCCGCCATAAAGCCCTTGTTTCCCAGGTTCACGCCCAAAATAAAGGCCTCGGACTCCAGCGCTGCTCTGGCGACCTGCAAAATCGTGCCGTCTCCGCCGAAAACCACCAGCAGCCTTGCGCCCTGAATGCCCTCCGCCAGGGGCACGGTTTTCACATCCTCCGGCAGGTCGATATCCAGCGCGTACTTGAAAACCGGACAGATAATGGACACATGGCCTGCTGCGGTAAGCAGCTTCTGCACCTTTCTTGCCGCGGCAAAGTTCTTATCCCGGAAGGGATTTGAGCACAATGCAATATGATCTGTCATGGTAAAAGAGCCTCCTTATTATATCCCGCAGAACCCAATCGTTCTGCAAAAGCGAAATATCCTTCTATTTTTGGTCGGGTTTTTCCCGTAAGTATATGGCAATCACGCCTGCTGTTCCGGCGGCTGTTTTTCCTGCCACGCCGCATGAGAAGCGGCCACGACCGCTTCCGCGTCCAGTGCCGTCGGCGTGCCGCCCTTGACCAGCCAGGCCAGGTATTCGATATTACCCTCCGGCCCCTTGATAGGCGAGAAATCCAGCGCCTGGGGCGCCAGCCCATTTGCCGGCGCAAATTCCAGAAATCGCTCCAGCACCTCCAGATGGACTGCCGGATCCCGCACGACCCCTTTCTTGCCGACCTTGTCTTTCCCGGCCTCGAACTGGGGCTTGACCAGGCAGATCACATCCGCCCCGTCCGCCAAAAGCCCGCTGACTGCGGGAAACACCAGCTCCAGAGAAATGAACGCCAGATCCATCACTGCCAGATCCGGCGTGTCCGGGATCTGCTCGTGGCTCAGATAGCGCACATTGGTGCGCTCCAAAGACACGACCCGGTCATCCGACCGCAGCTTCCAGTGCAGCTGGCCATAGCCCACATCCACAGCCCAGACCTTTGCCGCGCCATTTTGCAGCAGCACATCGGTAAAGCCGCCGGTGGAAGCGCCGCAATCCAGACAGCAGCGGCCGGTGGGATCCACCGGAAAGACCTTCAGCGCCTTTTCCAACTTCAGGCCGCCCCGGCTGACATAGGGCAGTGCTTCCCCTTTCAGACGGATATCCGCCATGGGATCCACTGCCGTTCCGGGCTTGTCCACCCGTTGGCCGTTCACCAGCACAAGCCCCGCCATAATGGTGGTCTTTGCCCGTTCCCGGCTTGGCACAAGCCCCAGATCATATACAAGCTGATCCAGTCGTTGTTTTTTCATCCGCTGTCTCCTTTATCCATCTTTCCGCGTCGGCGGCGATGCTTGCGGCATCCAGCCCCAGGCGGCGCTCCTGTTCCTCCACGCTGCCCTGCAGCACAATGCCGTCTCCCGCATTGCGCAGGGTGGCCTGCAGGGGGATGCCGTTTCTGGCCGCCATGGCAAGCAGCTCGCGCCCCACGCAGCCGGCGTCCGCCGTGTCCTCCGCGACCAGCAGCCGCCGGGCGCTTCGCAAATGGCCACACAGCGCGGCCTCGTCCAGCGGGGCAAGGCAATTGAGCTTCAGTACGCCGGCGGAAATGCCCTTTTCCTCCAGCAGCTGCGCCGCCGCCAGCAGGTTGCTGGTCAAAATGCCATAGCCTACCAACAACAGCTCCCCGCCCTTTCGCAGCAGGCATTGCTTTTCCCCTGCTGTGTTTCCTTTCCAGGCACGTTCCTGCCCCCGGGGGTAGCGCAGCGCCACCGGCCCGTCCATGGCGACTGCCTGGGTGAGCATTTCCCGCAGTTCTTCGTAGGAAGCCGGCGCCAGCAGGGTCAAATGCGGCACCAGGCGCAAATAGCCCACATCGAAAACGCCGTTGTGGGTCTCGCCGTCCCGGCCTACCAGTCCTGCCCGATCCACGCCAAAGATAACATGAAGCCCCAGCAGGGCGATGTCGTGGATCAACTGGTCAAAGCCACGCTGCAAGAAGCTGGAATACACCGCAAAAACCGGCAGACCGCCCTGCTTTGCCGTTCCGGCGCACATGGCGACCGCATGGGCCTCCGCAATGCCAACATCCCGAAAGCGCATCGGCCAGCGGCGGGCGAACTCGCCCAATCCGGTGCCGTCCTCCATGGCGGCGGTCACCGCACAGATCCGCTCGTCCCGCTGTGCCAATTCCACCAGCGTTTTGCCAAAGCAGGCGGAAAAATCCTGCTTGCCGGCGGGCAGTGCGCCAGTCTCCGGATTGAAGCCGCCCACGCCGTGGAACTGGTTCGGCCTGTCCTCCGCCGGGGTATAGCCCTTTCCCTTTTTGGTGATCACATGCAACAGGACGGGACATCGCATTTCCCGCGCCCAGCCCAACGCCGTTTCCACCAGCGCCTCATCATGGCCATCTACCGGCCCCAGGTAATAGTAGCCCAGGTCGTCGAAAATATTTCCCGGCAGCCAGACCCGCTTGAGGTGTTCCTTGAGCCGGTGGATCAGGTTATACAGCGGCTTGCACCGCCCAACCGTCTGCCGCCAGACCCGCTTGAAGCGGAGATAGGACGGCTGCACCCGCTGGTGCGCCAGCAGATAGGCCATGCCGCCCACATTGCGCCCAATGGACATACCGTTGTCGTTGAGGATAACCACCATCGGCTCCCCGCTGCGCCCGGCGTTGGCAAGTCCCTCGTAGCTCATGCCGCCGGTCAGGGCGCCATCGCCGATCAGCGCCACAACATCGTAATCCTCTCCCGCCTGGGTCCTTGCCCAGGCCATGCCCAGGGCAACGGAAACCGAGTTGGAGGCATGACCGGCAATAAATGCATCGTGTTCGCTTTCCCCCGGCTTGGGAAATCCGGAAAGGCCGCCCTCCTGCCGAAGCGTGGCAAAGTCCGCTTTCCGCCCAGTCAATACTTTATGTACATAGCTTTGGTGTCCCACATCGAACACCAGCCGATCCCGGCTGGTGTCATAGACCCGATGGATGGCCAGCGTCAGCTCCACCGCGCCCAGGTTGGAGGCAAGATGTCCTCCGCTTTGCGACACATTTTTCACCAGAAAGCGTCGGATCTCTTCCGCCAGAAGCTCCAACTCCCGCTTGCTGAGTCCTTGCAGATCCGCGGGAGACTGGATGCGATCCAATATATTCAACGGTAGTTCCCCTCCGTTTTCTTCGTTCGCAGCCGGGAGCAGTACCGCCCCGCAGCCACTTTTACATATTGTTTTCTATCATACCAAATATGCATTCATTTTTCAATAGAATTTGTATCTTATTCGCTTTTTCTCCCGTTCTTCCGGTGCATATGCACGAAAAATGGATAAGAAAAATGCGCAGCTTCCGCCGCGCATTTTTCGGATATCGCTTGAGCTTACTTCTGCATTTTGTCCTCGTAGGCCTGGACCATCTTTTTCACCATCTGGCCCCCGACGGAACCGGCCTCCCGGCTGGTCAGATCGCCGTTGTAGCCCTCTCCCAGATTGACGCCCACTTCCTGGGCGGCCTCCATCTTGAACTTGTCCATCGCCTCGCGGGCATAGGGATTCATAATGCTGTTATTGGTGGAATTCTTTGCCATTGTTCTTTCTCCTTTTCATTTTTTGGGACGCCTTGTCCCGACCCTAGCATTTGCATTTGCGAAAAACTTATGATTTGTAAGTTATGGAAATTTTCCACGCCTCCCTTTTCGCTGCGATATTCCCCCTTCCCGTTCTCTTTTTGAGGAAACAATATGTATTATGGCACAAATTTGCACAAAATCCATCTTGAAACTTCTTGATTCATTTGCTATAATTCATAACAGATAGAGGAAAGGAGTGGTTTTGGTGTTAGAAATGCAAAACCTGTTCTGGATTGGTCTGGTCGGCGGCGTTATTGCGCTTGTCTTTGCGCTGTATCAGGCAAAACAAGTCCACAAGTATTCCGAGGGTACTGACATGATGCGGGAGATCGCTTCCGCGATCCGTGCCGGCGCCAGCGCGTTTCTCAAGCGCCAGTACAAAACCGTCACCGTAGTGTTCCTGGTAGTCTTTGCCGCGCTGTTGGCGCTGTTCTTTGCCGGCATGGTAGAGAACATCTTCATCCCCTTTGCTTTCCTGACAGGCGGCGTGTGTTCCGCGCTGGCCGGCTTCATCGGAATGCGCATTGCCACCTCTGCCAACGCCCGCACGGCGCAGGCCGCGCACGAGGGGTTAAACCGCGGACTTCGGGTCGCTTTCTCCTCCGGCTCCGTGATGGGCTTTACCGTTGTGGGTTTGGGACTGCTGGAGCTGACGATCTGGTTCCACATTCTGCATTATCTTGCCCACTATTCCGCTGCTCAAATCGGCGCATCCATGGTCATGTTCGGCGTCGGCGCTTCGTTCATGGCGCTGTTTGCCCGAATCGGCGGCGGCATCTTTACCAAAGCGGCGGATGTGGGCGCTGATCTGGTGGGCAAAGTGGAAGCCGGTATCCCGGAAGACGATCCCCGCAACCCTGCCTGCATCGCCGACAATGTGGGCGATAATGTAGGCGATGTGGCCGGCATGGGCGCTGACCTGTACGAATCCTATGTGGGCGCGATCCATGCCACCCTGGCGCTGGGCGCCGCCGGATTTGCCGCCTCCGGTCTTCAGTGGCGTGCCATGCTGCTGCCGATCCTGCTGGCTACTGTTGGCATCATTGCCTCTCTGATCGGCTCTTTCCTGGTGCGCACCGGGGAATCCACAGACCAGAAAACCCTGCTGAAAGCCCTGCGCACCGGCACTTACAGCGCCGCGATCATCGCCGCCGTGGCAGATATTCCCGTGACCTATTTTGTAATGGGCTCCATTCGGATGTATATCCCCATTCTGGTGGGTCTTCTGGGTGGTTCCGTGATCGGGTATTTCACCGAGTACTTTACGGCGGACTCCTATAAACCGACGCAAAATCTGGCCGCTTCCTCGGAAACCGGCGGCGCCACTGTTATTATTTCCGGTTTGGCGCTGGGTATGAAATCCACTTGCGCGCCGGTGATCGTGGTTGCCGTTTCCGTTCTGATTTCCTTCTTCGCCGCCGGCGGCACCGGCAGCTATACCCAGGGTCTGTACGGCATCGGCATCGCCGCTGTGGGTATGCTCTCCACACTGGGCATCACCCTTGCCACAGACGCATACGGCCCGGTAGCGGATAACGCCGGCGGCATCGCCGAAATGTCCGGTCTGGGAGAAAGCGTCCGGGAACGCACCGATGCGCTGGATTCTTTGGGCAATACCACCGCCGCCACCGGAAAGGGCTTTGCCATCGGCTCCGCCGCGCTGACCTCTTTGGCCCTGCTGGTATCCTATGTCAATCTGGTCACGGAGCGCGGGGCGCAGGTGAACATTGCCATTGACAATCCCCCGGTGCTGATCGGTCTGTTTATCGGCGCTATGACCGTATTCCTGTTCTCCGCCATGACGATGGAAGCTGTAGGGCGTTCCGCGCAGTCCATTGTCGTAGAAGTTCGGCGGCAGTTCCGGGAAATCCCGGGTATCATGGAAGGGAAAACCAAACCGGACTATGCCGCCTGTGTTGATCTGTGTACCCGCTCCGCCCAGCGCGAAATGGTCAGCCCCGCGCTGCTGGGTATTATTGTCCCCATTGTCACCGGGCTGATTCTCGGTGTCAACGGTGTGATCGGTATGCTGGCCGGCGTCACGGTGACCGGCTTCCTGATGGCCTGCTTCATGTCCAACGCCGGCGGCGCCTGGGATAACGCCAAAAAGCATATCGAAGCCGGACACCACGGCGGAAAAGGCTCGGAGCAGCACAAAGGCGCCGTCATCGGCGACACCGTCGGCGATCCTTTCAAGGACACCTCCGGCCCATCCCTGAACATTCTGCTAAAGCTGGTAAATACCATCTCCATTGTGTTCTGCATTCTGATCATCAAGTGCAATCTGATCGGTGTGTTCTTCCAATAATGTAGCCCAAAAACCGAAGCGCGGCTTTCTGACAAGGAAAGCCGCGCTTTAGTTCTTTATACTTTATATGAATTCGATTTTGACCTCTACGAAATTACACTACTCTCAAACTCGAAGGGTGGTTATTATGGCCAGTGAATCGTTTTTGACCTCTACGAAATTACACTACTCTCAAACCAACAGTTCTATTACAGTATAAAGACGCAGCGTTTTTGACCTCTACGAAATTACACTACTCTCAAACCTCAAATCCCAAATCTGAATTTGGGAAAACGACCCTACCAGCCGCAGAGGTTTGAGAAAAGGTCAAAATCCGCGCTCAGAACTCACAAAGATCCATATCCACTGTCACTCTGGCCTCCTCCGGGAATTTTTCCCGGGAGACGGCGTCCACCAGCAATACAGAAAACGAATGATCCAGAACCGATCTGCAAAAGGCCGCGATTTCTTCTGTCTCATAAAAGCTGCGCAGGTTGACAAAGAGAAACAGCTTGTCCCGCTCCAATTCCCGCGTCAGCTCCATATAGTCCAAAAGGCGCTCCAGATCGCTGGTATAATCATCCGCAATTGTGAGCCCGGCGGAGTGCAGCACCCCGCCGATACTCAGTTTATCACACTCGATCCCGCATGGCAAGGAAAAAGACAGCTCCCGGATATAGCGCTCCAGATCCCCCATCAGCTGCGCCGTTTGCATATAGTGACTTTCGTCCAGTGCCGCTGCCTCCATGCGGGAAAGCAGCTTTGTCAGCAGCGATTTTTTGCAGATAGAAAAGGACAAATACCGGTCGATCAGCTCCGCGTGCCTGGAAAACTCCAGCGGGCTTCCCTCCCGCGACAGCACGGCCTTTCCCGCCGCACCGTCAAGCTGATCCTGTATATCCCGAAGAAACGCCCGAAAAAAGGTCGGATTCTCGATCACCAGCGTATTCACACGGGGCGCGGAAAAGTCAAAAACCGTATCCAACTGTGGATGTGCCAGCATCATAAAACGATCAGCCTTTCATCGCTGCTGATAATATCACTGTAAAACGAACCGGTCAGAAACTCCATGCCGGAAAACTGCTTTTCCGTAATCGTCAGCAGCTGCACCAGCCCTTTGGGCGGCTTGATTTTTCGTATGGCTTCCCGGACATAGCGATCCGCTGTGCCATTCATTAACAATTTGCAGTAAACAGACTCCTGCATCATCACAAAGCCGTTCCGGAGCAGTCCGTTGCGGAATTTCCGATAATTCCGCCTGTCCTCCGCAGTCTCCGTCGGGAGGTCAAAAAACACAAGCATTCTCATAAAGCGATAACTCATAATTGATAAAAGCGGATGCAGCCCGGGTCATTCTGGTTGAGAGCCGCAAATATCCCTTTCGTATAAATTCGTATGGCATTGAGCACCGTCTGTCGGGTGTGGTTGATCTCCACCGGTGCATTGAGCAGATCGATCAGCCGATACCGGGTATCCCGATCCAGTTCCTTTGGCTCCATGGCGCAGACCTTGCGATCCACCAACACGCGAAACGGCTCCATCAGATCACTGCTCAAATTAAAGGGATTGAATACATTATCGTGATGAATCCCCAAAGCGGTCAGATATCCGGCGGCGGTGATCTCCCGATTAAAGGCCGAGAGCAGGATGCTGTATCCATAATCCAGCGCCGCATTGATGGGACTTTCGTCCCGCCGGGTGAATTCCCGGCCGAAGATCCCATTAAAGTATACCTTTGCCGCGTGTCCCTCCCGGTTGGTATGATCCTGAAATTCGATCTGCGGGAGATAGGACTCCAGCAGCAGCGCCTCCTTCTGTTTTTTCCGCTCTGCCAGATGCTGCGCCTGCTGCCGGATCTTGTCCCCTACGATCGCGCTCCACACCACGCCCTTGATCTCCTCGCTCCAGGCCATCTGCTGCCGCAGCTTCCGGGTCGTATCATGACTGCCGTGGTAAGGCGCCAGCTCTGCCATGGGTGATCTTCCGGAGTCGCAGAAGATCACCCGAATTTTCTTTTCCGTCAGCGCCTCCAGCAGGCAGCCGGTCAGGGAAACCGCCGGAGTCTCCAGCAGCAAGACCGCCATCTCATCCAAAAAGACCCGTTTTGTCTCCTCGCCCCGGATGACCATGTATCCCATTTTCAGATCCAGCTTGCAGCGCTGGGATATTACAACCGTTCTCCAGCTCATAGCAGCTCCAGAAGATTTCCGCTGCGGGAGGAGAAGAGACCGGAAGCGGATACATCCACAATGTGAATATCTTGATATTTCTTCAGAGTAGAGAGTTTAGCGCTAATTGTCTTGCTTCCGCCATTTTCCTTGCCGCCAATCCTCCTTAAATCCACTGTTTTGGCTCTTCCAAACCAGGAAACGATCCCCAACAGGCAGTCCACCTGTTCTTCCGGCTCCAAAAGGGCAAATTTCCCTTCTCCGGCGGCAAGTTCCTCTGCAATATTGCCGGGGCAGCGGGCAAACACCGTGTCTCTGGCTTTCTGCAGTAGCAGGGCGTACAGCTTCCGGTTTTCCTCCGCCGTGATCTTGTCGTATTTCTCCTGCAGAAACAGCTTGGGATTCTCTTTCTGCTTTCTGGCAAAGCTTTCCAGGCGTTTGATGTACTGTTCCCACTGAGGTGCAACAACCAGCGGCATATTGCTGGCTATTATAACCCGTGTTCCATTTTGAGCTTTTCCACTGATGGTAACTCGCATTCCATCCATCGAAAGCACGGTATTGACCTTGATATCTCTGCCGCCCAGCAGGAGCTGCACATCGGACACCGCTTTTCCGCCATTGATTTTGGAGACCTCCCCGGCAATGTACGCCGCGGCAAAGTCCGGATCCTGCCACACCCGCTCCGCGAACCGCAGTTCGATCGGGACGAACATCACATCCTGCTTCTTGCCCATGCGGTAAGATGCCAGCCGGTAGAACGACGCTGTAGACTTTTTGTAGCCTCCGTATTTTTCGGTTGGCAGATGCTTCTTGCGCGGCACCAGCCCCTCCGCCGCTTTCTTCGGCTGCTGGTCAAACAGGCCGCCCTTTCGGCAAAATGCATATCGCGTGAGGTGGATGCTGTTTTTCGCCATGGTCTTTTTGACCTTGGCCAGATCCCCCTGCCCCCGCCAGACCTGCGCCCCATTCTTTCCGCCTGCGAAAACCGGCTTGGTAAACAGCGGCGCAATATTCAGGCTGTACTCCTGCCGGACATCAAACCAGCTGCGGGTAAATCTCTCGTGGTACACATTGCCGACCACAATGTTCAAATACGCATCCTTGGCGTGGTGCAGATCATTGACCACACGGCTCTTGGGCAGGGAAAATTCCTGACGAAATGCGGAGACCAGCCCGGCTTTGACATACACGATCTCCGTCTCGGGATAGCGCTCTTTCAGCAGCTGCGCCACTGTCTTGGTGGACTGGCGTGTTTCCACCAGCTGTCGGCTGATGAACTGCCGCAGTTCGTCCTCCGTAAAGCCGGTCTGCCGGGTCAGACGCCGGAATTTTTCATCTGTGATGAGCTTGTTTTTCCGCAGCAGCTCCCAAAACGGGTACATTTTCTGCCGAATAGACTCCGCCACGGGGTATTTGTCCCCTTTCAGGCCGTTCGCCGTGGAAAGACAAAGCACCTTGTTTCGCAAAACGCTGTCATCCTGCACCTTAGACTGGGGATAAATATGGTCGATGTTATACCGATCGGTCGCCAGCTGGCTCAGATCGATGCTCTCCCCGGTGTACATACACCGGCCAAGCTGGGTATAGTACAAAAATAGCTTGTCGCTTTGCAGGCGGCTGTCAACCGCTTCTCCCATCGCCTCCAGCTCTGCCCGCAAATGGGCGGTGTCCGTATCCGCCTCTTTATACAGCGCCAGGATCTGCTCCTTGCGGGACTTTGTCCGTTTTCCCTTTTGCTCCGGCGTGCCGCCCCGTGCCATTTCCACAAACAGCTTTTCCGGTGCGCCGCCCATCGCCTTTTCCACATCGGTGCAGATGCGCAGCGTGCGAATGATCTGGCGCTTGACTGTGTTGGAAATATACAGGTCATCCAGCCGCTGGGAAAGGGATTTCTTGTTCTGCGGGTCGGAATAGTATTCTTCTGTGAAGGCTTCGATTTGTTCCCGGAAAGTATAGCGGTCGGAAAGCAGCTGCATCAGGTTCTCGTTGCGCTGCCACAGCGCTTCCATGATCGTCATGGCTTCCCCGCAGCCATCCTTGGCGCAGCCAAAAATCCCCGTCAGGAACCGCCGGGACAAACGACCGAACTCTTTCATCCTCTGCTTTGTAATATGCTTGCGATCCGCCTCCGACAGTGCCGGATAGGCGCGCTGCAGCCACCGTGCCATCCGGGCCTTGTCCTCCGCATACGCCCCATGACGGATGATATCCTCCACCTGTTCTTCTGTGAGCGCGCCGTTTTGCAGCAGCTTCTTAAAGCCATGGAACGGCTTCAAATCGGCTTTCAGGACGGTGTCCACGCCGCTGAGTTCGGCTGTCTCGCTGATATATCCACGGCTGCGCAAATAGCCAAAAATCGTCTTTTTCGTTACCTTCTTTACGGAGTTTTCAAACAGCTCCCGATACAGCTCCTGCTTGATCGCCACCGGGATCGGCTTTTGATCTACCTTCAAATTGTTCAGCTCGTTGAGCACCATAAACCGGCTGTATAGCAGAGAGCAATAGGGCAGGACATCCTCGCCGGGAAGATAGGTGCAGGTGTTGGTCATGCGCCGGATGAATTCCTGCTCGCTGGCCTCCAGATCTACCATTTTTTCAAAATTCCAGGGATAGATTTTTCCGGCGGCTCGCCTTTGCAGCCAGGCATAAGGCGATTGGGCGTTCAACGGCCCCACAAAGTAGGGGATCCGGAAGCGAAAAATCGAAAGAATTTTTTCCGTGTTCGTGATTCCATCCTCGTCCGCCTCCCGCAGCAGGGGCAGGTAGCCCTCCGCACGGCGGAGGATCTCCGTCAGCTCCAATTCATACAGCTGATGAGGGATCACGCGGTTATCGGAATCCCGCTGCTTGGGCAAAAAGCTTTGAGATTCCAGTCGCTCTTTCATATCCGCAAAGGCTTCCTGATCCTCTGCATCCACTTCGATCCCGCCTGTGAGCTTGGAGACAAATTCGCAAAAGCCCTCTTTCTTCACCCGCGTTACCGCCTGCGCCTGCGGGCAGCTTTTTACATTGCCGGAATACGCCACATAGTTTCCGGCAACGGCATGGCGGAACACCTTGGCATAGTCCGGCTTCCGATATTTCCGGATGATATATTTCAGAAATGTCAGATCCTTTTTGTGCTGTTCATACACCGCGACCTTTGCCTTGGAAATGCTCTCGTTTCCATCCAGGGTCTTATTCAGCAGTGCACAGTCATACATGGCGCGCATATGGCGCAGCAGGGCGGCGTCCTCTTCCTCCAATTCGCCGAGAATGCGCGCAAAATTTTCTTCATCCATCCCAAGGGACACCGGCTCCACCGCGTCATAGTCCTCCTTGCAAAACAGATCTTTCGGCTTTTTCCCTTTTCCGCCGCAAAGCAGGCTGACCAGGATATCCCGCCGAAACGGAAAATCCTCATCCGGCTTTCTGGCCGGGCTTTTGCCGCCGCATACCGCGTTCTGAAACAGCTCCGTCTTGCGCTTCACACCGGCCTCGGTCTCCATGATCCGCTGCACTGCCTCTGCCGAAATCTCCTCCGGCCAGGGCAAGGTGCCGCAGTCCTCTCTTTGGAGGAAATACTCGCAAAAGGCCTGAAACGGCGCCCGGAAATCCCGCACCTGTTTTGCGCTGGCGTTGGAAAGAAAGTGCCCCCGATGCGCCAACAGCCAGGCGCAGGCCAGATAGACCAGGCGAATGTCCCGCGCCTGCTCCGTTTCCATCAAATCCACCAGCAAATGGTGTATCGTGGGATAGTCCCTGTAATACTGCGCATCGGAGATCCCGCCCGCAAACAGGCGTACGCCATGCTGGCTATCCTCCGCAAACAACGCGCTTTCCCTGCGCCGCAGGAAAAAGTGGGGATCCAGCTTGCAAATCTCCGGCGCAAAAATCTCCTCCAACAGCCGGACGCGCTGCTGTCTGCGGTCCAATCTGCGCCGGGCGGTACGGCTTGCCCGGCGATCTTCCGCCAAAGACGCGGTCTCAAAGGTCGTAAGCCCCCAGGCCGGATCGCCGCGAAATTTCAGCAGATCATAGTCCGGATTTGTGACTGCATAGCCCACCGATTCCGTGCCGATATCCAGCCCCAGATAATACGGTCTTTTCTGTTTTTCCATATTGACACACTCCCCCTATGTGAGATATAATCAAACTGCAGATGACCTCTGCATTTACACTACGAGTTCAAATAAAAGAATTCTCAAATCGCCGGTATATCCGGCAGCACATGGTGTGCTGTAAAAAGACCTCTTCGGAGGTCTTTTTTCTTTTTCTGTCCCGGTTCGATTGGTAAAACTGCCCGGATACAGCAGACAGTATACCCTATTTTTTGACATTTTGCAATTATTTTACAATTTTCCGCATAGTGTTCCACTTTTTATTATTCATAAAACCGATATTTCTGCTCGGTTTATCATTTTTTTCAATTTGTACCCCTTTGTGCAACTATGTATAATAAGGTATATCTTAGCCCACAAGGAGGTTTTCTTCATGCAGGATCTTTCCCTGCCGCAGGCCTTTGCGGAATATTCTGAAGCCCGAAAGGCCGGGTTTATCAAAGTCAAGGACGCCAAAGCCGGCGGAAAAAATATCGCCGGGTATTTCTGTACCTTCACCCCGCTGGAGCTGCTGGACGCCGCCGGAATGCTCTCGGTCGGTCTTTGCGGCATGAGTCCGGAAACCATCCCGGACGCGGAACGGGATCTGCCCAAGAACCTGTGTCCGCTGATCAAGTCCAGCTATGGCTTTTATGTCAGCGACAAATGTCCCTACACCTACTTTGCCGACCTGATCGTTGGTGAGACCACCTGTGACGGCAAAAAGAAAATGTACGAGCTGATGGGGCAGGGCAAAGAGACCTTTATCCTCCATCTGCCCCAGGGTGTGGACATCCCCTACGCCAAGGAAATGTGGGTCGCGGAGCTGCGGCGCTTTATTGCATATCTGGAAAAGCGCTTCGGCGTGGAGATCACAGATGCCAAGCTGCGTGCCGCCGCGGAAAAGCGCAACGCCCTGCGCCGGGCGCGCAATCAGCTGATGGAACTGCTCCAGGCCGACACCCCGCCCATTTCCGGCACGGAGCTGTACACCTTTCTGGATGGACTGGGCTTTCAGTTTGATCTGGATAAGGCCATTGCCTCCGTCCAGCAGCTGGCCAAAACGGTGCAGGCACAGCACAGCGATAAGGTCAACCCCGGCGGCAAGCGTATACTGATCACCGGCTGTCCCATCGGCGGCGTGTTCAAAAAGGTCGTTGGCGCAGTGGAGAAAAACGGCGGCAATGTGGTCTGCTTTGAAAATTGCAGCGGCATCAAGCCCACCTACTGCCTAGTGGACACTACCGCACCGGATATTGTGGAGGCGATCGCCTCTGCCTATCTGGGCATCGGCTGCGCGGTTATGACCCCGAATACCCGGCGCTTTGCCCTGCTGCCAAAGCTGATCGAGCAGTTCCGGGTCGATGGCGTTTTGGATATCTCCCTGCAAAGCTGCCAGCCCTATCTGGTGGAAAGTCACGCTGTGCGCAAGCTGTGTCAGCAGCTGGGAAAGCCCTGTATGTCCATGGAAACCGACTATTCCAGCACGGACGAGGGACAGATCGACACCCGCATTGCCGCTTTTCTGGAAACGCTGGACAACTGCTAGGGCAGTTTTTGCGCCGAAAAAGCCCTGAAGAGGAAAGCCAATGCACAAGATTCGTGATTTTCAATGTAAATTCGACCATGTTCCGGAAAACTGGGCTGCCGTTGCGGAGCGCTCCGCCCTGCCCTTTCCGGAGCTGCACCTGCACCACGAGAGCATGGTCACGCTGGCGCTGGCACTGCGGCAGCAGTCCCACAGCCGCGTCTGCATGCTGCCTTTCTGCCACACAGTAGAGGCCGAGGCGCTTGGCGGGCACATCAACTATGGCGACGCCACAGCAGGTCCCCGCGCAAAGGAGTACATCTGCACCAGTGCGGAGGAGCTGCTGGAGCTGCCGGAAATCGACCTCTCCTCCGGCCGGATCCACGAGGTGCTTTTGGCCTGCCAAACGCTCCATGACCGTGGGGAAGCGGTGGCGCTGGAAATTTCCGGCCCGCTGACGATCCTGAATGCGCTGATCGACCTGCGCCATGTGTTCAAGGCCATGCAGAAAAACCGGCCGCTGATGCAGGAGATCTACCACAAGCTGGGGCAAGCGCTTTTGCCCTATGTCCAAGCCGCCAAGGACGCAGGCGTGAGCTTCCTCAGCTATGCCGATTCCTCCGCCGGGGTCAACATCCTCGGCCCCCGTCTGCTGGGGGAAATGCTGGAAGACTTCACCTTTGATTTTCTGCGTCAGACTGCGGAAATCACCGCCGGCAGCCCCATGCTTTTGCTCTGCCCCAAAACCACTTATGCCCTGGTGGACAGCGGCTATGCCGTACTGCATCCCGTGCCGCTGCCTGCGCCCATGGGCTATGAAGAGGCATGCCTTGCTATGCGCGGCCGCATCGCCATCGCCGGGCAGATGTGCATCAAAAATAAAGAGTACCTGCTGCGGAACGGAAGCATATTGGAGCTTCTGCTGCAAGACCCCCAAGCAAATTTCACACTGGAAAGGAAAAACCCATGAACGCAAAAGAACGCCTGCAATCCGTATTCCACCACGCGCCGGTAGATCGCCCACCCTGCATCTGCCCCGGCGGCATGATGAACATGATCACCACCGAGCTGATGGATCAGGCCGAGGTACACTGGCCTGCCGCCCACACCGACCCCGCATTGATGGCAAAGCTGGCGCTGAAAAGCTATCAGGAGGGCTGCTTTGAAAATGTCGGCGTTCCCTTTTGTATGACGGTCGAGGCCGAGGCCATGGGCGCGGCGGTCACGCTGGGCTCGGATATTTACGAACCCCATGTCTGCGCCTATGCCATCTCCTCCGTCAGCGAGTGGAAAACGCTGCGCAGGCTTGACCCCAATGCCGACCGTGCCAAGGTGGTGCTGGACGCCATTTCCCTCCTGCGGGAGCAAAAGCTGAACGCGCCCATCATCGGCAACATCACCGGCCCGGTCAGCACCGCCAGCTCGCTCATGGAGCCAAGCGTGTTTTACAAGGAGCTGCGCAAGCGTCCGGAGGACGCCCACGCATTCATGCAATTTGTCACAGAGCAGCTGATCTGCTTTGCCCGGGCGCAGCTGGATGCCGGCGCGGATGTGATCGCCATTTCCGACCCCAGCGGTACGGGGGAAATTCTGGGTCCCCGGTTTTTCCAGGAATACGCCGTTAAATATCTGAACCTGCTTCTGGACGCCCTGCAGCAGGACAAGCTGGGAACGATCGTCCATATCTGCGGCCAGATGCACAATGTATATCCCCAGCTGGCGCTGGTACACTGCGACGCTTTGAGCTTTGACGCCGTCGTTTCCATGCGGGAGGCAAAGGAAAAGCTGCCCGGCCGGGTGTTGATGGGCAACATCAGCACCTTTGCGCTGCAATCCGGCGATCCGGAGCGAGTCGCTCAACTGACCCGATACAGTGTGAAAAGCGGCGCAGACATCATCTCCCCCGCCTGCGGGCTTGGCACCCAGTCCCCACTGGGAAATATCCAAGCCATCCTGCAAACCCTGCGGAAAGACGAGGCGCTGCGTCATGGCGTATGAGGTCACGATTTCCCCCTCCGGCCAAGTCTTTTCCTGCGCCGCCGGAGAAAGCCTGCTGCAGGCACTGCTGTCCCAGGGCATTTTTGTGGACAACCCCTGTAACGGCAAGGGCGTTTGCGGCAAATGCCGGGTGCGCGTGCTATCCGGCCAGCTCTCCCCGCTTACAGACACGGAAAAACGCTTTCTCAAGCCGGAGGAACTGGAAGCCGGCGTGCGCCTTTCCTGCATGACCACCGTTCAGAGCGACCTGGTGGTGGAGCTGCTGCAGCAGGAGCGAAAGCATCGTGTTCTGACTACCGGGCATATTCCGGCTTTCACCCGGGACAGCTTTTCCGGCGGCTATGGCCTTGCCGTGGACATCGGCACCACCACCGTGGTGACCAGTCTGGTGGAGCTTTGCAGCGGCCGGGAGCTGGCAAACGCCTCGGCCATCAATGCCCAAAAGCAGTTTGGGCTGGATGTGCTGACCCGCATTACCTATGAATACGAACACCCGGAAACCGGGATCTCCCAGCTGCAAACCGCCATTGTCCAGGCGCTGAACGAAATGCTGCATCAGGTCTGCGCCAGCGCCGGCATTGACCGGGGCGAGCTTCGGGAGATCCATGTCGCCGCCAACTGCACCATGACCCACATGCTCCTTGGCGTGGACGCAAGGAGCATCGGCAAATTTCCGTACACGCCGGTGTTCACCCAGGCGCGCTGGCTCCAGGCCAATCAAATCGGGCTGGATGTGCCGGACAGCACTAAGCTGTACTGCCTGCCCCATGTTTCCGCCTATATCGGCGCGGATATCGTAGCGGGTGCCTATGTCTGCCAGCTGCACAAAGAAACGGGAAATGTGCTGTTTATCGACATCGGCACCAACGGCGAGATCGTTTTGGCCAGCAAGGGGCGGATTTTGTGCTGCTCCTGCGCGGCCGGTCCGGCGCTGGAGGGCATGAACATCAGCTCCGGTATGCGCGCGGCGGAGGGCGCCGTGGAGGATGTCCACATCAGCCCCCAGGGCGTGACACTGGACACGATCGGCGATCTGCCGCCGGTGGGGCTTTGCGGCAGCGGCATTCTGGCCGCAGTGCGGGAGCTGGTACACAGCGGCATTTTGAAGCAAAGCGGCGTGTTCCTCAAGCCGGATCGCCTGCCGGAGGACGATTACCGCCGCGCCCTGCTGCGCATGAATGGATCCAAGCGGGAGTTCCTCCTGTGCCGGGAGCCGGAGCTGCTGGTGACTCAAAGCGATGTGCGTCAGGTGCAGCTGGCCAAGGGCGCGATCCTCTCCGGCTTTTTGGCGCTGCTGCAGGAGGCAGGCATTCAAATGCAACAGTTGGACAAGGTCATCATCGCCGGGCAGTTCGGCTCTCACCTGCCGGTGGACTCCCTGACCGGCACCGGGATCTTGCCGGTGGATGTGCAGGACAAGCTGGAATATGTGGGGAATTCCTCCAAAACCGGCGCGTACATGAGTCTGCTCTCCCATAAAGCCCAGACGGAAATCGAGCAGCTGGCCGAGCGCATGGAATATCTGGAGCTGGCCGAAACGGAAAATTACGAGGCGCTTTTTACCGCCAGTCTCTCCTTTCCGAAGCAATAGCAGTTCCACCAATAAACATCGAACCCCCTGAGGAAGCATTTTGCTTCCTCAGGGGGTTTGTTACTTTGTATGCGATTGATTAGCTGTCAAATCCGCTGGGACACATTGTCGTTGATGCTGCGGATCAGAGTATTGCGCAGGGTGAGAATTTTCTCTTTTTCGTAAAGGTGCTTTCTCTCCGGCTTTTCGTCTTCCGGGATGAGCTTTTCGCAGATGATCTGGCTGGGAGACTGTCCCAGCACGCAGATCCGGCTGCCCAGCAAAATCGCCTCGTCCACATCGTGAGTGACGAAAAAGACGGTTTTCTTTTTCTCGTCCTTTGCCCAAAGCTCCAGCAGCATATCCTGCAGCATGGCGCGGGTCACGGCGTCCAGCGCGCCGAAGGGCTCGTCCATCAACAGCACCGGGGAATCCATGCTGAAGGAACGCGCGATCGCGCAGCGCTGCTTCATGCCGCCAGACAGCTCCTTGGGATACTTGTGATAGACCTCCGGCTTCAGGCCGACATTGTGCAGCGCCTGCTTTGTGACCTCCTGCAGCTCGCTTTTGCTCTTTTCCGGGAACTTCTGCTCCAGCGCCAGAAGGATATTGTCTCCGGCTGTCATCCAGGGAAACAGTCCATAGTCCTGGAACACCACGCTGCGATCCAGCCCGGCGCCCTGCACCGGCTTGCCGCCCACGGTGATAGTACCGGTGGTGGGCTTTTCCAACCCAGCCAGCAGCCGCAGCAGAGTACTTTTACCACAGCCGGACTGCCCCAGCAGACAGACGAAATCGCCCGCCTCCACCTCCAGGTTGATATTTTCCAGAATCAGCCTGTCGCTGTTTGCATAGGAAAAGGAAATATTTTTGATGCTTACCTCGTTCACTGTCTTTACCTCCACATCAACCGGCCATCAGCCGATCCACCAGCTTGACCGCCTTAACTGCGGTCTCGGAATAGCCGTCCGCCCCGATCTCCGTGGCGAAAGCCGGCGAGACCGGTGCGCCGCCCACGATGACAAACAGCTTGTCCCGCAGTCCTTCTTCCTGCAGGCGCTGGATCACGCGGCGCATATTGCCCAGAGAGGTGGACATGAGCGTGGACATGGCAACGCCGCATACGCCGTCCTCCCCTGCCGCCTGGATAAACTTCTCCACCGGCACATCGCGCCCCAGATCCACCATATCATAACCGGCGGATTCCAGCATGATCTTGACCAGATTTTTCCCGATGTCGTGGGTATCGCCCTCCACCACACCGATGACCACCTTGCCCTTTTCCTGCTTTTCCTCCTGCGGGATCAGGGGACGCAGCACATCCAGCCCATTGTACATGGCACTGGAACAGATCATCAGCTCCGGGATAAAATATTCTTCCTCCTCATACAGCCGGGAGGCCTGATTCATTCCGTCCACCAAGCCGTGGAGGATTCCATCCACCGGGGGATAGCCCGCCGCGGCATATTCCTGGGCGACCTCTGTTACCTCGTCATCCTCCATGTCTACCACACAACGGGACAGCTCTGCAAGCAGTTCTTCTTTCGTTGCCATAAGTCTTATCTCCCTTCGCAAAAGGCCAGCTGGGCTTCACATTCCGCGATCATGGACTCCACCTTTTCCACATCCACAGGGTAGCCCACCTCCCGGACAGTCTCCATCATCATATCCACATGAGCCACCGGCGTTTCCACCGGCAGGCTGCATCCGGACATGACCACATATCCCTTGGGGTTGTCATAGCCGTCACGAATGCACTTCAGGGTCTCCAGCCGCACCTGCAGAGGCGTGCCGGAATACATGACCCCGCCGGGATCCACATTGCCCATGATCTTCGTGCGGTCGCCTACACGCTGTTTGCACTCGGCAAGGCTTGCCACATTATCAATGCTCAGGCCGGCGATGCCCAAATCCACCAGATCCTCCCAAATTTTGTTGGTCTGGCCGCAGATATGAACCACCGCGCCCTTGCCCTTGCTTTTGATAAAGTCCACCAGCTCTTTCAAATAGGGCAGAGAAAATTCCCGGAAAATGCGGGGACTGACCACCGTGCAGGAGGACATGGGCTCGGAGATTGCCGGGGTGATACCAATATCAATAGCCGCGGCGGCATAGGCCTTGACCGTCTCCAGTGAAATGCGGCAAAGCCGGTGGATGCTCTCCGGGTCTTTCAGCAGCATGACCAGCGCCTTGTCCACGCCCATCAGGAAAAAGGCGTTGGTAAACGCGCCGGGAATGCCGCAGGAGCAGCCGATCTCCCCGCCGATCTCGTCCACCAGGTACTTCATGGCGTCCAGCTGCACGGGCAGACGGCCGTCCTTGAACGGATCCGCCGGCTGCAGGGCGTCGATCTCCTCCACCCGAGTGATGGCGGGGCGTTCCAGATCCGCCGTGTCGTCATCGGGGTACTTCACCTTTGCGCCCATGGCTTCCGCCCAGGGGAAAAGGTCGGTGAACACCCGACAGGTATCGTAGCCAAAGCGCCGGAACGCCGCGACCTGCGCCGCCGCCAAGGTCTTGGCGTCATGGTTGAATTCCGAAATTTTGCAGCCATAAATGCGGGCAACGCCGTTTGCCACATTGGGGTTACAGGGCAGTCGATCCACCGACTGTCCCTTTGCCAGCGCGGCGGCGCGCTCCGCAGGAGTCATCTGATCCACCATTTGAAACACCTCCAAGAATGCTACATTTATACTGATATATTAGCAGATTTAGTTATTCAATGTCCAGTGCAGGATTTTGGCCTTGATGGCGTCGAACACCACCAGCAAAACCACCAGCACCACAGCCAGGAAGATAAAGCCGACAGAGACAACATCGAAGCGGCCGAAGTCGGAGTAGTACTGGATGAAGTAGCCCAAACCGGAGGTGCAGCCGAACATCTCGGCCACGACCAGCAGGGTAAAGGCCATCTTCAGCGCGATCTGGCAGCCGCTGAGGATCGTGGGGGCAGCTGCCGGCAGGATCACCCGCATCAGCTGCTTCACCGGCGGCAACTCCAGCGTCTCCGCCGTTTCCAGATAGCGGCGGTCAATGGTCATGACCGCATTGATAGTGGAACCGAAAATGATCCAGAAACATCCCAGGAAAATGATGAAGATCGAAGCCACTCGGAAAGAGGGAAAAATGTTGATGGCATAGGGCGTCAGCAGAGTGACGGGAATGGCGCTGAAGGCGCTGACATAGGGAGACACCGTTCTGCGCACCTTTTTCTTCAGGCCGACCAGTGTTCCCAGCACAATGCCTCCCACCAGAGACAAAGCGTAGGCCAGCAGCAGCATGGACATGGAGCTGACCAAACCCTTCAGCAGCTTTCCGATGTACTGAGAAAACATCTCCGGCACAACAGAAATGCTGTAGAACAGGAAGGTGTTCATCACATGGAACACATCTGTCAGCAGCGTATAGACCACGACGATGCACACGCCGACGATGATCACACCGATATGGTCTTTCAGAAACTTCAGAAATTTCATGGGCGTTCTCTCCTTTTCGCGGTAGTAATAACGGCGAAAACGGCACACCAAAATAGATGTGCCGTCTTACCGCTAAAAGTTTATTTGCTTACAGGCTGTTGTTCTCGTTGAACTGCACCAGCTTGTCAGCGAAGAACTGGCTGTCGGGATAGTCGGCGATCAGAGACTCCAGCGCACGCTTGTAGATGTCGCTGTTCATGTGATCCTTCAGATCCACGCTGCCATCGGTGGTCAGATAGCCATAGTCGGCCATACGATCCCACATCTTCTGAACACTGTTGGTGTAGGGGTCGGTGTCATACTTCATGTGGGGGCTCAGAACAAAGCTCTCAACCGTCTCACGGGGCAGATCCAGCTTCTCCACGACCAGGTCAACGACCTCGTCCATGTGATCCTGCATGTACTCCTCGGCACGCAGATAGCTGCGCAGCAGACGGTACAGGGTCTCCTCGTTGTTCTTCACATAGTCATTGGTGGCGACCATACGGCAGCAGGAGTGGTTGGGCCACAGCTCATCGGGCCACATTTTGACTTCCAGACCCAGATCCTTGGCCTGGATCTGATAACCGGTGGCGGTGCAGCCGAAGTCGACCTCGCCGTTGGCGATGGCTTGCAGAACATCCTGGTTCTTCTTGTACTCGATGAACTCGATGGTGTCCTCGTCTTCCTCGCCGCCGATGACGGTGCTGCCGTCATACTTGAAGGTATAGCCGGCATCGTACAGGATACCCTTCATGACGATATCGGGGGTACCGCCGCGGGTGATACCGATCTTCTTGCCCTTCAGGCTGTCCAGATCCTTGTACTCCGTGTCGGTCTTACCATACATGGGGGTCTCGCCGATGATCATGTAACCACCGAAGATGTTCAGATCCTGACCGTTGGCGATCTGGATCAGGGGGCCGCCGGTGCCGTAGGTAGACAGCACATCGACCTGGCCGGCAGTCAGCGCGGACATGGCGTCAGACAGGTTGCTGATCCAGGACATTTCCACTTCCACGCCCTCCTCGGCGTTGAAGCCCTGAGCCTCTGCGACGAACTCGTTCACCTGACCGGAGGTGGGCTGGGCGGCGACGACGACCTTCAGGACATCGTCCGGGGTCTTCGGGCCGTTCCCGGCGCTCTGGGTGGCGGGTGCTGCGGTATCGTCCGCAGGAGCCGGAGTAGCCGGGGTCGTGGTGGTCTTGTTACATGCAGCCAGCGCGATCACCAGAACTGCCGCAAGACCAAGCGCGATAAGCTTTTTCTTCATCTTGTTCTCCTTTTTCCTTTCTTTTTTTGCACAAATTCGTAAATTTATGCATTTGACAATTGGAAGTATAACAGTTTTTTCATAAATTTCAATGCAAATTTCTCGAAGAAACCTTTTCTGTTATCTGTTTTTCCGATAATAAAAAAGTATTTTTTTCTGTTTGTCATAAAATGTATACAAATTGCCTATTTTTCTCCTATGCTTTGACGCAAAAAATCAGCGCCCCGCCAAAGAGCGAAGCGCTGTTCTGTACTACATTTCGTGTTTTTCAAAATATTCTCGCGTGGTCTGGGCGTCCCGCTGGATCTGCTCCTGCAGCTGCTTTGTGTCCGCAAAACGCAGCTCCGGGCGGATAAAGTGATAAAACTCCACCCGCACCCGCTTGCCGTACAAATCGCCGGAATAATCCAGAATATAACTTTCCACGGACACCTGTTCTCCGCCGCTGACCGTGGGGCGCACGCCCACATTGGTCACCGCCATGTACTCGCCCTCCGGCAAAAACACCTTGGCGGCATATACGCCTCGCCGGGGCACCAGCACATCCTCCGCAAAGCGCATATTGATGGTCGGCGCGCCGATTTTCCGGCCGAACTGATAGCCGCTGTGAACGGTGTCCAGCAGGCAATGGGGATGTCCCAAAAAGCGCCGCGCCTGCTCCATATCCCCCTGCTCCAGCAGCTTGCGAATATAAGTAGAGCTGATCACCGTGTCGTCCAGCCGCACTGCGGGGATCACATCCACGCCCACGCCCCGCCCGGGACAATAGGCCTGCATCCGCGCCGGATTCCCCTGCCCCATAAAGCCAAAGGAAAAATCGTGCCCCACGACCAGCTGCACCGCATGGAACTTTTCCACCAGCGCATCCAGAAACTCCTGCCATGGCATCTGCATGGTCGCCCGGTCAAAGTGGATGCACAGCACCCGCTCGATCCCAAACAGGCGGCGGATCAGATCCGCCCGGTCATCCGGGCTGTTGATCAGATGTACCCGATTGCCGAACACCAGCGTGTCCGGGTGCAGGTCAAAGGTCAGCACCGCCGGGGTGGCGTTCAGCTCCTTTGCACGACGGCAGACCTGCTCCAGCAGCGCGGCGTGTCCCAGATGCACCCCGTCAAAAAATCCCAGCGCATATACAACGCGTTCTTGTTTCATCCGTTCCTCCGATTAAACCGCAAAAAAACTTTTGATCGTCACGATCCCCTCCGGGCTGCCCCGCCCCAGCAGAAGAAATTCTCCATCCGGGCCATAGACCCGGCAGGGCGATTCCGGTGCGGACATCCGAATCAGATTGCCGTTTTTTGCCCGGCGCACTTCCTTTTCCGGAATGGTCACCGCCGGCAGCGCGGCAAACAGGCTGTCCACTGGGCGGAGAAACGCCCTGCTGCCGGCATCGGCAAGCTGCTGGATCTCCTCCAGCGAATAGGCGTCCTCCACCGAGAAAGCCCCCGCCTCCGTCCGCCGCAGCGCGGACATACATCCGCCGCAGCCCAAAGCCTGCCCCATATCGTGGCACAGGGTGCGGATATAGGTTCCCTTGGAACAGCACACCTCCAGGCTCCAGTCCGCATTTGCCCCATCCAGCAGCCGCAGCTCGTGAATGGTGATCTCCCGGGGCTTTCGCTCCACTACACCGCCCTTTCTGGCGATGTCATAGAGCTTTTGCCCCTTGCACTTGATGGCGGAATACATGGGCGGGATCTGCTGCTGCACGCCCCGGAATTGAGGCAAAATCGCTTCTATCTCCTGACGGGAAACCGCGACCGGCTGCTCCCGAAGCACCGTTCCGGTGGCGTCCTGGGTGTCGGTCTCCTGCCCCAGCCGCAGCCCGGCAAGATAGCGCTTCTGGTCGGCCTCGGCAAACTCCACCGCCCGGGTGGCGCGTCCCACAAACACCACCAGCAGCCCGGTGGCCATGGGATCCAGGGTGCCGGAATGGCCAATGCGCTTTTCTCGCAAAATTCCCCGCAGCTTTGCAACCACATCATGGCTCGTCCAGCCGGCGGGTTTATCGATAAGGAGAATCCCGTTCACAGCCCCACCTCGTCAATCGCGCGCAGCAGTGCCTGCGCCGCTTCCTCCGGGGTACCGGAGATCTGGCAGCCCGCCGCCATGGCGTGGCCGCCGCCGCCGAATTTGGCGCAGACTGCGGAAGCGCTGATTTCCTCGCCGCTGCGAACGGAAACCTTGCAGCCGCCTTCCGGTTTTTCCTTGATCGTCGCACTGATCCAGCCGCCCTCCACACGACCTGCAAGAGAGGCCAGATCGTCGCAGTCATTTTCCACCGCGCCGGCACGCCGGAGCATTTCCTGGGTCACTGTGGCAATGACCACCTTTCCCCCGCGCTCGCAGCGCATACTGTCGTAAATCAGCCCCTCCAGCTTCAGGCGGGCGGCGCTGACTTTTCGGAACAGCAGCTGATTCAGGCGGCTGTTTTCCGCGCCGGCCTCCAGCAGCCCTGCGGCGACCCGAAAGGTATCCGCATTGGTGTTAGAGTAAACAAAGCAGCCCGTGTCCGTGGAGACCGCCGTGTACAGGGCGTTTGCCTCCTGTCTGGTGACCCCGCCGCACAGGGCAAGGATCAGCTCGTATATGATCTCGCCGCAGGCCGCCCGCTCTGGGCAGACCAGCGTCTGCGCCGCATAGCCGCTGTTGCTGCCGTGGTGGTCGATGCAGAGATCCACCGCGCCGAAAAAGCCTTCCGGGAACATATTCACATCTGCCAGATCCACCGCCACCACTGTCTGCGCCGCGAAATCATCCGGCGCCAGATAGGGCGCGACCAGGGGCTGGTACCGGGGCGTGACCTGAGGATTGGGATAGATCCACGCGGTTTTTCCCAGCCGCCGCAGCGCACTGCACAAAGCCGCACAGGAACCCAAGGTGTCCCCATCCGGGCGCACATGACTCACCAGCAGATACGCCTCCCGCTGCCGCAGAAAATCGGCACAGGCTTTCAGATCCATACTCATGCCTCCTCGTTGTCGTGCTTGATATCCAGCTTGCTGATGAGGGTATTGATATGGGCGCCAATCTCGATGGACTTGTCCAGCTCGAAGTGCAGCTCCGGCACATGGCGCAGCTTGACCTGACTGCCCAGCTCCCGGCGCAGCCAGCCGGATGCGGACTTCAGTCCCTTATAAAATTCTTTTTCGTTCTGCAAGCCCAGCACACTCAGCCAGACCTTGCAAAAGCGCAGGTCGCCGGTAGTCTCCACCCGCGTGACGCTGATCATGCCCTGATTGACGCGGGGATCCTTGATCTCCCGCAGCAGGCCGGACAGGCACAGCTGAATATCGTCATTGATCCTTGCAAGTTTATTGGATGCCATAGGCCCTTTCCTTTCTGATCGTATTTCGATCTTTCATATACGGAAAAACCGAGGCAACACACCTCGGCTTTTCCCGCTTGCTTTTCCTGCACGGTACTATGCCTGGATCTGCTCCATGACAAAGCACTCGATGATATCTCCGACCTTCAGGTCGTTGAACTTTTCGATCTGCATACCGCACTCGTAGTTCTGTGCGACTTCCTTCACATCGTCCTTGAAGCGGCGCAGAGAAGCCAGATTGCCCTCGTGGATAACAATGCCGTCTCGGACGATACGCACCTGGCAGCCACGGGAGATCTTGCCGTCCTGCACATAAGCGCCGATAACGGTTCCCACCTTGGAGACCTTGTAGACCTCGCGCACCTCGGCGTGGCCGATCACAGCCTCCTTGAACTTGGGCTCCAGCATACCCTTCATGGCGGACTCGATCTCGTTGATGCAGTCATAGATGACGCGGTACATCCGCATATCCACCCGGTTGCGGGTGGCGCTTTCCCGGGCGGCGGCGTCGGGACGCACATTGAAGCCCACGATGATCGCGCCGCTGGTGCTGGCCAGCATCACATCGGACTCGTTGATCGCGCCCACGGCAGAGTGGATGACCTTGACGCGCACTTCCTCGTTGGAGAGCTTTTCCAGAGAGGACTTGACGGCCTCCGCACTGCCCTGCACATCCGCCTTGACGATGATGTTCAGGTTTTTCAGCTCGCCCTGCTGGATCTGATCGAACAGATCCTCCAGACTGACCTTTTTGGCGCCGCCGGCGGCAGCGTCCTTCTTCTGCTGCTTGCGCTGCTCCACCAGCTCACGAGCCATGCGCTCATCCTCGACTACATTGAACACATCGCCTGCGCAGGGAACCTCGCTCATGCCGGTGATCTCCACCGGGATGGAAGGACCGGCGGACTTGACGCGCTCGCCCTTGTCGTTGGTCATCACGCGCACACGACCGACTGCCGTACCGGCGATGATCAGGTCGCCCTGATGGAGCGTACCGTTCTGTACCAGCACCGTCATCACCGGGCCGCGTCCCTTGTCCAGACGCGCCTCGATCACCGCGCCCTTTGCCGCGCGGTTGGGGTTGGCCTTCAGCTCGCGCATTTCTGCTGTCAGCACCAGCATTTCCAGCAGTTCGTCCACGCCCTGTCCCGTTTTGGCGGAGATGGGGCAAACGATGGTGTCACCGCCCCACTCCTCGGGAACCAGCTCATACTCTGTCAGCTGCTGCTTGATGCGGTCGGGGTTTGCGCCGGCCACATCCATTTTGTTGATGGCCACCACAACGGGGATCCCCGCCGCCTTGGCATGGTTGATGGACTCGATCGTCTGGGGCATGATGCCGTCGTCCGCCGCGACCACCAGGATCGCAATATCCGTGACCATGGCGCCGCGGGCGCGCATGGAGGTAAATGCCTCGTGGCCGGGGGTGTCCAGGAAGGTAATGGGGCTGCCGTTGATAAACACGCGATAGGCGCCGATGTGCTGGGTAATGCCGCCTGCCTCGCCAGCGACCACATTGGCCTGCCGGATGCGATCCAACAGAGAGGTCTTGCCGTGGTCAACATGACCCATAACCACAACGACCGGGGCGCGGGCTTCCAGCTCCTCCGGTGCATCCTCATGGTCATCAATGAGCTTTTCCTCCACCGTGACAACGATTTCCTTTTCCACCTTGCAGCCCAGCTCCATGGCGACCAGGGCGGCGGTATCGTAGTCGATGATCTCGCCCATAGAGGCCATCACGCCCATTTTCATCAGCTGGCGCACCACTTCCGCGCCGGTTTTTTTCATCCGGCTGGCCAGCTCGCCCACGCTGATCTCATCGGGAATAGAGACCTTGACCGGCGCCTTTTTGGCGATCTCGAACTGGAGGCGCTGCATCTTCTCCCGCTCCTCCTGCCGGCGCTTGGTGCTGTTGTTGGCCTGCTGGCGGTTGCGGTTTCTGCCGCCGATTTTTTCCTTGCCGCGCTTCATGTCGGCCTTATCGCCGGCCAGCTTATCGAACTTTTCGTCATATTTCGCCATGTTCACATTGGAACCACGGGTATCGATCACGCGCTTTTCCGGTACCTTTTTGCTGGGTGCGGGCTTTTTCTCTTTTTCCTTCTCTTTCTCCTGCTGCGGCTTGCCCTGCTCGCTGTTTGCGGCGGGGGCAACCGCCCCCTGCTTGTTGAGCAGCGCGTCCTGATAGACCTCTGCCAGATCCTCGATCTGGTTGTGCTGGGTCATGTACTCGAAGATGAGATCCAGCTCGTTCTCCTCCAGGACCTGCATATGATTTTTGGGGGTTGTGGCATAATCGGTCAGGATCTGACTGATCGCCTTGGATGTTGTTTTGAAATCCTTGGCCACCTCATGGATGCGATATTTTTCAAGAGAACTCATACTGTTTTCCTCCTCTTCCCCGTCTTCTTATTCCGTTCGTGGGCTTTTGCCTCTGTCTTGCGTTTTCTGGCTTTTTCCTGCCGTAAGCGAAGCTGCTCCAGCAGGGGGGCGTATTCCCCCTGCTCCGGCGCGGCTGCTGCCAGCGCCTGCACCAGACTCAGCGCCAGCCCCAGATCGGTCAGCGCCACCATGCTGCATCCGCTTTTTCCGACCCGCTGGGAAATTTCCAGCTTGGTCTGCGGCAGCCGCAGCAGGGGGATATTTCTTCCGTGGACATATCCCTCCGCCCGGCGGGTCGCGTTTCCGCTGGCATCGGCAGCCAGCAGCAGGAGCTTTGCCTTGCCGCCGCGCACCACAACGCCGCAGTTTTCCTCGCCGGTTTCCAGCAGTCCCGCCTTTCTGGCAATGCCCAGGTAGGACAGCACCTTATCCATCCTGTCCCACCTCCAATTTCTCTGTCATCTGCTGGTATACCGCTTCGGGAATTTCTACCCCAAGCACTCTGTCCAGCGCGCGGCTTTTTGCCGCCTTTTTCATACACGCCGCCCGGGGACATACATACGCCCCGCGCCCCGGCGCTTTTCCGTTAAAATCCAAACTGATTTCTCCCTGCGGAGAACGCACCACACGAAGCAATTCCTTTTTCGGATGCATCTCCCGGCAGCCGACACACTGCCGAAGTGGTTCTTTTTTCTCTTTCGCCATGCGGCTGCCTCCTTTCAACGGGGATCAGACAGTCTCGTTCTCTGCTGCCGCTTCCTCGACCTCGGTCAATGCTGCCGGCTCGATGTCTGCGGTCTCGGTTTCCTCCGCAGCGGCAGTTTCCTGCTCCGCATCCCACTCGCTCTCGGGCTTGATGTCGATGCGATAGCCGGTGAGCTTTGCCGCCAAACGGGCATTCTGTCCCTCCTTGCCGATGGCCAGAGACAGCTGGCTGTCCGGCACGATCACGCGGCAGCTTTTTCCGTCCTCCAGCATGGTGACTTCCACCACCTCCGCCGGGGACAGCGCCGCAGCGATGTACTCCTCCGGCGTCTGGCTGTAATGGACGATGTCGATCTTCTCGCCGCCCAGTTCCTCCACGATGCTTGCCACGCGGCCGCCCTTGGGACCAACGCAGGCGCCGATGGGATCCACCTCGGGATCGGCGGACCAGACCGCCATTTTGGTGCGGCTGCCCGGCTCTCTGGCGATGGACATGATCTCCACAATGCCGTCATAAATTTCCGGCACCTCCAGCTCAAACAGGCGCTTGACCAGGCCGGGATGGGTGCGGGAAATGAGCACCTGGGGTCCACGGGTGGCGTTGCGCACCTCCACAACATAGACCTTGATGCGGTCGCCCTCGTGGAACTCCTCCCCGGGGATTCGCTCGCTGGGCGGCAGAACCGCCTCGGTAAACTCGGAATTGGAGTTGATGCGGATCGACACCGCGCCGCCGGTGCGGCCATCCGGACCGGGTACCGCGCTGCGCGGCTCCACGCGGGAGACCACACCAGTGAGAATCTCGTGCTCCTTGGAGGTGAACTCCTGGTAGATGATGCCGCGCTCGGCCTCCCGGATACCCTGGATGATGACCTGCTTGGCCGCCTGTGCCGCGATGCGGCCAAAGCGCTTGGTGTCCACCGGCAGATGGATCATCATGCCGGGCTTGGCACGCTTGTTATAGGCCAGCGCCTGCTCCACGGTCATCTGGGTGGCGGGGTTTTCCACTTCCTCCACCACTTCCATTTCCACATACATCTCGATTTTCTTCTTCTCTTCGTTCATGTCAATGATGACATTTTCCGCGGCGTCCGGATTGTCCTTTTTGAAAGCCGTGAGCATAGCCTGACGGATTTTTTCCTGCATATACTCCTTGGGAATTCCCTTTTCTCTTTCAATATCCTCCAGCGCGGTGAAAAACTCTGCGTTCATGCTTTGTCTCCCTTTCTTCAAACGATCCGCAAGCGGACCAGTGCGATCTGATTTTTCTCAAAGCGGCGGGACACGCCGGCGGTCTCCACCGTCACAGCGCCGCCGTCATAGCCTGCCAGCGTGCCCACATAGGCCTTCTGTCCGTCAACGGGCTTATACAGCTTCAGCTCGATATTGCTGCCCATAAACTTTTGGAAATCACTTTCCCGTTTCAGCTCCCGCTCCGCTCCGGCGGAGGAAACCTCAAACACATAGCTTTCCGGCACCGGGTCTTCCCGATCCAGAATCTCATCCATCGCCCGGGAAATGGCCTCGCAGTCCGTGATGTTCACGCCGCCGTCCTTGTCGATATACAGCCGCAAAAACCAGCGCCCGGCTTCCTTACAGTAATCCACATCCCAGAGCTCGCAGCCCTGCGCCTCGACCACCGGCTTTGCCAAATCCCAAACTTTTTGTGCAACCTTGTTCATTTCATCACCTGTCTTTATCCACCCTGTCGTTTTTCGTCGACAAAAGGAATTTGTTCAACAAAAAGAGTGGGCTGGAACCCACTCTGTCAATTATCTATTACGCTTGTACTCAGTATACC
>CAVBJJ010000018.1:0-30873 GCA_963595735.1 bacterium
CGCCAGCGCCCCGGCGGGGATCTCCAGCTCCAGCGTCTGCGCCGCCTGGGAAAGCTTGGTTTTCCCCAGCAGCCGCCAGGGCATTTGCCCCAATGCCGCGTCCAGCTTCTGGTGGTTTTCGTTGAACTCATCCATGTCAAAGGCGTCGTCCGGCGACCACTGACTCAGCCCCAGGTGGGGGGTGTAAGAACTTGCCATAGATATCTCCTCCTTGTGTTCTTTTCACCCTTAGCCGGATTTTGCCCCCGATTTGCACAGCCGCGTGCAAGAAATTTGCTGTACACGCCGAAAAAGCGCTCTTGCCCCGCCGGGGCAAGAGCGCTTTTTGCTAAGTTCAGTTGATGTGCTTCAGGGTGCGTTCGGCACGCTTTTTCTTCAGCCATTCGTAGATCCAGCCCTTTGGCCAGATGCCGTTGACAAACAGCGCCGCTAGAACGCCGATGCCCGTGTCCAGAATGCGGTTCAGGGCATAGGGGATGTAGTTGTCCGCCGGCGTATTGAACATGAGGATACATAGCACCACGCCGCCGGGCTGCACGCCGCCGATCCAGAAGGTCTGGCACAGCAGGATCAGAATTACAACGCCGATAAAGGTCAGCGGGATCAGCAGCCAGGTGCGCCCGCCCTCCGGATAAAAAATCAGGTGGAAGCGGAACAGCACAATGCCCAGCAGGCCGCCGATGACCGTTCCGAAAAAGCGGTTGCCGCCGTGGAGCTTGGAGTTGGCCAGGTCGCTGCCGGTGCCGAAAATGGCGCCGATGCAGGCAAAGCAGGGGCTGCGATCCAGAAACGCATAAACCAGCGCGCACAGCGCCGCCGCCGTTGCGGTCTTGATGTTTCGCATACCAACCCGGCGGGGGATCCGGCTGAGAAAACCGCCGTATAAGCCCTCTTTCAAGCCGCCTTTTGTGTATCTGTTGTCCATGGATTCCTCTCCTCAAGATGATAATGCAAAGCCCCCTGGATTGCTGCGGGGGAAAATGAAAACACTGTCAAAAGTATATCATAGAATCCGCCCGATGAAAAGGAAAAAAACCGAATTTATGAAGAAAATTTGAACAAATTCGGGGAAAATGGAATTTCCGGAAAAAAACAGGATATTTCTTGACAGCGCCTGTTTGGGGGCGTACAGTAGGGGTAGCAGAACTGTTGTATTTATCACAAAAAAAGGAGAGGAAAATGGAACAGTATCTTCCTGTGATCCGGCAAAGCCTTTTGTTCCGGCAGGTCGAGCCGGATAAGCTGCCGGCCATGCTGCAATGTTTGCAGGCGCGGATACATAGCTATGAAAAAGGGGAATATATCTTCTGTCAGGGGCAGGAGATCGAGGCGCTGGCGCTGGTGCTTTCCGGCAGCGTGAACATCCAGCGGGAAAACTATTGGGGCAATCTGCACATCATGGAGACCCTTGCGCCGGGGGAAAGCTTCGGCGCGGCCTATGCCGCTCCCGGCGGCGGTCCCTTGCCCAACGATGTGGTGGCGGCGGAGCGCTGCATCGTCCTGCGGCTGGATCTACTCCGGGTGCTGACCCTGTGCAGCAATGCCTGCCCCTTTCACGGTCAGCTGCAAAAAAATCTGTTTTCCCTGACAGCGAAAAAGAACCGCCAGCTGGTGCAGAAAATTGACTGCATTTCCCAGCGCAGCACCCGGGAAAAGCTGCTGCGCTATCTGCAAAATCAGTCCTGCCGGGCGGGCAGCCGGGAGTTTGACATCCCCTTTAACCGTCAGCAGCTGGCGGATTATCTGGCGGTGGATCGCAGCGCCATGTCCGGTGAGCTGAGCCGGATGCAGCGGGATGGGCTGGTCAGCTTTTGCAAGAACCATTTTATACTGCATAATCCGTCGGAGAAAAAATAAAATTCGCAAGAATATTTATATAAAGTGATTGACAAAATATAAGAAAGGTGGTATGATATAATCACAAAGGATGAAAGGAGGGTGCGGATTGAAAAAGAGTCTTTACCCCTTAATGTTGTCTGACCAGGTGGTGCAGGCCATCGACGCCCTTGCCGCCAAGAAAGGCACAAACCGCAGCAATGCCGTCAACCAGATTTTGGCGGAGTATGTTTCCTATGTCACCCCGGAAAAGCGCATGGCGCAGGTCTTTGCCCAGATGGAGCAAATGCTCACCGGGCGGGACAGCTTCCAGGTTATGCTGCCCAACAGCGGCAGCGCCCTGCAAATGCGTTCCATGCTCGATTACAAATACAAGCCCAATGTCAATTACCGGGTAGAACTGTACCGGGACGACGCCGCTGCGGTGGGCGAGCTGCGCGTGGCGCTGCGAACCCAAAACAGCAATTTACTGCTGTGCATCATGCAGTTTTTCAAGCTGTGGATCCGCATTGAAAGCAGCTATGACCCCACCTGCCAGTTTATGTTGGAAGACGGCCGCCTGCGCCGGAAGCTGGTGCTGCCGGTGGACAAGCAGCTGGGCAGTCAGGAGCTGGGCGATCTGCTCAGCGAGTATATCAGTGCTTTCGATACCGCCCTCAAGCAATTCTTCTACCTGCTGGAAACGCCCCAAAAGGCGGTTGCCGCGGTGGAGGAAGTATATAGAGACTATGTCCAGCACAGAAGTCTGAAAATCTAATCCCCATGAAACAAAGCTTTCCCCGGAAAGGAGAGGAAGAAATGAATATCAATCGCTTTACACAAAACTCCGTTGCCGCTTTCGAGCGTGCGCAAAAAATGGTAGAGACCCATATGCACCCCCAGGTAGGACAGGTACACATCCTGCTGGCGTTGCTGGAGCAGGAAGGCGGACTGGTCTCCCAGCTTCTGGTCAAGGCGGAAGTGGATACCGTTGCCCTGGAAAATGACCTGCGGGAGGTTTTTGACAAGCTTCCCACCTGCAGCGCACCGGGCTATGACCGCATCAACATGGATCTGGCCGCCGCCTTTGAGGCCGCGGAGCGCCAGGCCAAGCATATGCGGGACGAGTATATCTCGGTGGAGCATCTGCTGCTGGGCATTCTGGAAAAGCCCGACCCCAGCATTAAGCCCATCCTGGAAAGCTATCACCTCAGCGAGACCCTCGTGCTCACGGCGCTGAAGTCCATTCGCGGCAAAAAGCGCGTGACCACGGATAACCCGGAGGATGTCTATGACGCCCTGCGGAAATACGGCACCGATTTGACCGAAATGGCCCGGCGGCAGAAGCTGGATCCCGTGATCGGCCGGGATGACGAGACCCGTAATGCTATCCGAATCCTCAGCCGGAAAACCAAGAATAACCTCTGCCTGATCGGTGAGCCGGGCGTGGGTAAGACCGCCATTGTGGAAGGGCTTGCCATGCGGATCGTCCGGGGCGATGTGCCGGATAATCTGAAAAACCACACGATCTTTGCCCTGGATCTGGGTGCGCTGGTCGCCGGTTCCAAATTCCGCGGCGAGTTTGAGGAGCGGCTGAAGGCCGTGCTCAACGAGGTCAGGGACTCGGACGGACAGATTTTGCTGTTCATTGATGAAATGCACACCATTGTCGGTGCCGGCAAGACCGAGGGCGCCATGGACGCGGGCAACCTGCTCAAGCCCATGCTGGCTCGAGGCGAGCTGCACTGCATTGGCGCAACGACCATCAATGAGTACCGGAAATATATTGAAAAAGACCCTGCTCTGGAGCGCCGTTTCCAGCCGGTCATCGTGGAACAGCCCTCTGTGGAGGATACCATCTCCATGCTGCGCGGCCTGAAAGACCGTTACGAGCTGTACCACGGTGTGAAGATCCAGGATCAGGCTCTGGTGGCCGCCGCAACGCTCAGCGACCGCTATATCTCCGACCGCTTCCTGCCGGATAAGGCCATCGACCTGGTGGACGAGGCCTGCGCCATGATCAAAACGGAGCTGGATTCCATGCCCACAGAGATGGATCAGATCTCCCGGAAGATCATGCTGCTGGAGATCGAGGAGACCGCCCTGAAAAAGGAAAAAGACAACCGCTCCAAGGAGCGTCTGGTCGTTCTGCGCCGGGAGATGGCGGAGCTGCGGGATCGTCTGAAAGAAATGACCGCCCGCTGGGAAAACGAGAAGAAAGAGATCGACAAGGCGCGGAAGATCCGCGAGGAGATCGACAAGGTCAACTTTGAAATTGAGATCGCCATGAACAAGAACGATCTGACCAAGGCCTCCAAGCTGACCTATGGCAAGCTGCCGGAGCTGCAAAAGGAGCTGGCGGAAGCGGAAAAAGCCGCGGAATCCCACCAGAACACCCTGCTGCGTGACCGGGTCACGGAGGACGAGATCGCCCTGATCGTGGCGCGCTGGACGGGCATCCCCGTCACCAAGCTGATGGAGGGTGAGCGGGAGAAGCTGCTGCATCTGGACGACACCATCCACAACCGCGTGATTGGGCAGGATGAAGCCGTGGACAAGGTCTGCGACGCCATCCTCCGCAGCAGCGCCGGTATCCGCAATCCCCGCCGTCCCATTGGCAGCTTCCTGTTCCTGGGCCCCACCGGCGTGGGTAAAACGGAGCTGGCCAAGGCGCTGGCAGAGGCACTGTTTGACGATGAAAACGCCATCATTCGTATCGACATGAGCGAGTACATGGAGAAATACTCCACCTCTCGTCTGCTGGGTGCGCCTCCGGGATATGTGGGCTATGATGAGGGCGGACAGCTCACGGAGCCAGTGCGCCGCAAGCCTTACTCCGTCGTCCTCTTCGACGAGGTGGAAAAGGCCCACCCGGATGTGTTCAATGTGCTGCTCCAGATCCTGGACGATGGCCGCGTAACGGACGGCAAGGGTCGCACGGTGGACTTCAAGAACACCATTCTGATCCTGACCTCCAACCTGGGCAGCGAGATCATTCTGGACGGCATCACCAGCGATGGTGCGATCAGCGATGAGGCGCGCGCCGGTGTCAGCCAGTTGCTCAAGAGCAGCTTCCGTCCGGAGTTCCTGAACCGCCTGGATGAGATCGTGTTCTATAAGCCGCTGGCACAGAGCGATGTGGAGCGCATTGCGGATCTGCAGCTCAATGACCTGAAAAAGCGGCTGAAGGAGCGCCAGGTGTGCCTGGAGATCACAGATGCAGCCCGTCGGGATATCGTGGAAAACGGCTACGATCCCATGTACGGCGCTAGACCGCTGAAACGGTATATTCAGTCCCATGTGGAGTCCCTCATTGCCCGGAAGATCATCACCGAGGATCCCGCCCCGGACAGCGTGCTCACAGTGGATATGGAAGATGACAAGCTGGTGGTTCGCCTGTAAGGCAAGCGCAAAGCGTAAATACAAATACGCATAAAAAAACTCCGTGTGGCTACAAGTCACACGGAGTTTTTGCAGTTTGCAAAGCGGGGCGGTCTCTTCGTGAGACAGCCCGTTTTTTATATAGTGGACACTGCCCCGGGAAAGCGGGGGCGTTCTTATTTCTTGCCAAACAGGCCGGAGAAGAAGTTGGTGACTGCCGTGAAGAAGCTCTTCAGGCCGGTGCCCAGCTTGTTGGCAACGCCGGAGGCCTTGGAAAGACCGGCGATCATGTTCTGTGCCTGCTCCACGCGGGACTTCAGGTCGGCAAAGCTCAGCTTTTCCAGACTGCGGCACAGGGAAATCAGAGAGTTGATCTCGCTGTCGCTGAGGGTGACATTGTTGTCCTCCGCGATTTGGAGGATCTGCTCCCGCAGCTCCTCGTCCGTCATGTCGCGGGTTTGATCCAGAATGGACTTCAGTTCGTTGACGATGGTGACCGCGTCCATGTTGCCCACGGTGTCGGCCAGCTCCGCGGTAACGACCAGCTCCTGGGTACCGGTCAGCTTGGCGGTCTCATCCAGTTGGGTGCCGGTGATGTCCTCATAGGCCTTGTACACACCGGTCAGGGCGGCAGTGCCGGAAACGCTGTAGGGGGCGGTGACGATCACCTTGGCGTCGTTGATGCCGGCGGTGACCAGGGCGTTGATGTACATTTCCTTGGTACACCAGCTGATGTTGGAGCAGCTGATGTCCAGCCCGCTGCCCTCGTCCAGGGTTTCGATGTAAACACAGGAAATGGATTTGGAGCCGATCACGGAGCTGTCCACATTGCCCTCCAGATAGGTGCGCTCCTCGGCATTGGTCACGGTCAGCTCCGGAACGGAGCCGGGCTGGATGCCAAAGGTGCTGTAGACCGTGCTACGGTCGGATTCGGTGAGGTTTGCGCCGATGACCACGCGGCTTTCGCCGGCGTCCAGAGCTAGGGCGGCGGAGCTCAGTCCGCAAAGACAGCAGACAACCAGCAGCGCGGCCACAACGCGGCGGAACCGTTTTTGATTATGTTTCATATGGAATATCGCATCCTTTCTTTTCGTTCTGATTCCTACATTTAGCATAAAACTTTTCCGGGGGAATCCCCCGGCTCCTGCGCATCATACCCTGTTTTATCGGGAAAGTCAAGGCTTTTGCGGGAAAAGTATACAGGTAAAGTATACCACAAGTCCATCAAAGTTGCAAACTCTGCAAGAAAAATGCCCTGCGCCGGTGTTTTTTCACTCCCTGACTTGCAATTTGGGCGGAAAGTGCTATACTGAAAAATGTCTGTAACAGGTATCATACAAGCTGTAGACAGCATAGCATAACAAGCGCGCGTCAAAAAGTCAAAGCCGGCCTTTTGCCGGGTGGAAAGGAGCCGTGCCCGCGTGAAAGAGCATCCCATCCTCCAAAGTGAATTGTCCATGAGCAGCGATGTACCGCTGTATTCCCAGCTGGTCGGCCTGATCGGCCGGTATATTTCCTCCGGCGCTTTGGAGCCGGGCAATCTCCTGCCCTCGGAGTCGGAGCTGTGCCGGCGCTTTGGCATCAGCCGCAGCACGGTCCGGCAGGCGATCGGCGTGCTGGAAAGCGAGGGGCTGGTCGTACGCAAGCAGGGGCGCGGCACCTTTGTGGCGGAGCCGAAAATGCATCGCAAGGCGGACAGCGTGTATTCCTTTACCTCCGAGATCAGCGCAAAGGGCATGACTCCCAGTTCCACCCTGATCGACTTTGAAGTGCTGGAGCCAACGCCGGAGATCATAAAGGTGCTGGAGCTGAGCCAGACGGAAACGCTGGTCTACCGCTTTACCCGAATCCGGAATGTGGACGGGGAACCGCTGATTTTGGAAACCAGCTTTTACCCGCAGTTCATTTACCCCAAGCTGACCCGGGAGCTGCTGCAAACCCACAGCTTTTACAGTCTCCTGTACGAGGTGGGAATTGTGCCCTTCAGCGCGGCGGATTGCTACAGCGCCGTGACAATGAACGCCCGGGAGGCGGAAATGCTGGGCTGCGCACCGGGTGCCTGCGCCTTTTCCGCCCAGCGCCGTACCCGGACAGAGTCCGGCATGGTCTATGAGTTTACCCAGAGCCTGATCCGGGCGGATCGGGTCAAGCTGGATGTATTTCTGCACAAGGACGGCGTGAATTTTTCCAGAAGTGTGGATAAATAAGGGAAAAAGAAAACCGACCTGCGTGCAGGTCGGTTTTTTGGCAACATAGGGGGTTGGAACATGAAAAATAATGTACAGGAAGAACTCATTCGCTTAGGGCTGCACCCGAACTGCATCGATCTGCCATCTGCCCTGGAGCGGTTTCAGGAGCAAATGCGCGCCGGATTGGCGGGAAAGCCGGAGAGCCTGGGAATGCACCCCAGCTTTCTGCGCCCCCTGCCGCCGCCCGCCAATGGGGAGGAGGTACTGTGTCTGGATTGCGGCGGCACCCGTTTTCGCTGCGGGCTGGTACACTTCACCTCCCAGGGCGGCGAGATTCGGGACTACCGGGAAGCGCCCATGCCCGGCACGGATGGCGCGCTGACGGCGGCAGCCTTTTTCGACCGGCTTGCGGACTTGATACGGCCGCTGGCGCAGCCGGGGCGGCGCATTGGCTTTTGCTTTTCCTATCCCATGGACATTTTGCCGGATGGGGACGGCCGGGTACTGCGCCTGACAAAGGAGCTGAAGGTGCCGGATCTGCCGGGGCATCGTCTGGGGCAGGCGCTGCTGCAGCGGCTCCCGGCGGGCTGCGGCCCGGTGCGGGTACTCAATGACACGGTGGCAACGCTGCTGGGCGGTATGCCGGAGGCAATCGCGGCTCAGGCGGACGGCGTGGCTGGCATGATTTTAGGCACCGGCTTTAACTGCTGCTATGCAGCTGCGGGGGCGGAGCTGGTCAAGCTGCCCGGCGCGGAGGATATGATCGTGAATCTGGAATGCGGCAATTACGACCAGCCCAAGGGCGTGCTGGATCGGCTTCTGGACAGCGAGACTGATGACCCCGGCCGTGGCGGACTGGAAAAAATGGTCTCCGGTGCTTACCATGCCCGGCTGGTGTATCTGGCGGCGCGGCACTGCGCGGCGGAGGGATTCTTCCGGGAGGTCGGCCGGCGGTGCATGGAGGAGCACGACAGCTTTTCGGCAGCGGAGCTGGAGGCGTTCAGCTTTGGTCAGGGTGCCCTGGCGGCAAGCCTGGGCGAGTGGGACGGCTCCGTGCTGCGGGAGATTTTTTCCAGCAGTCAGCGGCGCAGCGCCAAGCTGGTGGCCATGGTGCTGACCGCGCTGGTCTTGCAGGGAGAGGGTGGCAAAAGCCCGGAGCGACCGTTTTGCGTGGTAGTGGACGGCTCCGCCTTTTATGGAGCGCATTTGTTCCGCACGGCGCTGGCGTCGGAGCTGCGGACTTTCTGCGCAGGACAGCATGGGCGCTATATTCGTTTTCTGGAAGCGCCCAACAGCAATCTTCTGGGCGCGGCGGCAGCGGCGCTGCGGTAACAAGGGGAACGGCCGGCGCATAGGATACAGCGGCGGGGCAAGCGCCCTGCCGAAAAACTCCGGAAACAGGAGGCGAGAGGCCGTGACCACCTGGACCAAGGCGGACAGCGACCAGTTCCGGCAGATCTGGCAGCGAGTGCAGCAGCCCGGGGAAGAAGCAGCCGTCCCGGCGCCGCCTCCCCCCGGCTGCGGCAGAGAGGAGCGCATCCTGGCGGGCTTTCTTCGCCGCACGGCGGAGCTGCAGGAGCAGTACCGGTATCTGTCGTCCGGCGGCGGGGAAAACGCGGCGGTCTTTTGGCAGCTGCGAAAGCAGGCGCGGCAGCAGGAACGCCTGTGGCAGCGGGAGTGGTTCCTCCGCACGGGGGAGTGCTATCGCCCCGGGGAGAGCTGCGCTCTGGCGCTGGGACGCCTGACGGCGCTGCGCGGTGTGATTCGGGAAACGCGGCAGCTGGCGCGGGATTATGCCGCGGCGGCAGTGCAAATTCCGGATCTGGCGTCCCAGCTGGAGCAGTGCGCGCGGCAAAGCGCGGCTACTGCGGCGCGCCTGTGCCGTGTGTTGGAGAAGCTGATCTAGCCCAGAAGCCGAAACAGGGGAGACGATTTCCGCCCGTATGGACACGAGTTCCATGCGGGCGGCTTTTTGCGCAAAATGGGATATTTTTCCGTTTTTCCAAGAGAAAAAGCGTGATACTGCACCGAAAAATGCAGCATCACGCTTTTGCGTTTTTGGGAAAGCTTAAGCGCCCAGCGCGGACTTGAAGGTGTCGAACGCCGTGGTCTTGGCGGCGTCATCCAGGATGCAATACATCACATAGTTACCGCAGACCTCGTAAGAGGCAGCCTCCATCTTGGGGCGCTCCTCGGGCATATACTCGGTCATCCAGGTGTCGTTGCGCATCTTGAGGTAGTCGGAAACAGCCTGGGCGATCTCGGCGGTCTGGTCGGCGTCCTTGCCCTTGAAGATGCCGAACTCGTCAATGTTGGTGCCAAAGGCGTTGACCTTGACGATATACTCGGCATAGTTGGAAACATCCATCTTCATCATGCCCTGGATGTAGTTGGCATCCTGGGTGGACATCTCGTTTTCCAGCGCCATGGCGGATTCGACCTTGGTGGCGATATCTTCCACGGCGACATCGTCGGCGATTTTAGTGGTGTTAGCATCGCTGCCGCCGTTACTGCCCTTGTTGCCGCAGGCGCACAGCAGAGATACACACAGAACAGCCAGCACGGCAATTCCGATTTTGCGTTTGATCTTTTTCATTTTGTTCTTCTACCTTTCTCTTATTGCTTATTCGTTTTCAGGATAACCGTGGGTACGGATATACTGCAGGATGATGTTCAGTCCATCGGGATTCATGTGCAGGCCATCGCCATTGGTATAGGCTTGGGGCATGAAGCCGGTGTCATCGACCAGCGCGGAATTGGAATTGAGGAAGTGGACATTCTTTTCCACTGCCAGATCCCGCAGCCACTGGTTCGCGGCGCGGATCTTGTCCATATTGATGCCGCTGCTGGTGTCATAGCTGGCGCAAATGGGATAAATGGAGTTGATGATGATCTTGGTGTCCGGGCTGACGGAGTGGATCGTATCCACCAACGCACCGTATTCCGATTTGAAGTAGGCCTCGTCCATGGAGGAGATGCCATTGATGCCCAGGGTGATTAGCATATATTCCGGCTGCTTTCTGCCCAGTGCCTCGGAAATGGTGAGTTCCTCGTTGGTTTCGGGGTACAGAATACGGATAATGCTCTGGTTAAACAGGCTGAAAGTGCCGTTAGAGGGGCACCAGACCTGATTGGTGTTCACCACGCCGTAAAAGCTCAGGCCGTGGGTGGTGCTGTCGCCCAAAAAGACGAATTTGTCCACATATTCCTGACCGTAGTCCTCGGTTTCCTGCAGTTCCACATTGTCCGCCGTGATGGTAGCTGTGGGGGTCTGGGACGGCTGAGCGGTGGTGGGAGCGTCGGTGGCCGGCGTGGTAACAGCAGGGGTCTGGGACGGGCTTGGCGTGACGGATGCAACGGGCGTTTCCGGCGTTTTTTTGCCGGAATTTCCGTGTAAAGCAACAAAGGCCAGCGTGACGATTACCAAAATCAACGCAATGACCACAGCACCAGCCCAAATATGATGTAAGGGAGATGTTCTTTTTCTGTTTTTCATTCGATACACCTTTTATCAATTTTTTGACAGGCGTCAAAAAGAAATGTGCAATGCTCCGATAAGTTCTTCAATATTATAGCACAGGAAAAAGAAAATGCAATCGCAATTCCAGAAGAAAATAAAAAAAGTGTTTTTTGTAAGAAATAAACGGCCTGCCGTCTGTTTGCTCACAGATGGCAGACCGTTTATAGATGGTTTTACATTAACCAACAATGCGGCGCGCGCCGTAATAATGGGTGTTGTAGTAGTTCTCGTTCAGGCTGGAGATGATGACCTTGCCCGCGCCGGAGCTGGCGTGAATGAATTTGTCGCCGCCCAGGCTGATACCGACATGGCCGATATAGCTGCCGCTGCCGTTGGTGAAGCAAACCACATCACCGGGCTGCAGGCTGCTGCGATCCACCGCTACGCCGTTGCGGTACAGAGACTCCGCCGTGCGGTTGGTGGAGTAGCCGTTGAGCTTGTAGCAGTAGTACACCAGACCGGAACAGTCAAAGCCGTTGGGAGAGGTGCCGGCCCAAACATAGGGCACATTCAGATACTGCATGGCAGTGTTGACAACATTCTGACCTGCCGTGCCGGAGGTGGTCACATTGGTCAGTGCGCCGGAGCTGGCGCCGCTGACAGCAGAGGAACCGCCATTACCCACCAGACCATTAGCACCGGCAGTGTACTGCATATAATCACTGCTCACATAACCGGTCACGCCATTGTAGCTGACCTTGTAGAAAGCGCCGTTGATGCCGATGATGTTCATCTGTACACCGGCGTTGTAAGTACCCAAAATGGAACTTGTGGTATTGGGCTCACTGCGCATACGCACGCTGCTGCCCTTGATCACACCGTAACCAAAGTTACCGCTCAATGCGGTAGAGATGCTGAGATAGTCAGCACTCATATAACCGGCCTGCCCACGATAGATGACAGGATACCAGCCGTTCTGTGCCTGGCCTGTGACCGCCACACCGGAAGCATAGGACACGGTTGCCAGAGAGGTGGAACCGGTGCTTGGCTGGGAGCGGAGGTTCAGTGCGTTTGTCTGCACAACGCCCGCGCCGATGTTTGCGGCAAAAGCGGAGGTCGTGAGCACAGCACCCAGAGCGGCTGTTGCAAAAAGCGTCTTTAGTAAGGGTTTCTTCATATAACTTCCTTTCTCTCGGTTGCGGAAAGCGAGGGCGGGCTGTTTAGTGAGCAGCCAGCGCACGCTTCAGCCAGACAGAGGCCACATCCATGGCCGCATACAGGCTGTCCTTTTCACTCTTCTTGACAACGCGATCCCGGCTTTTCAGATCGGGGTCGGTGAGCTGAAGCTGAACGGATACCCGAGTGGCCACATCCATATCTTTGACCTTTTTGGTATCCAGGATCTGCAGCATGACGATGTATTTGTCGGCCATGCTTCCGTAGTAGATCAAGTTGTCTTTACGGCGAAGAGGGTGTCCGCAATAAGTAAGGCCAGCGGCCTTTTTTGCCTGAGCCATGACAAATCCATCCTTCCTGTTTCACGATTCTTCGGAAATGACTGTAACGAATTGTAACATATTCTCCGGGGACTGTCAACCGAAGCGGGAGAGTGCAAACAGGCCGAAAAAGCGTCGATTTTCTCTTGAAAACCAGAATTCATTATGCAAAATACACATAAAAACAGAGATGATATTGCGGAGTTAGCGATAGATTGCACAAAATACGGAGCGTGTTTTCGGTGGGTGGACAGGCATGGGGGGCTGTGGGGGCTTCTGGCACGGAAATGACAGAATATGGGAAAACACAACACAAAAACACACCGCAGTTTTGCAAAACTACGGTGTGTTACAGCCGGAGAGTACCATTTTTTGTAGAATGTATTATATAAGTATGGGATGAAAAAATACAGACCGGCATGGCAGGATCCCGCCGGATCGGTGGCGTTTTCGTGGAAAGATTATGTAGCAGTAAAGTAGTGGTGAATGGAAGACAGCAATCTATCCAGTTCCGGATACACCTCCCGGAAGAACCAGCCGGACAGCATGAAAGCGAGCACCAGCCCCAGACAGGTCCAGATCAGGCAGGATGCGGCATAGCGCCGGCGGTGCCGGTTTTTGGTGCCGCCTACCACCCAGAGGATCTGCACGATCAGACCGAACAGGGGAATATGCAGCACAAAGGCGCTCCAGAAATAGCCCCAGACGGAAAGCGGCCTATCCCGCTTGCGCTGTTCCCGTTCTTCCTCTGTCAGCGCTTCCCGCCGGAACGGGCCGCGCCGGGGGCGCTTGTCCTCCTCGACCTGAACGGCGGCACGCGGGCTGCCGGAACGGGAGGAAGCGGCGGATTGTCTTGGCGGGGATTGCGTTGCCGCACGGGGCATTTGCTGTTGGGTCGCGGCCGCAGGATTATCCGGTGTTACGGCCGCACCGCAGCGGGGACAGCTTTGGCGTCCGGCCGGAAGCGCAGCGCCGCAATTTTTACAGTTGTTTGGCATTTTGTCCACTCCTTTTACAGGGAATCAAATGGCCCTGACAAGCTGCCAGGGCCATTATGATGGTCAATTATCCAGTTCTAGTCCAAAACAGGGGGCGGAGGATCGCCGCCGGTGTTGCCTCCTGTGTTTCCTCCGGTATTGCCTCCTGTGTTTCCTCCGGTATTGCCTCCGGTGTTGCCGCCTGTGTTGCCGCCTGTGTTCTCCCCGGTGTTTCCACCGGTGTTGTCGGGATCATCTCCGGTATTGTCGCCGGTGTTGTCGTCGTCCTTGTCTTCATCCGGAGCTTTTGTGGTGGTGCCTGTGTTGATTTTTGTCGTGTTGGAGAACACGCCGGTGGGCGCGCCCAGCTCCGCCTCGGGGAATTCCTTGTATTCCAGACCCTGATGCACATCGGTCATAATGGCCTTCCAGATCCGGGCGGCGGGGTTTCCGGAAACGCGCAGATACTGGGGCGTATCAAAGCCCGTCCACACCGCGGCCACATAATAGGGCGTGTATCCCACGAACCAACGGTCCTTATAGTCGGTGGTGGAACCGGTTTTACCGGCGGTGGGCATCAGACTGCCCAGATTTGCCTCGGAACCGGTACCGCGCAGCGCCGCCTGGTTGAGCATATAGGTCATGGTGTAAGCCGTATTGGGCTTAAAGGCTGCGATCTGCTTGGGGGTGTTGTCCAGCACCACATTGCCCTTGCTGTCCAGCACGCGGGTATAGGTGTGGGCGTAGGTAAAGGTACCGTCCGTTGCCAGAGCGGAAAAGGCCTGCGCCATTTCCCGCACCGTGACGCCATAGGTCTGCTGCCCCAGGGACAGGGGGGCATAAGACTTGTCCGCATCTACCAGAGAGGTGAAGCCCAAACGCTCCGTCAGGTAGGACCAGCTGGTGTCAACAGTCAGCTTGTCCAGGATCTGTGCGGAAACAGAGTTCAGCGAGCGCACCAGCGCGTCCAGAATGGTGGTGGTGCCGCTGTAGCTGCCGCTGGCGTTCTTGGGGAACCAGGAGGTGCCGGTGAGTTTGACCACGCCGTCATACACTGTCGTGGACGGGGTGATCAGTCCTACATCCACCGCCGGGGCATAGGTAGCGAGGGGCTTGAAAGAAGAACCGGAGGGACGCTTGGTGTCCGTTGCGCGGTTCAGGGGGAAGTTTGTGGTCTTTTCGCCCACGCCGCCGCTGAGCGCCAGCACATTTCCGGTATAGGGGTCAAGCAGCATCATGGCCGATTGCAGCTGGTTGCCGGAATAATCCTGGAAGAAGCTGTATTCCTCCGGGTTGGTGTAGTATTTGTCTACGATGCTCTGGGCGTTTTTGTCCAGAGTGGAGTAGATTTGATAACCACCGTGATAGACCATGTGGGTGGCGGCGCTTTCCGTTACGCCAAGGGTATCCACTAGGTCGCGGATCACATCCTGCACCACGGTCTCCTCAAAGTAGGAATAGATGCTCTCGGTGTATTCCTCGTCCTCCGCCCGGGAGAAGTGCAGCTCTTCGGCAACGGCTTCGTCGTATTCGGACTTGTTGATATAGCCCTGCTCATACATCTGCTTGAGGATGGTTTCCTGCCGGTCCTTGTTGTTTTGCCGGTAGATATAGGGGTCATAGGCCGAGGGGTTGTTGGTGATGCCGATGATACAGGCGCACTCGGCCAGATCCAGCTCGGAAATATCCTTGTTGAAATAGGTCTTGGCAGCAGCCTGCACGCCATAGGAGCCCTCGCCCAGGTAGATCACATTCAGATACCACTCCATGATCTCGTCCTTGGAGTAGTTCTTTTCCAGCTCCAGCGCCCGGAAAATCTCCAGCAGCTTACGCTGGACGGTAACATCATCCTCCTGGGTGACATTTTTGATCAGCTGCTGGGTCAGGGTGGAACCGCCGAAGTCGTTTTTCATGCCCATGAACATATTGACAAATGCGCCCATGGAGCGGTACCAGTCCACGCCCTTATGCTTGTAAAAGCGCTGATCCTCAATGGCGACTGCGGCGTGCTGCATGGCAACGGGGATTTGATCCAGCGTGACCCACTCACGCTTTTCGGTGCTGTGCAGTGTGGTCAGGGGCTGATAATCGCCGTCGCCTGCATCGTACATAATGGTACTGGACAGGGAGACTGTCATATCCTCCAGCGACAGGGGCAGGTCGGAGGACAGGCAGGTCTTGACATAGTAGGCAAAGATGCAGGAGAACAGCACCGCCGTACACAGCAGCACCAGCAGGATCGTCAGCAGTACCTTTAGTACCGTGCGGGCGACATTGCCGGCGGTGTTGGTGGCGTTGTCCACCTTTCGGGCCTTTCTTCGCCGTTCTTTTTCGGTTCTGATATCATTCACATCACGCATGGTGTAAAAGACCTCCGGTATGATATGATCGGGATTGCAGTCCGCTAAAGAGGGGACTTGCTGATACAGTATAGCACAGCTTGTCAATGTTCTGCATCATTTTTGCAAACATTGCCGGCCGGCCACCGGCTTTTCGCGCCGAAAACACAAGGGACGGCAGGAGAAGCGGGGGCTGCAGAATCGTATCCCCATGAGTATAACACAATTGCCGCCGTAGTACAACAAAAAAGCGAAAAAAGGCCGCGTTCGCGGCCTTTTTGGGGTAAGATTCAGCTTACAGAATGTCGATGTATTCGTCGTTGAGCGCCTTGTTCATGCTGCGCACGGCGCAGAACTTGCCGCACATGGAGCAGGTGTCCTCGTGCTCCGGCGCCCTGTCGTCCCGAATGCTGCGGGCGGTCTCCGGGTCGATGGCGCATTCCCACTGCTTTTCCCAATCGAAAACGCGGCGGGCATCAGCCATGGCGTCGTCAATGTCTCTGGCGTGGGGAATTTTCTTGGCGATATCCGCGGCGTGGGCGGCAATGCGGGAAGCGATGATGCCCTGCTTGACATCCTCCACATTGGGCAGCGCCAGATGCTCGGCGGGGGTGACATAGCACAGGAAAGCCGCGCCGGCGGAAGCGGCCACCGCGCCGCCGATGGCGGAGGTGATGTGGTCATAGCCGGGGGCGATATCCGTGACAAGGGGTCCGAGAACATAGAAGGGCGCACCCATGCAGATGGTCTGCTGGATCTTCATGTTTGCTTCGATCTGGTCAAGGGGCATATGGCCGGGACCCTCTACCATGACCTGCACATCCTTTTCCCAGGCGCGCTTGGTCAGCTCGCCCAGCCGCACCAGCTCTTCAATCTGGCACACATCGCTGGCGTCCGCCAGACAGCCGGGGCGGCAGGCGTCGCCCAGGGAAACGGTCACATCGTATTCCCGGCAGATGTCCAGGATCTCGTCATAATACTCATAAAACGGGTTTTCCTCGCCGGTCATGCTCATCCAGGCAAAGACCAGGGAGCCGCCTCGGGAGACAATGTTCATCTTGCGCTTGTGCTTTTTGATCTGCTCGATGGTCTTGTGGGTAATGCCGCAGTGGAGGGTGACAAAGTCCACACCGTCCTGGGCGTGCAGCCGTACCACATCAATAAAATCCTTGGCCGTGAGGGTGGCCAGATCCCGCTGATAGTGGATCACGCTGTCATAGACCGGCACAGTGCCGATCATGGCGGGGCATTCCTGAATCAGCTTTTGGCGGAAGGGCTGGGTGTTGCCGTGGGAGGACAGATCCATGATGGCCTCGGCGCCCATGTTCACCGCCGCCATGACCTTTTTCATCTCCACATCGTAGTCCTTGCAGTCGCGGGAAACGCCCAGGTTGACATTGATCTTGGTGCGGAGCATGGAGCCAACGCCGTTGGGATCCAGGCTGCGGTGGAGCTTGTTGGCGCAGATGGCCACCTGTCCCTTGGCGACCAGCTCGCGGATCTCCTCCTCTGTGCGGTATTCCTTGGCGGCGACCGCTTTCATTTCCGGGGTGATGATCCCGCGCTTGGCGGCATCCATCTGGGTGGTATAGTTTCTCATCATTACAGATTCCTTTCAGACAAATAAAATTATATATAGTATAGACTGTCGAAAAACAGGCTGCCTTGCCTCTCCCTATGGGAGAGGTGGCTGAGCGCAGCGAAGACGGAGAGGGCAAACAATAACCATTCCATAGAACCCCGTTGGGCTTGATTATCTGCCGAACCCTCTCAGTCGCCTGCGGCGACAGCTCTCCCAGAGGGAGAGCCAAGGGCATACCTCGTTATATAGTTTTTTGACAAGCTGTATTGTGTTCTCTCGTCATTTCCGGGCAGCACTGCCGGAGCAGATAGGCGTGATCCATCGGTCCGCTGCCCTTTCCCAGATCCAGCATGGCGGCCAGTGCGCCGGAGATGTATTCCTTGGCACGGGAAATGGCCTCCTCCATGGGAAAGCCCTTGGCCAGATTGGCGGCAATGGCGGAGGAGAGGGTGCAGCCGGTGCCATGGGTGTTGGGGTTTGCGATCCGTCTGCCGGAAAACCAGCGATAGCTCCCCGCGGCGTACAGCAGGTCGTTGGCGTCGCTGACGCTGTGCCCGCCCTTGAGCAGGATGGCGCAGCCGTAGCGCTCGCCCAGCAGCTTTGCCGCCTGCTGCATTTCCTCCGGATTCCGGATAGACATTCCGGAAAGCAGCTCTGCTTCCGGGATATTGGGGGTGGCAAGGCTGGCAAGGGGAAGCAGCTCCCGGCTGAGGATTTCCGCCGCGCCGGGCTGCAAAAGGGAAGCGCCGCTGCTGGCCACCATAACCGGATCGATCACGATGTTTTTGGCCTGATAGTGCCGCAGCCGCCGGGCGATCACGGCGATCAGCGCGCCGGAAGCGACCATGCCCACTTTCACGGCGTCCGGCGGAATATCCGTAAACACCGCGTCGATCTGCTGTTGTAAAAATTCCGGACTGGACTCCAGAACGCCGGAAACGCCGGTGGTGTTCTGTGCCGTGAGTGCGGTGATGGCGCTCATGGCATAAACACCGTGCATTGTCATGGTTTTGATATCTGCCTGAATACCGGCGCCTCCGCAGGAGTCGCTTCCTGCGATTGATAATGCTGTTTTCATCGGTGTTACATCCTTTTAACAGTTCACTATTTTTGTTAAGCGACAGAGAGTGGTGCCCCCGGTCTGCCGCTGGGATTTGGTTAGTCAGCGGAATGCTTTACAGCCGGGAGGCAAAGGCGAAAAAGGGCTGCAGATCGCGATAATCGGGAAGATAGCAGTCACACAGCGCCTGAATTTTGTCCTGCTCCGGCTCCACGGCCTCGTAGATGGCCACCACGGGGAAGCCGTCCGCTTTCGCCGTGCGCATGGCAAATTGTGCGTCCTCGAAAATGGGCGTCTTGCCTTTCTCGGTGCCAAGATGAGACAGTGCGGTTTGGTACAGCAGGGGACTGTCCTTACCCTTTCCGACCTCGGCAGCGGTGAAAATGCTCGAAAAATACTGCGCCATACCGCAGCGGCTTAGGGCGGCCTCCACCAGATGCTTGTCTGTTAGCGTGGCAACGCACATGGAAACACCCTGCGCCTGCAGCTGCTCCAGCAGCCGGAGAATTTCTCCTTTGGGCTGGGCTTCCTGCCGATAAAATACTTCCATTACCCGGTTGATGCCGGCAACGATCTCCTCTACCGAGGCCTGTACGCCGTACTCCCGGCGGTAGTATTCGGCGGATTGGGAAAGGGTCATGCTCTGGCAGACCTCCCAGAGATCGGCGCGGGGGGAATAGCCCTGCTGGCGCAGATAGCGCTCGCCGGCGGTGCACCAGGCGGGCATGGAGTCCAGCAGGGTGCCGTCCAGATCAAAAATCGCACCTTGTATCATGCTTCTGTCACCACCTTTGCCAGCTGTTTCATTTCTCTTGCGGCAGCGGTGATATCCGCTGCGCCGAAAATGGCGGAGACCAGCGCGATACCGGCCATGCCGCCGCCCCGCAATTGGATCACATTTTCGGCAGTGATGCCGCCGATGGCCACGGCAGGGATGGAAACGCTGCTGCAGATCTCCCGCAGCTGCGCGGGGGTGATGCGCAGGGCATTTTTCTTGGTGGGGGAGGGGAACACCGCTCCCACGCCAAGATAATCCGCCCCGGCAGCCTGCGCGGCCTGCGCCTGCGCCACGGTTTTTGCGGTTGCGCCGATGAGAAAATCCCGGCCGCAGCGCCGGCGAATGTTTGCAACCGCGGCGTCCTCCGCGCCCACATGAACGCCGTCCGCGCCGCTTTGCTCTGCCACGGTCACATTGTCGTTGATGATTAGGGGCACGCCGTAGTGGTGGCACAGCTGGCGGATGGCGATGGCTTCCGCCAGAAAATCGGTCTCCGGCAGCGCCTTTTCCCGCAGCTGCACCAGCGTTACGCCCCCTTGCAGCGCCTGTTCCACCTGCTCATACAGGCTCTGTTTGCCCGTCCAGCTGCGATCTGTGACGGCATAGAGCAGGAGCTTTTGTTTTATATCTTGCATGAAGGGCCACCTCCAAAGGATGAGAGATAGTCTTGGGGAGAAGCGCAGGTCATGGCGCCGCTCATGACGCAGGCGCCTGCGGCGCCTGCGCTGACAACAGCTGCCATGCGTTCCGGCGTGATGCCGCCGATGGCATATACCGGAAGGGAGACAGCCTGGCACACGGCCTGCAAAAAATCCAGACCGCGGCCGGGCAGTCCCTTTTTACAGGCGGTGTCGAACACATGACCGGCGGTGATATAGCCGCAGCCCAGTGACTGGGCGGTTTTGGCATCCTCCACCGAATGGCAGGAAGCGCCCAGCAGCGGGATGGCTGCTTTCGCCTCCGGGGGAAGCTGCCGCAGCAGCGGCAGCGGCAGATGCAGCGCCGGGGCTTGCAGCTCCAGCGCGACCTGCCAAAAGCTGTGCAGAATGCAGCGGGTGCCGGCCGCCCGGCAGATCTCCAGCACCTGCTGTGCCAGAAGCCGGTATTCTGCCTCGGATAGATCCTTTTCTCGCAGCAGAATGGCGGCGGGGCGGGCGGCGGCCAGCCGTTCGATCCGGTGCAGAAACGGCTCGGTACACAGGCGGCGGTTGGTGACGCAGAGAATGTCAGACATAGAGATAATCATTCAAAACCGGCTGCAAGCCCTCACCGGCGATGTCCTGATACATGGTTTCCAGACTGCGGGAGTCGTTGATCTCAAACTGCTCGTCGCCCTGAGCGGCGTCGGATTGCTTGCCGCTGTACTTGCTCTCATGGTCGCCGATACCGGTGGAAACGCCGGCGGAGACCTTGGTGGCGGCGATCTTTACAATGCCGTTGCGGAAAGAAGCGCTTTCCCGGGAGGAAACCGTGATCCCGGCAAAGGGCAGGAAGATGCGATAAGCGCACAGTACCTGACACAGCTGCTTTTCGTGGACATCCAGCGGGTTGATCTTGTCGTTGTTGATGATGGGGCGCAGGCGGGGACAGGACAGGGACATTTCCGCATGAGGATATTTCCGCTGCAAATAATAGACATGAAGCGCGGTAGCCAGCGCGTCCTTCCGGAAGTCGGAAAGTCCCAGCAGAGCGGAAAAGCCAACGCCGCGCATCCCGCCCATCAGGGCGCGCTCCTGGGCGTCGAAGCGATAGGGCCAGACGCGCTTGTGTCCCAGCAGGTGCAGAGTCTCGTACTTGTTTGCGTCATAGGTCTCCTGAAACACGGTCACATAGTCCGCGCCGCAGTCGCGCAGATAGCGGTATTCCTCCGTGTTGACCGGGTAAATTTCCAGCCCGACCAGACGGAAATATTTTCTGGCCAGCTTGCAGGCCTCGCCGATGTACTGCACATCGCTCTGACTGCGGCTCTCGCCGGTCAGGATGAGGATCTCCTCCATGCCGCTGTTGGCAATGACCTGCATTTCCTGCTCGATCTGCTCCCGGTTCAGCTTCATGCGGCTGATGTGGTTATAGCAGTTAAAGCCGCAGTAAACGCAGTAATTTTCGCAGTAGTTGGCAATATACAGCGGCGTGAACAGATATACCGTGTTGCCAAAGTGCTTGCTGGTCTCCTGTCGGGCGCGCTGGGCCATCTGCTCCAGAAACGGCTCCGCCGCAGGGGAGAGCAGCGCTTTGAAGTCCTCCACAGAGCAGGTTTCGTGCTCCAGGGCGGCTTTGACATCCCGGGCGGTGTATTTCTCGTAGTCATAGCTGTGCATTTGCTCCATGACCCGGGCGCAGACATCGGACTGGATCTGCTCCATCCCCGGCAGATATTCCATGTGGTTTTTCCGGGAGCTGGGGTCGGTTTCCAGCCGGTGCTTTTTCTCCAGCGCGGCGGGGGAGAGGTACTCGGAGTCTACAAAAAACTGATTTTCCATGGTACGCCCCTTAATCCCGCAGAAAACCGGTGAGCGGGTCGGAGGCAGAAGCACCACGGGTCAGCACACGCCCCAGACCGGAGAGATAGGCCTTGCGGCCGGCCTCGATCGCCTGGCGGAACGCGGCTGCCATCAGGGGCAGATCGCCGGCGGTGGCCAGGGCGGTGTTTGCCATAATGGCGGCAGCGCCCATCTCCATAGCCTCACAGGCCTGGGAGGGACGGCCGATGCCCGCATCCACGATCACGGGCAGGTCGATCTCGTCAATGAGGATCTGGATGAAGTCCCGGGTGGCAAGTCCCTTGTTCGAGCCGATGGGAGAGGCCAGCGGCATCACTGTGGCGGCGCCGGCGTTGACCAGATCCCGGGCGGTGTTCAGGTCGGGGTACATATAGGGCATGACCACAAAGCCCTCCTTGGCGAGGGTCTCCGTGGCGCGGATGGTCTCCTGGTTGTCCGGCAGGAGATATTTGGAATCGCGCATGATTTCGATCTTCACGAAATTGCCGCAGCCCAGTTCCCGCGCCAGTCTGGCAATACGCACGGCTTCCTCCGCCGTGCGAGCGCCGCTGGTGTTGGGCAGCAGAGTAACGCCCTTGGGGATGAAATCCAGAATGTTTTCCTGCTCACGGGTGTTGGCGCGGCGCACGGCGAGGGTGATGATCTCCGCGCCGGCGTACTGGACGGCGGCTTCGATCAGATTCAGGGAGTATTTGCCGGAGCCGAGAATAAAGCGGGAGGAAAATTCATGCCCGCCGATGATCAGTTTGTCCTGAGACATGGTCGTTTGCCTTCTTTCTTCAGGTGTCGAATTTGTTTGCAAGGATCCGCAGCACGGTCAGCGCCTGATGGGCGGCGCAGAGCATGACCCGGGCGGAAAGCAGCCCGATGCCGTCTGCCACATCGCTGGTGCCGTCGCCGCAGAGATAAAAATGGTCGGTGATCCTCCGGGTCTGAATGGTGTTGGGGCTGCCGAAACCGGCCATGCCGGAGGCCGCCACCAGATAGGCGTCCGGCAGCTTTTCCAGCACCGTGTTCACCAGCATGGCCTTGCACTCGGGATTATCAAAGGCCTCGCAGATGATGTCCGCCTGCTGCAAAAGCGCCGGGGCGTTTTCCGGCGTGATGCGCACTTCGTGTGTCTCCAGCTCCACATAGGGGGCGAGCTCCCGGAGATTTGCCGACAGGGCTTTCGGCTTGGGAATGCCGATCTGGTCGGCCTTGTACTGCTGCCGGTGGAGATTGGTGATGTCCACCTGGTCAAAGTCCAGCAGGATCAGCTTGCCGACCCCGGCGCGGGCAAGGGAGACCGCGATGTTGGAGCCCAGTCCGCCCAGCCCGCAAATGGCAACGGTGGCAGCGGAAAACCGCGCCTGGGTCTCCTTGCCGTGGCGCGCTGCCTGCGCCTGATACATGGCTTCCTTTGTGGGGATCATATCAACCGCCTCCTACAAAGCTGACGACCTCGATCTGGTCGCCATCCGCCAAAACAGTCTCGGCGTACTGTGCCTTGGGCACGATGGCGCCGTTGCGCTCCACGGCAATACGCGTGGGCGGATAGTCCGTGGTGCTGAGATATTCCGCCAGTGTTTTTCCGGCGATGTCCAGCAGCTGGCCATTGATCTTTACCATATGCGTTCCTCCGTTTCCAAATAAAAAACGGGAAGCTGCCAATTGGTCGCTTCCCGTAATACTGCGATTACGAATCTGTATCCCTCCGTTGGCATTATCCAAATCAGGTTCCCAAGGTCGAAGGTTCCACCTTCCTCTCAGCCTGTCACACAAGCTCCCTTTTATTCGGTTTGCAGGTTTATTATAAGAGCCTTGCGAGAAAAATGCAAGTTTTTTTCGTAGCAGGGGAAATCTTGTCAGTTGTCGTTCAGGCCAAACTGGATCGACCACAGCTTTTTCTTGTACAGCTGCTCGTATTCCAAGACCTCGTGCCGATCCCGCTTGATTGGGAAAACTTCAAGAATAGAATACTGGAAATTATCGCAATAATCGGCATCGGCGGCGATAAGCTCTCTCAGGCGTTTGTTGCCGCCATGCTTTGTTCGGGCGTACTCACTCCATCTTCCCCAGATGCCGCCCTGCTCGCCGCTGGCGGAGCCGACATAGTGCTTTCCTGTTTTGGTGTCCGTGATGAGATACACTCCGGCCACGGCGGACAGTTTTTCTTCCCACACCTTATAGGCAGCTTTGTTGTAGACGATTTTGTGAAGGGTCTCATAGGACAACAGCACTTTGTCATAACTGGTAAAGCTGATTTCCGACACAACAGGACGAATTTCCAGAATTTCTTTCTCCGTTGTCCCGTTTTGACACCAGTTGATTGTTCCTTTGCCCCAGTCAATCACAAGGCGGTCTTTCATCTCGGCAAACAAATCGGTTTTGACTAGTTCATATACCGCATATATCGTGGAGTTATCTCCGCTTGTGTCAATATCCAATATAAGATCTTCTGGAAACTGTGAGGGACTATATGGTTTGGAGTCGCCAATCCGATAGCAGCCCTGAAAAATACCATTGGTTCCTTCTGTGCCTAAAAAGCTGATGATCAGGTCACAGTTCCGAAAACGATTATGTTTTTGCACGGATTGGTACAGTTCCAGGTATCCACGCTCATAGTTCGTAGCCACTTCTTCTCTTGTGAGATTGTGACGAATCAATTTTACTCTGTCCCAGTTGATTTGTTTTCCAGCCATCAATTCTTGCAATGTCATCGTTCGGTTCCTCCCTTTGGGGCACAGAAATTTTGTTATCTTTTGACACAGCGTAACAGATAGTGTGTAAAAATGCAAGAGTTACAGTAGTCGGTGATTCGCACATACAGAAAAGTTGTGTCTGCGCGGCTGGATACAGCGGTACAGACTCGGAAGCAACCAACATGGAATTTTTTGCACCCTCAAATTTATGTGTTTCATGAAAAAACTGCCGTGACAAAAGTCACGACAGTTTTTTGGTGGAGCCGGCGGGAGTTGAACCCGCGTCCGAAAGTGCTTCAGAAGGAACTTCTCCGGGCGCAGCCTGTCTTCAGGATTCCCCAACCCGGCTGAGGACAGGCAAACAGCCGGGATCGGTAGCTTCATGATGCATGGTACGGGCAAAGCTTACCGCACGCATGTTCACCACTCGTCGACGCCCGAGTCCCAGGCCGTGGTACTCCCGGGTCGGACGGTCACTGCTTAAGCAGCGGCGAGAACAGCGTTGTCGTTGTTCTTTAATTTATAAGGTGCCCATTTTAAGGATGATAGGCGCATCCGCCCGCTATTCCAGCTTCTACACCCCCGTCGAAACCCTTACGGCCCCGAATCGACCACGCCGCACCATGGCGGCGTGGTAGGGAAAGCTGGATGGTGATGGAATTATTTCTTCTCCGGCGGCTCGTAGGTCTCGCCGAAGGTATCCACGGTCACCGTTTTGATGACCTGGGGGGTCTTGGGCTTGTCGTTGTAGTCGGTGTCGCAACCGGCAATGGCGTCCACAACATCCATTCCGTCCAGCACCATGCCGAAAGCGGCATACTGCCCATCCAGATGGGGCGCGTCCGCGTGCATGATAAAGAACTGGCTGCCGGCGGAATTGGGGCGCATGGAGCGTGCCATGGACAGCACGCCACGGGTGTGGCGCAGATCATTCTGGAAACCGTTTCCTGTAAATTCGCCGTAAATGGAGTAACCGGGACCGCCCATGCCGGTGCCCTGGGGGCAGCCGCCCTGGATCATAAAGCCCGGGATGACACGGTGAAAGGTCAAACCGTCATAGAAGCCATTTTGAATCAAGGTGACGAAGTTGCGCACGCTCATGGGCGCCACTTCGGGGTACAGCTCGGCGCGGATCACGCCGCCATCCTGCATTTCAATGGTCACAATGGGATTCTGGGGCATCGTATCTCCTCCTAAATCAATTAGATACAAAGATAGGGAAATAAATGTACACTAGCGTGCCTGGGATTTCAAAGCGCGGTCAATATCCCGCTTGGCATCCCGCGCGGCGGCGCTTTCCCGCTTGTCATACAGCTTTTTACCCTTGCACAGGCCAAGCTCCACCTTGACCCGGCTGTCCTTAAAATACACGGACAGGGGGATCAGGGACATACCGGCCTGCTGGATTTGGGCGTGCAGCTTTTGGATCTCCCGCTTGTGCATCAGCAGCTGGCGGGGACGAACGGGATCGCGGTTGAAGATATTTCCGTGCTCATAAGGACTGATGTGCATATTCCGCAGGTACAGCTGCCCGTCTTTGATCGTGCAGAACGCGTCTTTCAGGTTCAGCTTTCCGCCGCGGATGGACTTGACCTCGGTGCCTGCAAGGGAGATGCCGGCTTCGTAACGCTCCAGGACGAAATAGTCGTGGAAAGCTTTGCGGTTGGAGGCGACTTGCTTTACGCCGCTTGCTTTGGGGGACATAGGCCAACTCCTTTCATCAGAACTCTGTTGCCAGTATAACACAATTGTCAAGTGGAAAAAAGAGGGAAATATGGCAAAAGTGTAAATTATATATGAAGAAGTTTATTTGCAATACTCCCCGGTGTACAGCAGCGTAAAAATCTGATGCAGGTGGCGGAAGATGGACTGGACATCCTCCCGCTCCGGCGTGATCTCGTCATGGGTGGCGGCGTTGATGATAAATACCGCGTGTGCCAGCAGCAGATCCTCTATATCGTCCTTGCCCTCGTCCTGCATCTGGATCGTCAGCTGCCGCAGCTGGCGATAGGTGCCCTGCATCAGCTTCTGCAGCTCGGCCAGATCAAACTTTTTCACAAAAACTTCCTGGCTGAGCAGATACTCCACATAGAGGTCGGAAAGACACTGGGCGGTCTCTGGCTTTTGGAGATAGGCGCCGGCCATCAGGCAGGCGGAAGCAATCATCATGGACTGGAACTGCGCGCTGCGGGGCTTCAGCTCCTCGGTAGCGAAAGCCGGGTCATTTGCCATCATGTCCACGACAGTGTTGGAAATGTGAAGGAATGCATTGTGGGCTTCCTTGCTGGCGATTTCGGTAGGCATGGAAAAGTCCTCCTTTACAACGAAAAGTGTGATTTTTCGATGATATCATATAGTAGTAGAAAAAGAAAAACATCTGCTTGTCCTCTCTATCCTACCGCAAAGGGGAAAGAAAGTCCAGTGCTTTTCCGGTATTTGTGAAAGCGAAAAAGCGGTGGCAAATGACAAATGTACGGCGGCATACGCAAAAAAAGCCGAACAGCAAGCTGTCCGGCTCTTCCCCGCGTGTGCCGTGGGAACCAGTTTAGAACCTGCACGATCTCGGCAGGTGGGTCGCCTCTCTGCTGCTTCGCTGCTTCCAACTTCCAAACGCGGGCGAACGCCGCGTCCGGGAGGCCTGCAATCCACAGCGGAAGTACAGCGTCCCTTATCTAAAATGTGGGTTTAAAATGGCTCCTCACGAACACCGCAGGATAATTTTTATCTTCTGCTGTAATTGTATCACAGCCCCCGCAAAATCACAACACTTTTGTTGCAGTATTTTATGTCCGCAGCAAAAGAATTATGCGGTGGATCTACTCCGCCGAGACTGTCGAAAAACAGTCAATCAGCAGAAAGCCCATCTGGGCTTATTCCGCATCTTCCTCGTCCTCCGCCAGATGGGTCATGAACATCTCGTAGACATCCTCCAGCTCCTGGTCGTCGTCCACGGTCAGCAGCTCCACCTCGCCGTCGCGTTCCTCCCGCTTCAGGATGATAAAGCCGTAATCGGGATCATCCTCCTGCATATAGGCGGGGAGATACAAAACATAAGTCTGGTCATTGTAGTCCATGACCATCAGTTCTTCCAGGGTGTATTCGTTGTCGTCTTCATCGGTGATGGAAACGAGGTTATCGCCGAATGCGTTGTCCATAGTATTGCCTCCTCAGATATGATATACGATCTCGCGTGTATTATATCGCAAAGAGGCCAAAAAATCAACTTCCGAAATCCTCCAGCAGGGACAAAAGCTCCTCCCGGCTTTGCGCCTGAATGCCGATCTCCAGCGCGGCCTGATCCCGGGATGGGAGATTGCTGACCGGAATATCCGTTGCCGTTACCAGCTGGGGCGGGTCGCAGCGCAGGTCATATACGCCGATGTATCCGTCCCGGGCGGTGAGCAAATAGCGCGGCGCGGCAGTGTCCGAATCCGTTGCCAGCGCGGCGACAGCTGTTGTCTCCGAGGTGGGCAGCAGCACCAGCAGTGTCAGCAACAGTGCCAAAAAGGCCAGAACCGTGCACAGTCCGATGCGAAAACGCGTTTGTTTCATAAGTCCCATAAAAAAGCTCCTCCCTTATCCTGCTTTTCCCAGTATTCCCCAAGGTCTGGGAGAATATACCGAAAAGAAAAGCAAGAGGGGGAGGAGCAAGGAAATCGCGAATTAAATTATGTACTTTACGATCAGCAGCAAAATAATGCCGGGTACGCCGAGAATACCGGCGATGATAGCATTGAGCCAGGAGATGCCCAGCGCCAGGCCGAAAAAGCCGCCCAGAAAATTAAACACAAACAGGGCGATAAAGCCGAAAACGATGTGTAATACCAGCTTTCCCAGGCAACGCAGGGGTTTGAGCAGAAGTCGAATGACCACAACCAGCAGCAATACACCGATGGCGAGCATTCCCAATTGACCCAGAGGCATAGGCATCTCCTTTCTTGTCCGGTCAGTAAAGTTGTTTCAAGTTGTGCAGCGCATAGTCATATTTGGCGCGCAGGGCGTTGATCTCGTAGATGCAGGCTTCCGTCAGCACCGGATCCCGCACCAGGTCGAAGCGCTGGTAGGCGGCGGAAAGCTGACTGTGAATGTGTTCGGCCTGCTGCCGCGCCTGCTTTTGCGCGGCGGATTGGGCTTTGCTTTGCTTGTTTCGTTTCATGCTGTCATACCTCCTTTTATAGGGAGAGTATGGCACAAATCCGGCGCTTCTAAACGCTATGCAACGGATTGGAAAAGCTTTCCGGGAGTATTTTTGTTCGACTGCATATACTAAACCCGGACACAGCAGCCCGTGCCGCAGAAATGTTTCCTCCGGCCAAAGCTGCAAGGGTCAAGTTCCGGCACGGCCGGGGAAGCATACAGGCCGGATGCGCAGGCCGGGGCGGGGGTCATGACAGAAAGTGATGACCCCTTTGTGCGTTTGCAAAGATCAGGTTTTATGCATTCGGCCCCGGGGAGGCCTTTCCGGTAAGATGCTCCACAGTCAGCGCCAGAATACAAAGGGCATTCCATGCGCCGTCAATTTCCGCCTGGGCTTTCTGCCCCAGCGGCGGGGCGTATTTTTCCGTCAGGGTCTCAATGGCGCGGCGCATTTCCCCGGCGTCCTGCACGATGCGAATGCGGCCGAAGGCAATGGCGCTGCGGAAATGAGTGGTGAATTGCTCCGGTACCACAGTGTCCTGTGCCACCACGCAGAACGAGGCCTTTTCGCAGCGGCGCACGGCGTCTATTTTGTGGCCGATGCGGGCGCAGTGAAAATACAGCGTGTTTTCCAGCAGTACATAATTCATCGGCACCGCGTAGGGATACCCCTCGTCTCCGCTGAGCGCCAACACGCCGTGGCTGCCCTGACACAGGATCGCTGCGGCATCCTCCGGGGACAGGGCGCGGGATTTTCTTCGCATTTCTCGAAACATGGGCGTTCCTCCTGGGAATTTGACAAAATTTGCGGCAGTGACTTGTTATATTATATGCAGTAATAATTGAGTAAAAAGGGAAAGGGGGCGTTTTTATGCTGCGCAGACCGCAAAACCGCGCGGCAAAGCTGGCGCGGCGGCAGCGATTTTTCTTACAGCTGGCGCTGGTGTGGGTCGTTTTGGCGGCAATGGCGCTGTTGGATCTTTTTCTGGATCCGGCGGCAGTGCTTTGGATGTCCGTGACATCATAAAAAGCGAGAAAAAATGTTTGCGCCAATTACGGTCAGAATACCGGCCACCACAATGGAAAGACTGCTCATGGCTCCGGTGACCGGGCCAAGCTCCATGGCGTGAGCGGTACCCATGGCGTGGGCAGAGGTGCCGATGGCAACCCCCTGAGCGATGGGGTCTGTAATGCGGAACAGGCGGCAGATCTTGTCGGCAAACAGACTGCCAAGCAGTCCGGTGACGATGATGACCGCCACCGTAACGGCCACATAGCCGCCCATTTCCTGGGAAAGCCCCATGCCAATCGCTGTGGTGATGGACTTGGGCAGCAGTGTGACATAGTCAATATGTTCCAGGCGGAAAATGCCGGCCAGCGCCAGCACCGAGCAGAGGCTGGTGATTACGCCGGAGACAATGCCGGCCAGCACGGCGCGGTAGTTTTTCTTCAGCAGCTGGAATTGCTCATACAGCGGCACGGCCAGACAGACCGTTGCCGGGGTGAGCAGATAGCTGAGATACTTTGCGCCCTCGTAGTAGCTGTCATAGTCCACATGGAGCACCACCAGCAGAATCATCGTCAGAGCGATGGAGATCAGCAGCGGATTGCAAAGCGTCAACTTGGTCTTTTTTTGCAGCAGCATACCGACAAAATAACTCAGCAGACTGACGCATACACCGAAAAAAACAGAGTTTTGAAACAGCTCAGTCATGGTGCGCCTCCTTGCGTTTTCCGGCGCGGAGAACGGCCTGGGTCACCTTTCCGGAAACGGCCATGACCGCGACTGTGGAGATCACCGTGATGGCGACATATTGCAGCCAGGCCGGTCGGATCAGGGACCAGGAATTGAGCAGCCCTACCGCCGCGGGGATGAACATCAGCGGCATGATCTGAATCAGAAAATCGCTGGTTTCCTTGACCGCCTGCACGGGGATCAACCCGGTTTCCAAAAACAGGAACATCAGAACAATGCCGTAAATGCTGGCCGGAATCGGCAGCGGGATCAGAAAATTCAAAAGCTCTCCCAAAAAGGAGACAGCCAGAATAATGGCAAATTGCTTGAGGTGTTTCAAAAATGAGACCTTCTTTCCCATGGTCGAACTTGCAGCAAAGATTCTAACACAGAACGCTGCCGATTACAACGGCAATGGCAGGTACGAAATAAAAAATTTTCAAAAAATGAAAAATAATGCTTGCATTTTCTGTAAAAGGGTGGTACTATAATTAGGCGCTGAGGCGCAGAACAAAATATCCGGGTGTGGCGAAGTTTGGTATCGCGCCTGAATGGGGTTCAGGAGGCCGCTGGTTCAAGTCCAGTCACTCGGACCACAGGTGAGTTCTTATGGGACTCACCTGTTTTTTTGTTTTAGTAACATCTACAATCATTGATTTTAACATCCTCTCTGGCCTGGAGGGCGCCACGGCGTCCCCGGGTCAATTTTTATTTCCCTGCTTCGAGTACAATACACAGG
>CAVBJJ010000018.1:30883-38666 GCA_963595735.1 bacterium
CAGGAGAATGACGGGGAGGTAAGCGGGATGCAGGGACGAGCACTGACGGCGGGGGCGATCGCCCAATTCAGAAGCCAGCTTATTTTAGAGGAAAGGAGCGCGGCAACGATTGAGAAATATATTCGGGATATCGAAGCCTTTGCGGCATATGCACAGGGCGCGGTCACGAAAGAGACGGTGATTGCTTATAAAAAGCACTTGCAGGAAAATTACGAGATTCGGAGCGTGAATTCCATGCTGGCAAGCATGAACCGCCTGTTCGCCTTTTTGGGGTGGCAGGACTGGAAAGCAAAATCCCTGAAGCTGCAGCGACAGGTGTTTTGTCCCGAAGAAAAAGAACTGACAAAAGCGGAATATACCCGGCTTTGCAGGACGGCAGAGCGCAGGAAAAACAAGCGGTTGAGCTTGATTTTGCAAACGATCTGCGGCACGGGCATCCGTGTGAGCGAACTGCGGTTTATCACGGTGGAGGCAGCCAGACGCGGCAAGGCGCTTGTGAACTGCAAGGCCAAGATACGCCAGGTTTTTATCGTAAAAGAGCTGAAACAAAAATTGCTCCGCTATGCAGCGGAGCGTAATATCAAAAGCGGTATGATTTTTGTAACGCGAACGGGAAAGGCCATCAGTCGGACGAACATCTGGCGGGAGATGAAAGCCCTGTGCGGCGAGGCGAATGTTGATCCGCAAAAGGTGTTTCCCCACAATTTGCGCCACCTGTTCGCCCGGGTGTTTTACGGCATGGAAAAGGATATTGCAAAGCTGGCTGACATTCTCGGCCACAGCAGTATCAACACCACGCGGCTTTATATTATCTCCAGCGGCGCGGAACACCGCAGCTGCATGGAGAATATGCACCTGATTTTATAAAAAGCCGACCCAAAAGGGAAAAGTGAAACATAATTTGCATTATGTTGTAATCGTGAAAGCAACAGCGTCTGCTGCATCTACTTTCACACAATAAACAATAGCATACCGGATGCAAAATGTAAAGATTTTGTTAAAGTTTTAGCCGGAAACATCGGAACCTGTCAAAAATTAGACACGACAAATAAGCCCTTTCAGATCATTTTTTTCAATCATCACAAGAGGGCTTTGTTTTCATGCGTATTTTCAGCCTGCCAAACTTATGGCAGGCTTTTTTATTTCGTTAAGTACAACATAATGCAAATTATGTACTCAGGAGGCGAGAGTTATGGCAAAAATTGCAGATGTCATTCAATATGAGGGGGATAACACAACCTTTATTTGGAAGCATCCGTGCGAGGATTTCAACAGCTTAACGCAGCTCATCGTGCATGAATCCCAGGAAGCCATTTTCTTTATGAACGGCCAGGCGCTGGATCTGTTCGGCCCCGGGCGCTACACCCTGGAGACCCAAAATATTCCGAAAATCGGCAAGCTTTTGAACCGCGCGACCGGAGACCAGACCCCGTTCCATTGCGAGGTCTATTTTATCAACAAAACGGAACAGATGTCCATCAAGTGGGGGACGGACACCAAGGTGCAGTATATTGACCCGACCTATGGTTTTCCCATTTCCATCGGCGCATCGGGGGAAATGTCGCTCCGGGTGGAGGACAGCCGAAAATTGCTGGTCAAGCTGGTGGGAACGGAAAAGCAGCTGGGCCAGGCAAAGCTGGTGTCCTTCTTCCGGGCGTTCCTGATGACAAGGGTCAAGACCTACATTGCCCAGGTGGTGAAAGCCAATGCCATCAACATTTTTGAGATCGATGAAAGCCTTACCCTGTTTTCGGAGAAGATCAAGGAACTGTTGGTTCCCGACTTTGCGGATTACGGCATTGCGCTGGAGCGCTTCTTTGTCACTACGATCGTAAAGCCCGAGGGCGACAGGCAGTATGAAAAATTCAAGGAGCTGCATTTCCGGCAGTATGCCGACATTGCGGAGGCCAAGCTCCGCCAGCAGACGGATCTGATCTACGCCCAGACCGAGGCGCAGAAGGTGGTCATTGATTCCCAGGCGCAGGCCACCAAAAGAGCCCAGGAGGGCTATACCTACGCCCAGGAGCGCGGCTTTGATGTTGCGGAAAAGGTGGCGAAAAACGAGGCTGTCGGGCAGTTTACCAACATGGGCATTGGCCTTGGCACCATGGCGGGCGTTGGCGGCGTGGTCGGCGGCGCGGTGGGAAATGCCGTGAACGGCGCGCTGCAGGCGGCGGAGACTCCGGAGCAAACGCCCCCGCCGGCGGACAACATGGCGCTGTTCAAGGAAAAGGTGGAAAAGCTGGGGATCATGAAAGAATCCGGCCTGATCACCGATGAGGAATTTTCCGCCATGAAAGCGGAGCTGTTAAAAAGCATTTTGTGATAGGAGGAAGCAAAAGTGAAAAAGAATTTTAAGTTCTATGCCCTGACCTGGGCGATATTCCTGGCTGCGATCCATGTCATTGTGTTTCTGGTGCGCCCCATCATTCCGGGGTACGAGGTGCATTACGACGCGCGCTTCTGGGTCGCCTGGCTGCTTGTTATGGCTGCGTTTGTTGGAAATCTCTGCTGCGCAAGGCTCGCGTTCCAGGCGGAGAATTTGGAAAAGCTGTTTTACAAGCTGCCGCTGATCACCGTCAGCCGCACAGGGCTGGTCGTGATGCTGGCGCTGGGCGCAGTGCTGATGCTGATTCCCAATTGCCCGGCGTGGGTCGCGGCAGTCGTCTGCGTGGCCGTTGCGGCCATTACGGCTGCGGCGGTGGTCAAAGCCCATTGGGCAGGCGAGACGGTTCATGACATCCAGGAACAAGTAAAAACGCAGACGCAGTTTATCAAGCTTCTGACCGTGGACGCGGAGACCCTGCTGCGCAAGGCCAAAACTCCCGAGGCCAAGGTGGCGGCAAAAAAGGTTTACGAAGCCCTGCGCTATTCCGATCCCATGAGCAGCGATGCGCTGGCGCGTGTCGAGGCGGAGCTGGCGGAAAAATTCCAGACGCTGGAAGCCGCGGTGCTTTCCGGAGCGGGCGCGGCAGAGGCGGCGGACAGCCTGCTGGAAACGCTGGCGGAGAGAAACGGGAAGTGCAAGGCGCTGAAGTAAACCGAAGCATATGTGTGCGGCGGAAAAACCGACAATCAAAACAAAAAGGGGATAAAACATGACGATCTTCAAGTGTAAAATGTGCGGTGGGACGCTGGAGTTTCAGCCCGGCGACACCGTGGCCGTGTGCGACAGCTGCGGCACAAAGCAGACCCTGCCGCGGCTGGACGATGAACGGCGGGCGAACCTCTATGACCGCGCCAACCATTTCCGGCGGAGCAACGAATACGACAAGGCCATGGGGATCTATGAGCAGATCCTCAACGAGGACAACACGGATGCGGAGGCCTATTGGTCGCTGGTGCTCTGCCGCTATGGCATTGAGTATGTAGAGGACCCTGCCACCCACAAGCGTGTGCCGACGGTGAACCGGGCGCAGTTCACCTCGGTGTTTGACGATGACAACTACAAGTCCGCCCTGCGCTATGCCGACGCCGCCCAGCGGGAGATCTATGAGTCAGAAGCCCGCGCCATCAATGAGATTCAAAAGGGCATCCTTGCCATCTCCCAGAAAGAGGCGCCGTTTGATGTCTTCATCTGCTACAAGGAAAGCGACGCAAACGGCCGCCGGACGCAGGACAGCGTGCTGGCCAACGACCTGTATCACCAGCTGACCCAGGAGGGCTTCAAGGTGTTTTTCTCCCGCATTACGCTGGAGGACAAGCTGGGAACGGCCTATGAGCCATATATTTTCGCGGCGCTGCACTCAGCCAGGGTCATGGTCGTGCTGGGTACCCGGCCGGAGTATTTTAACGCCGTCTGGGTCAAGAACGAGTGGAGCCGCTACCTGGCGATCGTGAAGCAGTCCGGCGGCAAAAAGGCGCTGATCCCCGCTTACCGGGATATGGACCCCTACGATCTGCCGGAGGAGTTTTCCCACCTGCAGGCGCAGGATATGTCCAAGCTGGGCTTTATGCAGGATCTGATCCGCGGCATTCGGAAAATCGTTTCCGCCGAAGCAGCCCCCAAGACCGTGGAGAAAGAAACCGTGGTCGTCAATGCAGGAAGCGGGGCGGTCGCCCCGCTCTTGGAGCGTGCATTTTTGTTCCTGGAGGACGAAAAGTGGCAGGATGCAAATACTTATTGCGAAAAGGTATTGGACATTGATCCCAAAAATGCAGAGGCCTATTTGGGTAAATTGATGGCAGAGCTGGGCGTAAAAAAGCGTGAGCAGCTTGCCGATTGCCCAGAACCCTTTGACGATAGGGACAATTACAACAAAGTGGTTCGCTTCGGGGATGAAACGCTCCAAGCGGAACTGAAAGGCTATATTGACCATATTGACAAGCGCAATGAAAACGAATGGAAGGCTGGAATTTATGAAGGCGCAGTAGAAGCAATGCAGAGCGCGGATACCTCAGAAAAGTATAAAGCTGCAGCGGAGAAGTTTCAGCAGATTCCCGGTTTTCGAGATGCGGATGCACTTGCCGAGAAATGCCTGGAGCAAGCAGAAATAGCCCGATTAGAAGCAGAGAAAAAAGCGGAAGAAAAACGCCTGGAAGCAGAACGCAAGGCGGAGGAGCGCAGGAAAGCGGTCAAGAAAATTAAAAAGACGCTTAAAATCGGTGTTCCGATTCTTGCCGCCTGTGTTGCGTTTGTTATCGTCTTGACCTCTGTTATTATTCCAATTGGGAAATTAGGTAAAGAAAACTGGCTTGCATATCAAAAGCTTAAAGTCGGTGATACTTATACCTTTGGCGCCTATGAGCAGGATAACAACAAGAAAAATGGGAAAGAAGCGATCGAATGGATCGTTTTGGATAAAGATGGTTTGTCCTTGCTGCTTGTGAGTAAGCAGGCGTTGGATTGCCAGCCGTATAATAACTCCGATACTGATGTTACATGGGAAAGCTGCTCCCTCCGCAAATGGCTGAACGATACATTCTTAAATGAGGCCTTTACTTCTGCGGAGCAGAAGAAAATTCAGGATACAGAGGTTTCGGCAGATAAAAATCCGGAGTACCTGGTCAATCCCGGAAAGGATACCACAGACAAGGTGTTTTTGCTCAGTATCCCGGAGGCAGAGCAGTATTTCTCCACTGATGAAGCAAGAAAATGCGTGCCAACAGCTTATGCAATCGCCCAGGGGGCATACACAAGCAATAGTGATACATCCGGTGGCAAAGCCACCTGCCGGTGGTGGCTACGGTCGCCCGGCCACGATCAGGACCTTGCCGCCTTTGGCGCAGGTGACGGCTCTGTCTACTGCCGTGGTGATCTTGTCTACAGTGATTTCGTTGGTTTCGTTGTTTGTGATCGCCCCGCTTTGTGGATCAATCTGGCATCTTAAATCTTCTCATCTTTCCTCATCCACTCAGCGCCTGCTCTTTTTCCTGCTTGACGATCGGCGCGATCTCCGGTAAACTCTCCAGTAAGAGTAGAGTTAAGGGGGGACGGAGCATGGAAAAAGGACTGCTCCCCATTGGGAAAATGGCGGAGATCAGCCGCACCACGGTGGCGACCCTGCGGCTGTATGACGAGCTGGGGCTGCTGCAGCCGAAATACAAGGACCCGGAGACCGGCTACCGGTACTACGACATCGCCCAAAACGCGCGGCTGGACATGATCGCATACATGAAAGAGCTGGGTATGAGCCTGACGGAGATCGGCGATGTGCTGCAAAAGGAGGACATCGTTCTGATCGAGACGATCCTCGGCCGGAAAAACGAGCAGCTGCACCGCCAAATGCGTGCCCTGCGCGCCCAGCACGACGCCGTGGAGCGCGCCATCGCCTCCATCGAGCGCTACCGCAAGTCGCCGGTGCAGGGAACGGTCGTGCTGGAATACATCGACCGCCGCTACCTCTGGGGGCTGCCCTGCACCGGGAATTTTTACGAGGCGGGCTTTCGCGTATTCGAGCGGGAGCTTGCCGTCCTGCGCAAGGCGCTTCTGGAGCGCGGCTTTTCCCAGGTGCATTCGTACAGCGTCGGCACCTCCATCGGGAAAGCGGATTTCATCGCCGGGCGCTTGATTCCCAAGGATATTTTCGCCTTTGTCGGCTATCGGGATCAGGCCAGACTGCCCCGGGTGACCGTGGCGGACAGCGGGATGTACGCCTGCGTGTATCTGGACAGCTTTGACGGGGAGCGGGACTGCGCCGCGCAGCTGCTGCGCCATTGCCGGGAGCAGAACTGGACGATCTGCGGCGATTATTTTTGCGAGATCATGATGGAGTTCAATGTGTTTGACGACAGCCGCCACGGGATGTTTTTGCGCCTGCAGGTACCGGTGGAGTTTGAAAAATAAAACGGCAGCCTTTGCCCGGTGACAAAAAATGATTGCTTTTATGATAAAATTTTGATAAAATTCTGATAGAAAATAATAGCATAATACCGTGCAAGGAGGAGCTGCTATGATCAACATCAGACCGGTTTCGGATTTGCGGAACAAATTCTCTGAAATCGAAGACATCGTGCTGCGCACTGGCGAGCCTGTGTACCTGACAAAAAACGGGTATGGCTCCATGGTGGTTATGAGCATCGAGCAGTATGCTGCCCTGACCGACCCTGTGGAGCTGCGGCTGGACGAGGCCGACCGCGCGGCGGATTCCACCGATGTTCGCTATTCCGGGGACGAGGTGTTCCAGCGCGTTAAAGGACGGATTCATGGACGAAAAGCATTATAAGCTGCGCATTTTGCCGCTGTTTGAAGATGACCTGGACTATATCAGCATTCGGCTTCGGAATCCGGTCGCGGCGGAAAATTTTGTGAATGCGGTGGAGTCTGCAATCTATAAGCGCCTTTCCTGCGCGGAAGCGTTTGAACCGTATCACTCGGCAAGAGAACGCAAATATCCCTATTATCGTATCTCGGTCAAGAACTACACCATTTTCTATGTGGTGATCGGGGACATAATGGAAGTGCGCCGTATTCTTTACAGCCGCCGGGATATCGGCAAGCAACTGTAAGCCAAAGATTTGCGAGGAACGGAAAGCGCGATAAATCACAATTCCACAAAATTTCCTTGACTCTCCACCTGGATGAGGCTTTATACTAAAAATTAGAAACAGGCGGGGGATCCCGCGAGAAACGATTGGCATCGGAAAGCCGAGAGAACAGGAGGAAGTTTTATGGAAAAGATCAAGGTTGTGCAGTATGGCTGCGGCAAAATGAGCAAGTACCTTCTCCGTTATTTATATGAACACGGCGCCCAGATCGTGGGCGCTATTGATGTAGATCCGGCTGTTGTGGGTCAGGATGTGGGCGATTTCGCGGAGCTGGGACTGAAAACCGGCGTGGTGATCTCCAACGACGCCGACAAGGTTCTGGATGAGTGCGATGCGGATGTTGCCATCGTCACGCTGTTCAGTTTTATTGGCGATATCTATGACCATGTGGAAAAGTGCGTTTCCCGGGGGATCAATGTGATCACCACCTGCGAGGAGGCCATTTACCCCTGGACGACCTCCGCGGCGCAGATCAACCGTCTGGACGCGCTGGCAAAGGCGCACAACTGCACCATCACCGGCAGCGGAATGCAGGATATTTTCTGGATCAACATGGTGGCCATGGCGGCCAGCGGCTGCCACAAAATCACCAAGATCAAGGGCGCTTACAGCTACAATGTGGAGGAATATGGTCTGGCGCTGGCCAACGCCCACGGCTGCGACCTGACACCGGAGGAATTCGAGCAGAAGATCGCCCATCCGGAGAGCTTTGAGCCGTCTTATGCCTGGAACGCCAGCGAGGCGCTTTGCAGCAAGCTGGGGCTGACGATCCAGTCCATCGATCAGAGGCATGTGC
>CAVBJJ010000019.1:0-36128 GCA_963595735.1 bacterium
TCACAACATCGCATAAAGAGGTTCTGCTTTCATGAAAAAGAAATTACAACGCCTTGCCGCCGGTTTTTTGGCGGCGTGTATGCTATCGGGTCTGTTGGTGGCGGTTCCGGCTTCCGCAGCCGATACTACGGCAGACGATTACCTGGTGCAGCTCCGGGAGGATGCCACGCTTTCTCTGGCGCAGCAGCAGGAACTTACGCCGATCCACCCGGATACCGGTGTTTACCTTGCGCCGGATCAGGAAACGATCCGGGAGTTGCGCCAAGCGGGTCTGGTCGAATACGCAGAAGCCGATAAAAAAGCCGTTCTGTTGGAGGACACCACAGACACTCTTGCCGACAGACAGTGGTATTTGGACGGCATCGGGGCAGACACCGCCTGGAATGCCGGCCTGGATGGACGCGGCGTGCGTGTTGGGATCATCGACTCCGGACTGAATCCCGCACATGAGGATCTGGAAAACGCACATATTGAAACAGGATATAATCTTCTCAATGGCAGCACGGACACTGCGGATACCGTGGGACACGGTACCTTTGTGGCCGGTGTGCTGGCGGCAGAGCGCAACAACGGAAAAGGAATTGCCGGTTTGGTAGATCATGTGACCATTGTGCCGCTCAAGTGCTTTTCGGGAGACATGCGTACCAATGTCAGCTATGTGATCAGCGCGATCTATAAAGCTGTGGATCAATATGACTGTGATGTGATCAACATGAGCCTTGGCTCCAACAGCAGCAGCCGCGCTTTGACAGAGGCGATCACCTACGCCCTTTCTAAAAATGTTCTCATCGTCTCTGCGGTAGGGAACGACGGTACCTCTGCTTATCTGTACCCGGCGGCGGATTCCCGTGTTGTCGGGGTGGGGGCTGTCAATTCCAACTATGTGCGCAGCAGCTTTTCCCAGCAGAACGACAGCGTGACCGTAGTCGCTCCCGGCGAGCAGGTCATCAGCCTGAGCTCCAAGAACCCCGGCGGATATCTTTATGGCAGCGGCACCAGCTTTGCAACTCCATTTGTTACAGCAATGGCCGTGATGGCCAAAAGTTGGAGCAACGCCATCACCCAGGAGCAGTTTATGTCTCTGCTGACAAACACAGCTACCGATTTGGGAACGCCGGGATATGATCAGCAATATGGCTATGGCCTGATCAATATCAGCAAATTTGTCAGCGATCTGCAATCCTCCATTTCCCACACCCGCGGCTATCAGGATATCAGCGGTCACTGGGCGGAAAGCAGCATCGAATACGCGCTAGATAACGGTTTGATGCAGGGGATCTCCGATACCAGTTTTGCCCCGGATATGACCGTGACCCGTGCCATGCTGGTGACGGTGTTGTATCGTGCGTATCTGAAGAACGGCGGCATCGCCATTACGGATACCTCCAGCAGCTTTGCCGATGTGGATCCCACAAGTTGGTATGGCGATGCCGTGGCTTGGGCCGCGCAAAACAACATTGTCCAGGGCATCCAGGCAGATCAGTTTTCCCCTATGGAGAACATAACCAGAGAGCAGCTGGTAACGGTGCTGTTCCGTTGTGCCAAGGCGTTGGGAGCAGCAGGGGAGACGGATCCAACCGTGTTGGAACCTTTTACCGATCGGGATACTCTTTCTCCCTACGCCCAGGAATCCATGTGCTGGGCAATCGCAAATGGGCTGGTCTCCGGTATGACAGCGGATACGCTTGCGCCCCGGGGAACGGCGACCCGCGCCCAGGCGGCAACGATTTTGCAGCGATATCTGAGCCGATAAAAATTTTGCGGAAAAAACTTCCTATTCGCAAAAGATTGTGCTATAATCTCACTGTACCCGTACAGGATGGTTGGATAACTGCATCCGGCGGATCAAAAAGGAAAGGAGGATGCATATGTTTTCCAATCTGAGTTCCACTTCGCTGATTTATGCAATCGTGTTGGTTGTGATTGGTGTGATTCTGATCGCACTGGGTGCGTATTTCGCAAACAAGCAGATCCTGCTGACCGACCTCGGCACCACCAGAAAATACAGCAAGGCGGAAAAAAAGCGCCGCAGCAAGCAATATGGAATCAGCTTTGCGCTGATTGGCATTGGCCTGCTGGTAGTTGCCGTTTCTGTGTTGACCACAGTTCATTACCTCAGTTTTGTTGGTATCATCTTGGCGATTATCGGCATTATCATGGGAAAAAGCGCCACAAGATAATCAGACTATTTAAAAGTTGAGGCAGCGCCAAAACGGCGTTTCACCTCAACTTTTTTATGTATTGCAGTACCTATAAAAACTCGCCTGCGGGAATCGTGCGACCCGCAGGCGAGTTTTTATTTATTTTACTTTGCGTTTGAGCGTGTTTAGGTAGTGTTTTTGATCCGCCGGAATACGCAGGCTTTCCCGCGCTTTTTGAATAGCCTTGTTGTGTACCCAGGGGTGCAGACGCGTATCCAGGAAAAACGGCAGCACCACATCATATTGCTTGGCCAGCGCGGTGGCAAAATACCAGGCAGCAGCCATGTCAATATAATATTCTCCTGCCGGAAGCGCCGCGATCCACCCCGGATACGCCGGGGAAAACGCCTCATCCAGATAGTGCTGCATGAGCATTACGATTCCAAAACGAACGGTATAACAATGGGAGGACGCCAGCCACTGGGGAATCTGCTCGATCAGCCGCACCCGGTTTTTGCGAAAAACACGCGGGCTGGTTTGGTCACAGGTTGCCCAATTATCCATATAGGGAAGAAACCGCGCCAATTCCGCTAATACATGGTCATATTCTCGCAGTTCTGAGAGGATAAAACCATGCAGATTGTTTTCCTCAAAATAGGCATGGGGCAGGGCGGAGAGAAACTGTTCGATTTCCGGGTGCTGTACCAACGCCTTTGCCATGCGCCGCAAAACCGGGGTGCGCACGCCAATCACCGGACTCTTGGCAGAGGGGACGAGCTTGCTTTGAAACGCCCGGTAGGGGATGTCCTGGTGAGAAAACAGGGTCTTGCGGATCTCCAGACAAATCTCGGATTCTGGCATAGGGAAGCAGTCCTTTCTGTTGGCATTCCGTGCCGCCGGTTATACCCAGCTATCCTCCAGGCTTTGCAGCGCGGGTTGCCGCAACTTTTTTCGGGAGAACTGCAGGTAGACCAGCGCGATGACCACAGCGGTAATGATCCAACTGACGGGATAGGCGGCCAGTAGCATTTGCAATGTTCCAAACCTGGGAAACAGGCTGTACACCCAGATAAGCCGGGTGCCGCAGATGCCCGCAACGCAGATCATTGCCGGGGCGAAGGAATTGCCCAGCCCGCGGAGACAGCCGGTGAGTACTTCTCCCACCATGTTGAGTACCTGCAGGGTCAAAACCGCGTGCATCCGCTGCTGGGCGATGGCGGCGATTTTGGGGTCTGTTGTAAAAATGGAGGCAAATTCCTGGTCAAACCGTAAAAACAGCATACAGCTTGCTACAACAGAAATTGCCCCCAGCAGCAAGCACCAGCGGGTCACCAGCCTGCAGCGGTGATAGTGTCCCGCGCCGTAATTTTGACCGATAAAAGTCACTGCGGCCTGGGAAAAGGCGCTGAGAATAAAATAGACGATGTACTCATAATTCAGCCCGACGGTGTTTCCGGCCACGGTGTCCGCGCCGAGGATATTCAAAGCGCTCTGCAGGCAGACATTGGACACGGCAAACACCACACCCTGCAAGCCGGCTGGCAGACCGATGCGGAGCATGGTGCGCAAGGTGGCGGGGTCAATGCGCAGCTTGCGTGGCTCCAGCCGCAGCTCTCCCGGCTCTCGCAGCAGCAGGACGAACAGAATTCCCGCGCTGATCACATTGGACAGCACTGTTGCAATGGCAACGCCCTCCACATTCATGCGGCAAATGATAACAAAAAACAGGTTCATTCCCACATTGATCACGCCGGAAACGATCAGCACGATCAAGGGGCGGCGGGTATCGCCGCGGCTGCGAAGCATGGCGGATTCAAAGTTATACAGCATGATGGCGGGCATTCCCAGATAGTAGATCCGCAGATACTTTGTGGCAAGCTCCATGATCTCCGGCGGGGTGGAAACCAGAAGCAGAATTCGCCTAGCCATGAGAATGCCGACAACAGTAAATGCAGCGCCGCAGAGCAGCGAAAACAGCACAGAGCTGTGAACGGTTTTATGAATGCGTTTTTTATCCCCTTTGCCAAAGGCGGTGGCGATGATCACATTGGCACCGATGGAAAGGCCGACCAGAAAATTAACAAACAGATTGATTACCGGTGTGTTCGCGCCAACAGCAGCCAGCGCGGCATCCCCGGCAAAGCGCCCGGCTACGGCGACATCTGCGGCGTTAAACAGCTGCTGCAAAATACTGCTGGCCGCGAGAGGTAGGGCAAAAAGCAATATTTTGTTCCAAAGCGAGCCTGAAAGCATATCGTTTTTCCGCTGCTGTTCCGTCCGTTCCATAACCGTCTCCTTATTGCTGTAAGAGCAAGTGATTTTGTTCCATTTTACAGCATATCCGCGAAAAAGGGAAGAGGGAGTTCTGCCGATATTGCCGAAAATAGAAGCGGCCCCTGCTGCGGGAAAACAGACACCGCAGCAGGGGCTATTTAATCAGATTGTCAAATTTGCTTTTTGCGTTTACCGGTCAAATGCGGGATTGACCGCATAGATGTTTTTCTGGTTCTGGCGATCCGTTACCAGACGCAGCGCTTCGCCGAAGCGCTGGAAGTGTACCACTTCTCTCTCCCGCAAAAAGCGGATCACATCCGTGACATCCGGGTCATCGCACAGGCGCAGAATGTTGTCATATGTCGTCCGTGCCTTTTGCTCTGCTGCCAGATCCTCTGTCAAATCGGAGATCACATCGCCGGATACATCCATAGTCGCCGCGCTCCAGGGCGTGCCGGAGGCAAACTGGGGATATACCCCGGCGGTGTGATCCACAAAATAGGTCTCAAACCCGGCTTGTTTGATTTGCTCCGGAGTCAGGTTTCGCGTCAACTGATGGACGATGGTTCCGACCATCTCTAAATGCCCGAGTTCCTCAACCCCGATGTCCGTCAAAACACCCTGTACTTCTTTATAGGGCATGGAATACCGCTGGCTGAGATAGCGCAGGCTGGCGCCCAGCTCGCCATGGGGGCCGCCGTATTGGGAGATGATGAATTTTGCCAGCGCAGGATTCGGCGTTTTGATCCGAACGGGATATTGCAGCCGTTTCTCGTATACAAACATTCAGCGACCCTCCTTGTCAGAGTCGTTCCAGGGCCACGGCTCCCGCAGCCAGGTAAAGCTTTTGCACTGGGAGAGATCCGCATGGGTCAGCGGCCCGTAAGCGGACAGATACCGCTCCTTTGCCTCCTTGGCAAGTGCCAGGGTCTTTTGCAGCATGGCAAAGGCATCCGTATCGTTTTCGTGGGTGTCCAAATATAGCACCAGTTCTGCACAGACAAAATCCAGCGCCATCACCTCGCCCATGGGCGTACCGGTCAGCTTTCCCTGGTTGACCATATCCATAAAAGGCAAATCCAATCCCGGAAACAGCGTGCCGCGGACAATGGCCTTTTCCGGCGCATAAGTCGGCTCTGCGCTTTTCTGCATGGGAACAAAGGCTGCCGCCAGAGGGGCGCAGCTTTCCAGTGCACCGCTTTTGTAATCGCATTGATTTTCCAAAAAACACACCATCCTCTATATATGATCCAGATCAGATGCGCGATTAAGGCATCTGGTGTATTGTATGCACCTTGGAAGCGGGTGTGCAGGGTAAGGATAAAATATTCAGAAAAAACAGAAAATTTGTGTCTTGTTTTTTACTATTTCGATGCATTTCCAAGGTAAAATATAAGAAATCATAGGGAATACATAAAAATTCCGCAAACAAAAAACGAAAAGGAAAAAAGGAAATGAATGAAAAAATATTAGTTGTGGATGATGAAAAAGAGATCGCCGATCTGTTGGAGGTCTATTTGAAAAACGATGGCTACACGGTCTATAAGTTCTATAACGGAACGGATGCCCAAAAGGGAATAGAGGAAAATCCCCCGGATCTGGCGATTCTGGATGTGATGCTGCCGGATATCGATGGGTTTCACCTTTGTCGGAACATCCGGGAGAAATACTTTTTCCCTGTTATCATGCTGACGGCAAAAGTGGAGGACAGCGATAAGATCATGGGGCTGACCATTGGCGCGGATGATTATATTACCAAGCCGTTCAATCCCTTGGAGGTCGTAGCACGGGTCAAAACTCAGCTGCGCCGCTTCCAGCGATACAATCCCTCGGCTGCACAGCCGGTGGAAAAGAGAGAATATGACATTCGCGGCCTGCAGATCAACATGGACACTCACAAATGCTTTCTGTTTGGAAAGGAATTGTCTTTGACCCCAATAGAATTTTCTCTGCTTTGGTACCTTTGCGAGCATCAGGGAAAGGTTGTCTCCTCGGAGGAGCTGTTTGAAGCGGTCTGGAAAGAAAAATATCTGAACAGCAACAACACCGTAATGGCGCACATCGGCCGGCTGCGGGGAAAAATGAACGAACCGGCGAAGAATCCCAAATTTATCAAAACGGTCTGGGGTGTGGGATATGAAATCGAATAAGCGTCGGCAGCAGTATTCCAAGCTGTCCAGGCGAATCCTCAACCACTTTTTTGTATCCATGCTGATTTTGTTTGCCGTCTTGGTCGGCGGTTACTTTGTGGCCTGGTTTATTTGTTCCCGTTTTATCTGGAGCGGGGAAACGCCATTTTACGAATTTCTCAAGACCCTGCAGCAGCTTTCCCCCTTTATCATCTTTGTTGTCATGATGATCGGTGGTATCATCTTTATGGTCCGGTCGTTCCAAAAGCCGCTTTTGTATTTGGACGATGTGATCCACGCCGCAAAAATGCTTTCCCAGCCGGATGCGCCCCAAATCTCATTGCCGGAAGACCTTTCTGATGCAGAAAACGAGTTAAACACCGCAAGGACCCAATTGCAGGAAAACCTCCGCTTGCGAAAAGACGCGGAGCAGCGAAAAAGCGACCTGATCATGTATCTGGCACACGACCTGAAAACGCCGCTTTCCTCTGTTATCGGCTATTTGACGCTGCTGCACGATGAGGATGAAATTTCGCCAAGGCTGCGGGAAAAATATCTCTCCATCGCCCTGGAAAAGTCGGAGCGCCTGGAGGATCTGATCAACGAATTTTTCGAAATTACCCGCTTCAATCTTTCCGAGATCACCCTGCAATACAGCGTGATCGATCTGACCCGGCTGCTGGAACAGCTTATATTTGAGTTTCAGCCGATGCTGCAGGAAAAAAATCTGACTTGCGACCTGCGGGCGCCGGAAAATGTGGCGCTGCGCTGCGATGCAAACCAGATCCAGCGGGTGTTTGATAATCTGCTGCGCAATGCGGCGTTGTACAGCTATTCCGGCACGCAGATCAGCATTGTGGTGGAGACGCAGGAAAAGCAGGTGGCGATCTACTTCAGAAATCACGGAGACACCATTCCCGCCTATAAACTCGCCCGGATCTTTGAGCAATTTTACCGCATGGACACAGCAAGAAGCACCCGGGGCGGAGCGGGGCTGGGATTGGCGATCGCCAAACAAATCGTGGAACTGCACGGCGGAGAGATCAGCGCCGAAAGCGCGGAAAACAGCATCCTTTTCACGGTCACACTTCCACTTTCGTAAGAAAATCGTCAGAATTTCCGCAGAGAAAAAAAGGCGGCCTGTACGGCCAAACAGAGAAACCAAGCTCTTGTTTTTTGTACAATAACAGTACGAAAAGCAAGAGTTTTTTTGTTTTTTGAAGAAAGTATAAAAAGCTCTGATTTTTTAGCAAGCAGAAGGAGTGAGCCAGATGGCCAGAAAAAGACTGACGCAGCTTTTCCCGTTTTTGCTTCCGCTGCGGCAGTGGCAAAGAAAGCAGTGCTGCTATTTGCAAATGTGCCGGGACGGCAACAAATATGCGGACACGCTTACGGAAACATCGCTGCCGCACCAGGTTTTTGCCGATTCGGTTCCCATGCTGAATCAGAACAGTGGATTTTCCATGCAATATCAGTACAACAAAGTACACAATTTGAAGCTGGCTGCCCGATGCATTCACAAGGTGCTGATCCGCCCCCAGGAGGTTTTTTCCTTTTTCTGGCTGGTGCGGGATGCAGAGCGGGAAACGCCTTATAAAGACGGGCTGAATTTTCAAAACGGAAAAATCGTGCCGTCCCGCGGCGGTGGTCTGTGTATGCTGAGCAACCTGCTGTTCTGGTGCTTTTTGCACACGCCCCTGACGATTCTGGAGCGGCACGGGCATGGTGTGGAATCCTTTCCCTCCACCACGGAGCAGCTGCCCAGCGGCACGGATGCGACCATCAGCCTGGGCTGGCGAGACCTGCGGCTGCGGAACGATACGGACAACTGCTTTCAAATCGAACTTGCGTTTGACGACAGCTGTATGTACTGCCGCATCCTGGCGGAAAGCCCAATCGGTGTAGAATACAGTGTGTATAACCCCGCGGTTCGCTATCTCCGCCGCCAGGGAAAAATCTATCAACTCGCCGAGGTCTGGCGCAAAGAAACGGACAAGCGTACAGGACAAACGGCCCAATACCGGCTTTATACAAATGAATGCGAGATCACCTATCCGCTGTCGGAGGGTACGGAAATCATAGAAGAATGAGGGAAAAAGACATGAACAAGAAGAAAATAGCGATCCTTTTTGGCGGCTGCTCCACGGAATATGAAGTGTCGCTGCAATCCGTTGCCTCGGTTTTGGAGTATATCGACACGGAAACAATAGAGGTATTTCCCATTGGTATCAACCGAGCCGGAGATTGGTATCACTATACCGGTGCATTTTCCCGCATTCCGGATGGTAGCTGGTGCGAGGATGCTACGCATCTGCACCCCGTTGTCTTTTCCCAGAACCGGTCGATCGGCGGCTTTCTGGAGCTGGATCACGAGCAGCCGCAGGTGCAAAAGCTGGATTTGGCTTTTCCCGTGCTGCACGGAAAAAATGGGGAAGACGGCACCGTGCAGGGGCTTTTGGAGCTTGCCGGGATTCCGGTTGTCGGCTGTGATACGCTTTCCTCCGCGCTTTGCATGGACAAGGACAGAGCGCACAAAATCGTTTCCCTGATCGGGATTGCCGTTCCCAAATCCCTCACATTTTATCAGGCAGAGCGTTCCGGCGCGGCGGAGGAGATCCAAAACACATTGCGTTTTCCGGTTTTTGTCAAACCGGTTCACGCCGGTTCGTCCTTTGGCATCACCAAGGTCAGCGCGCCGGAGCAGCTGGAGACGGCCATTGACCTTGCTCTGCAGCACGATACTCAGGTCATCGCAGAGGAGGCCATAGAGGGCTTCGAGGTCGGCTGTGCCGTACTTGGCAGGGAGGAGCTGACCGTTGGCCGGGTGGATGAGATCGAGCTTTCCCACGGATTTTTTGATTACACAGAAAAATACACCCTGAAGACCTCGCAGATCCATATGCCCGCCCGAATCGACACGGATACGGAGCAGCGCATCCAGCAGGCAGCGAAAAAAATTTACCGTGCGCTGGGCTGTTCCGGATTTGCGCGGGTAGATATGTTCCTGACCCCAGCGGGGGAAATCGTGTTCAACGAGGTCAACACCATCCCCGGCTTTACCGCTCACAGCCGTTTTCCCAACATGATGAAAGGGATCGGCCTGTCGTTTCCCCAGCTGCTGGATCGGCTGCTGCGCCTGTATACGGAGTAAAAGCACATGGGAATTCGCGGATATATGACCGACTTTTCCAAGGGGGATGCCCTGACGCATTTCTGGAAACTGTACCGTTGGAAGCAGCGGGCAAGGCACAAGCCCTGGCGGGATATTCTCACCTTCTGCATGAGCCGCTGTGCAGCCCGGCACGGGGGATATGTTGGCGCGGACGCCGTCATCCACGGTATACCCAGCCTGCCCCACGGCCTGCACGGGGTCTATATCTCCCGCTATGCCGAGATCGGGGAAAACTGCCGAATTTACCAGAATGTGACCATCGGCGAGATCGACCGAAAGGCGCCGGTAATTGGCAATGGCTGCCTGATCGGAGCGGGCGCGATTCTGATCGGCAATATCAAAATCGGCGATGGGGCAAAAATCGGCGCCGGCGCGGTCGTCTGTACAGATGTTCCCGCACACTGCACGGTCGTGTCCCAGCCGGCCAGAATTTTGGAAAGGAGGCAGACGCATGGATAGCCGAAATAATCATACAGACCGGGCGTGGATAGAAATCCGCACCGACCGTCTCGCCCATAATGTCCGGGTGCTGCAAAATGCCATGCAGCCCCGGTGCCAGCTGATGGCAGTGGTGAAAACCGCGGCATATGGCCACGGGGCAGTGGAGGTCAGCACCTGTCTGGCACAGTGCGGCGTACGCGCCTTTGCCGTTGCCACCATTGACGAGGGCATCCAACTGCGGGAGCACGGCATTGATGGTACGATCCTGATTTTCGGTTATACGGATGTCCGCCGGGCAAAGGAGCTGCAGCGGTTTGACCTGACCCAGACGGTGATCGACTTTGCCTACGCCAAGGCGCTGGCGGCGCAGGAACTGCCGCTTCGGGTGCATATCAAAATAGACACCGGGATGCATCGGCTGGGCTTGCCCTATGACAGGCTCGATGAGATCGAGGCCGTTTTTGCCATGCCGCAGCTACGGGCGGAGGGCATTTACACCCATCTTTGCTGCTGCGACAGTCTGCACCCGGAGGATGTTGCATTTACCCGGGAACAGATTCGCCGTTTTCACTTGGTGCTTGACCGCTTGCAGGCAAAAAACATCCCCGTACCAAAGCAGCATATCCAAAGCAGCTATGGCCTGCTCAACTATCCGGAGCTGAAGTGTGACTATGTCCGGGCGGGCATTGCCCTGTATGGCGTGCGCAGCGCACCGGGGGAGACGAAGCTGCAGCTTGACCTGCAGCCGGTTCTCTCGCTGAAAACCAAAGTGGCCGCCATTCGGCAGGTGCCGAAAGGGGAGTTTGTCGGATATGGCCGGGCATTTCAAACCACGCGGGACAGCCGTCTTGCCGTTTTGCCTATCGGCTATGGCGATGGCTTTCCGCGGAATCTGTCCTGCGGCAAAGCAAGCGTGCAGATCGGCTCCCATATTCTTCCTGTCGTGGGGCGCATTTGCATGGATCAGCTTACCGTGGATGTCACCGATGCAGCGGATGTTGCAATTGGCGATGTAGCAAGCCTTTTGGGGGATGCAGCCCCGATCCTTGCCCCGGAGGTCGCCGCGCACGCCGGCAGCATCAGCAACGAGCTACTCAGCCGCATGGGCGCAAGATTGCCGGTGGTGGTAAAGCGCTAAAAAGCCAATATAATTCCAAACACAAAACATCTCGCCCCCCGTAAGGCCACGCCCCCGGCCTTGCGGGGGACTTGTTTTTTCCGAATTATTGGGCGATCTATCGGAAAAATCTATTGAATATGCCCGATAAATCGGGTATACTGGTGTTAACTCCCGACTGCGAGGACAATGTTCCGGACTTTGTTCCGCGCAAAACTTTTCGGGAATGGGAAAGGAAAAAATGTATGAATATGAAAAAGAAGCTATTGGCAAGCATGCTGGCCTTGTGCCTGATGCTGACTTTGCTGCCGGTCATGGCGCTGGCGGATAATAGCACATCTGATACACCATCCGGTGAAATACGGTGGTTGAGAAAAGGCGAAAGCGAAATTCTTACTATAAAAACAGATACTATCACAGAGGTGCAGACCGGGGACGGCTGGTCATATGACCCTGCCACAAAAACCCTCACCTTAAACAACTATCAGCAAGAAAATGACGCACTGGACATTCTTGATGATTGCAAACTGGTGCTACATGGAACAAACAAGCTTAATTATTTGATTACAAATAGGGTAGTTCATTCTGCTGATATCCAAATTGAGGGAGATGGTACACTGTACTGTTCAGAATATTATATTGAATCTCCCACCATTATGCGTTCCGGTACAATTATCGTTGATGCAGAAAAAGACCCTGATCCCGTCTATACTAGAGCCGCGATACAACTCAAAGACCGCTTTATCATGACCGGAGGAACCTTAAAGGCCAATTGTACACAAAAAGCCGGAAGAACTTATGCAGAATATGGCATTTCCCTCGACTGGTTAGATGGTCAACTCATCTTTCTCAACGGAAATGTGGAAGCCTATGGTACTGTTGCCGGAATCCAGTACGATGACGCCCTTTACTCTGAACACGCCCACTTTTTTCCAACAAAAGCGCGCGCTGTCGGCGGGGATAGCCCAAACGATTCTCGGCCGCTGCACATCAGCTCCACTGCTGTTTGGCTCGGAAATTCTTACCGTGAAGTACTGGGTATATCCGCCTTTACGGAAAAAGGAAAAAATTTGACGGTATCCGGAGAGGGAAAAGATTACAGTGTTTCCGGCGCTGCACGCTATGTCCGTCTGGAACCGGCGGAAACAGATTTGCTGGATGGCGCAGAAGCGCCCGATTGCAAGATTTATCAGGTCAAAAACAATGACTTCACCCCTTTATCCGCAGAGACAGATGATTATCTATGGGATGAAAATACAGATACCTTAACGCTGAAAGACGGCGCAGAAATCGATAATTTTCAGGTATTCTGCGGTACACTGAATCTCTGCATCCCCAAAGGGGTAACTGCGTCTATTAGATACTTAAACGCATCAAAGGGACGCGAATGGCTCTGCAACTTGAACATCTATGGTGGCGGAACACTCAACGCTGATACTGAGAGCCACTTCCAAATAGCCGATTTTCAGGAAGTACATTTACGAGATACACAAATCATAGGCTCAACTTCAAGCTCTAATTCCCATCCTATAATAGCAGACTCTCTGCTCTCTGTAGAAAGCGGTAAGGTGGACGGAAATTTTTGGATTGAAGCTTCTCCTAACGCCTACTCTAAAAAGCTTGTACAGACACTGGGACTAACACTACCAAAGAGCCAATTCATTCTAAATGGCGGTACTGTTAACGCCGACTTCGTGGAAGCCGATACAGTTACCATCAATGGCGGAACACTCGAAACTACTGAAATTTCCGGAGGAGAACTCACAGATAGTTGTCAATACATGCAAAATGGCGGTGTTGTAAAAATCATCGAATATGAATGTGATAATGATGACGATAGCGATTATGATGAGAACGGTAAGGACGATGAGGAGTGGACTTGGGCGGATTATTTCCATCCTTTCCAATCCGAAAACGCCGTGTTCCAAGGTGGCATTTTTCAAGCTGAATTCGGCCCCATCGCTCTGGAAAAAGCAGACGGCAGCTGCGGCACACTCCAGGTTGCGGACAATCTGTCCGTGACCGGCACCTATAACGGCAAGGAGGTTCCTCTGGTGCTGGATAAGGAGCTGCACGCCCTGATCCCCGCTTCCCGCACCTCCGCCTCCCTGACTGCGCGGCAGGAAGCCTGCCTGGACACTACCAACATCCGCATTGCCAGCAACGGCAAGCTCCCCCAGCAGAAGCTGACCTTTCCGGCAAGCACGGTTTCCAAGACCTACGGTGACGGCAGCTTCACCAACGCCGCTTCTAACAGCACTGCCAACGGCGGCGCGGTCACCTACACCAGCAGCAACCCCGCCGTTGCCAAGGTGGACGCCGCCAGCGGACAGGTGACCATCCTGGGCGCAGGCTCCGCCACCATCACCGCCACCGCCGCCGCAGTGCCGGGGCAGTACGCCGAGACAAGCGCCAGCTACACCCTCCAGGTGGCGAAAAAGTCCGTGACCGTCAAGGCGGACAACAAGACCCGCGTGTACGGTGCGGCCAACCCGGCGCTGACCTTTACCGTCCCGGCGAATGCCCTCGTGACCGGGGACACCGCCGCCGACCTGGGCGTGAGCCTTATTTGCGCCGCAACGGCGACCTCCCCCGCCGGCACTCCCGTTTCCATCACCGGCACGGCCAACAGCAAAAACTACGCCGTCACCGTCACCCCCGGCACTCTCACCATCACCCAGGCGGACTTCACCGGCAGCAAGACCGCGAAGGTCTCCGCCAAGCGCGGCTCCGGCACCAGCTATGACCTGTCCACTCTGCTGGCGGGCATCGACGGTGCGGCGCTGGGCAACCCGGTGGCCAGCACCGCCAACGGCGTACTCACCGGCACGGTGACGAAAGAGGGCAAGAGCCTCCGCTTTACCCTGGCGGATACCGCAAAAATCGGGGCAAGCGACACCATCACCGTCCCCGTGACCAGCACAAACTACAAGAATTTCAGCATCACCCTGACGGTCACCGCCGCGGAAAAGGATGTCCCCACGCTGACCGTCCAGCCCATCGAAAAGATCTATGACGGCAAGCCCCTGAGTGCTGCGGACATTCGCGGCGCCGCCAAGTTCGGCAAGGACACCGTTCCCGGCACCTGGAGCTGGGGCAAAACCGTCCCCAGCCTGCAAAATGTGGCTGACAGCGGCGTGTACGAGGTCGTGTTCACCCCGGAGGATACGGAAAACTACGCCAGCGCCACCGCCAGCCTGTCCGTGATCATCCGCCAGGCCACTCCCACCGGCCGCGCCAGCTACACCAGCATTTCCGAGGCCGGCAAGACCCTTGCAGACGCCAAACTGACCGCCGCGTTCGATGTGTCGGGCACCATCGCCTGGAAGCTGCCCGACACCACGGAGGTCACCCGCGGCACCCGCTATGACTGGGTGTTCACCCCCGCTGACGGGAACTTTGCTCCCGCGAATGGCTCCGCCATCCTGTGGGCTGCTGCTAGCTCCGGCGGCGGTGGCGGTGGCGGCGGCGGTGGAGTCGTCTCCAACGACCACGCCATTTCCGTTCCCTCCAAGCTGGAAAACGGCAGCGTGAGCCTTGGCAGCAAAAATGCCGCCAAGGGTGACACCGTGACCATTACGGTCAAGCCCAACGCCGGCTATGTGCTGGACAAGCTCACCGTTACCGACAACCACGGCAACACGCTTACTCTGAAAGATAACGGCAACGGCACCTACAGCTTCACCATGCCCGGCGGGGATGTCTCCATTGCCGCCAGCTTTACCAAGGCCGGCAGCACCGCGTTCCGGGATGTCCCCGCGAACGCCTACTTTGCCAAGGCCGTGCAGTGGGCAGTGGACAAGAACATCACCACCGGCACCGGCGAGGACACTTTCAGTCCGGATGAAAGCTGCACTCGCGCGCAGATGGCCGTGTTCCTCTGGCGCGTGGCCGGGTCTCCGGAGCCGAAAGCCATGAGCCGCTTTGCGGATGTCCCGGCGGACGCTTACTATGCCAAGGCAGTGGCCTGGGCGGTGGAAAACGGCATTACCACCGGTACCGGCGAAACCACTTTCAGCCCGGACGAGACCTGCACCCGCGCGCAGATGGCCGCGCTCCTTTACCGCTACGCCAAGACCCCGGCGGTGACCGGAAACGCCCCCTTCGCGGACACCCGCAGCGATGCGTATTATTATGACGCCGTCCGCTGGGCAGTGGAAAAGGGCGTCACCACCGGCACCAGTGAAACCACCTTCAGCCCGGATGAGGACTGCACCAGAGCGCAGATCGTAACATTCCTCTACCGCGCGGAAAGCTAAGAAAAAAGCAAATCCCATAAAAAAGCACCCCGCCTGAGGTTCCCCAATCGGAGAACTACAGGCGGGGTTTTTGCGTGCTGCACTCGGCGGTTTTTGTGTATTTCTGAAAATTACAAGTGGCTTGCACTAAATCAGAATGCCGTTGCAGTGGTCGATCTCATGCTGAATGATCTCTGCCGTCCAGCCGGTAAAGGTTTTGCACCGGCTTTGGAATTTTTCGTTCTGCCACTGGACCTTGATGCTTTGAAATCGTCTGGTTTTCCGTGTGCCGGCAAGGGAAAGGCAGCCCTCTTCGGCTTCGTAAGCACCGGATCGCTTGAGAATGACCGGGTTGAACATGAGCATCGTTTCCCCCTCATTGTCAAAGGCGATAATGCGTTTGTGAACGCCGATCATGTTTGCTGCCATCCCCACACAGCTGTCCTTATGGGCGGCCAGGGTGTCCAGCAAGTCCTGCGCAACGGAAAGATCGTCCGCCGTGGCAGGCACGGAAGCTTGCGCAAGAAAAGCTTCTTCTTTACAAATATTGCGGATCATCGCAGATTTCCTTTCTTGTTTTTCTGTTTGGCTTTGTTCTGCTATTTTACACGAACAAAAACCAGATTGCAATTGCGGATACTATACAAGGATTCATAATTGGAAGATCTTTCGCAAAGATTGGAAGAAAAGATTGACGATAAGTCATAAATTTTGTATAATAATTCCGCGAGGTTCACTGATTCACTTTGTCGGAAAGGCGATACAGAGGTGGATCAGGATCATATATGAGAGAGTATGGGTGGAGGAATTGCCATATGGCTGAAATGATTTCCGTAAAAGAAGCGGCGGAGCGGTGGAACATAACAGAGCGGAGAGTTTCTACGCTCTGCAAAGACGGAAAAATCAGCGGCGCAAAAAAGCTTGGTAAGTGTTGGATGTTGCCGGTCGGTACACAAAAGCCTGCAGATCAGCGGGTCAAGTCGGGCGCCTACCGAAAAGCGGTGCGTGCGCCCAAGCTGCCCCTACCCGTTGGGGTATCCAGTTACAGTCTGGCATCTTCGGAATATTACTATGTCGACAAGACGCGGATGATCAAGGAGTTTCTCGATGAACGGCCGATGGTGACGCTGTTTACCCGTCCCCACAGATTCGGAAAGACCATGAACATGGATATGCTGCGCACCTTTTTTGAAAAAAGCGACAGGGATACCTCTGTCTACTTTCGCAAAAAGAAAATTTGGGATTGCGGGCAGAAATACAGGGACTATCAGGGAAAATACCCGGTGATTTTTCTGACCTTTAAGGATGTAAAGTTCAACACCTGGGAGGAAAGCTTTGCTGTTATTCGGGAAATTTTTGCCAAGGAGACCCGCCGTCACGAGGAACTGCGGGAAAGCGACAAGTTTGATGCATACAGCCGGGAGGTCTACGAAAACTTGGCTGGCGGCAAGGCCGGGGAGGTAGAACTGGCCTCTGCACTGCTGGATCTCTCCACCCTGCTGCACAAGCACCATGGCACCGCGCCTATTATCTTTATTGATGAGTACGACATCCCCATACAACAAGGGGAAATGCATGGTTTTTCCGATAAGATCGTTTCGTTTCTGCGCAATCTGTTTTCCGGTGGCTTCAAGGATAATCCGCATTTGTCTTTCGGCTTTCTTTCTGGTGTTTTGCTTGCCGCCGAGGAGGGTGTTTTCCGCGAGATGAACAACCTTTCCGTTCATTCTGTGCTGGACAACAAATACAGTGCCTACTTTGGATTTACCGCCGATGAGGTCAAGGAGATGGCAGAATACTATGGCGCTGCAGATCGGTATGCCGAGATCTGCCAGTGGTACAATGGTTACCGCTTTGGCAAAACGGAGATTTTCAACCCCTGGTCTGTTATCAACTATTTCAGCAACGGATGTGATCCCAGGTCGTTTTGGGTATCGACGGGCAGCAACGATATGATCTCCAGCGTGCTTACGGGGACTGACACGGATACCTATCACCGCCTGACCACATTGGTCAGCGGCGGGTCGGTCACCACCTTGGTCGATGTCGGCGTACTCTGTCCGCAAATCGAGAGTAAGCCCACAACGCTTTATAGCTATCTGCTGGTCACAGGCTATCTGACGGTGCGAAAAGTCATGCCATCTTTCAACGGGGCGTTCCTGTGCGAAGTTGCCTTGCCAAACCAGGAAATCTCTTTGGTGTATTGCAAGGCAATTCTGCGGCAGCTGGAGGAGCTGCTCCCGCAATCTATTGTCGTTTCTATCCAGGAGGCGATTTTTTTCGGCGACAATACTGCATTGCAAGCGCAAATACAAGCGCTGCTGAAGCAATCGGTACGCGCATTTCATACCGCCGGCGAACGCTTTTATCCCGGACTTTTGCTGGGACTATGCGCCCTGATGCGCGGCTCTTTTGCGATTTCCTATTGGGAAGTCGAGGACGGCGGATACGACATCCATTTGGCGCCTCTCCGAAAAGGACTTCCGGTTATTGGGATCGCCATGAGAGCCAAAAGAAATTGCAGCGATGCGGCGCTGAAAAAGCTGTCTGAGGTTGCCTTACAGCAATGTGAGGATGCGGGCAGCGACTCTGTATGGAAAGCGGCCGGTGGTGAGCCTGTCTATAAGTACGGCGTGGCTTTTAACGGAGAACAGTTGGAGGTAACAACTGAATAATATTGTACCATACAAAAAATCCGCTGTTTTCGACAGCGGATTTTTTGTGGATCAGTTGCCGTGAACAGCTAATCCTGAATTTAGAGAAGAGAAAAGAAGAGAAGACAGTGCTCAATTGAGCAGAAAAGGGGATCCAACATGCAAGTATGTTGCTATGAAAATGCATTGCAAAACAGATCCGTATATCGTCAATACCCTTGTGGGTAGAGAACGCACACTGTGAAAAAACAAAAGGCCGCGCCGATCTAAATATAAACAGATCGACACAGCCGTTTTTCCTGTGTTCCACACTATGGTTATATATGCCCATTACCGAGGCACTATAACGAACTACATCTCTTGCAGGTCTTCTGACTCACGCATTTCAGTTGCAAAGCAACGCGATTTCCTCAGCCTTCTCAAGCAAAAACTCAATGGCACAGTAGAGCAAATCTTTGCGCTCACAGCGGCGGCACCGTTCGGGATTTGCACCCGATTCCCTTTTCAACTCCTTTGGGGAGTCACAACAGATGGGGGATTCTATTTTTCCAAATGTAAATTGAATTGAAGTGATTTTAGTATAGCAGAGTGAAAAATCACTGTCAAGACTTTCGCGTATTGTATACAAAAAGGAGCGCATATTCTTCTATGAGGTGATGGAATTGTTTCGGTTGCACAGATTTTTTGCGGTGATAGTTCTGCTCTTTGCTGTACTGTCGAGCATCGCGTTCATTCCGGTGCGTGCCATTGCAGTGCCGATGCTTATCATTGATCCCGGGCATGGCGGGGAAGACGGCGGCGCTGTGGCGGCAGACGGCACCATAGAGGCGCAGATCAACTGGGAGATCAGTGATCGCTGTGTTGCGTTGGCAGAGTTTCTGGGATTACCGGTATGCATGACAAGAAAACAATACGCTGTGGACTATCCACCAGAAGCGGAAAGTGTGCGTTCCCGCAAAACCGCGGATCAGAAATCCCGCGCAGCTCTTGTAAATTCTGTGGATAATGCTATACTGATAAGCATACACCAAAACAAATTCACAAACAGCGCAGCAACCGGACCGCAGGTGTTTTATAACGACAATCCTGTCTCCGCAGCCCTGGCTGCGTGGATACAGGACGGTCTGACGGAACAGCTTTGCCCACAAAATCGCCGGGTGGCGGCGCCGGTGGCAAAGGATGTCTGGTTGATGCAGCAGGTAAACTGTCCGGCTGTTTTGATCGAGTGCGGCTTTTTATCCAATCCGGACGAAACAAAACTGCTTTGTTCCTCAACATACCAAAAGGCACTTAGCCTTGTTGTGCTCGGCAGCTTTTTGCAGGAACTGTCACCGGATAAGGATAATGCAGAGATCCATGCGGCGGAGGCACCGCAGCAGGAGCAGGGAGGATATAACGGATGAAAGCAAAAACGCGGTTTTACTGTACCGCTTGCGGCAACGAGACCGCCAAATGGGCAGGGAAGTGCCCGTCTTGCGGTTCCTGGAACACAATAGAAGAAGTCCCGGCAAGCATGGTTTCCGCAGCCAGGAGCCGCACAGGAGGCGTAGCTACGGGTACCCGGCAGCAGGAGGCTCCGACCAGGCTGACGGAATTGGATGCCGGGCCAGAGCTGCGCTTTTCCACGGGAATGGCAGAGTTTGACCGGGTTCTCGGCGGCGGCGCCGTGCGCGGTTCGCTGGTGCTGGTAGGCGGCGCCCCGGGCATCGGAAAATCTACATTGCTGCTGCAAATGTGCGGTCGTCTGCGCCCGGAAGAGAAAATTCTCTATGTGACCGGCGAGGAAAGCAAACGGCAATTAAAGCTCCGCGCCGACCGGCTTGGTGTGCAGGCAGAAAATCTTTTTGTTTTGGCGGAAACGGATTTGGTCAAAACCATTCAGGCGGTGGAAACGCTTTCCCCGGAGCTGTTGATCGTTGACTCAGTGCAGACGCTGTATAATACAGAATTGACCTCTCCTCCCGGCAGCATCACGCAGGTCAAAGACTGTACTCTCGCCATAATGCAGCTGGCCAAACGCCACGGTTTGACCGCGTTTATCGTTGGGCATGTCAATAAGGACGGCGCCATCGCCGGCCCCAAGGTGCTGGAGCACATGGTGGATTGCGTACTGTACTTTGAGGGTGACCGAAGCCACAGCTATCGCATTTTGCGCGCGGCAAAAAACCGTTTTGGTTCGACCAATGAGATCGGCGTTTTTGAAATGGCCGTTCAAGGGTTGCAGGAAGTTCCGAATCCCTCCGAGGCAATGCTGTCCGGGCGGCCGGAAAACGCCTCCGGCACCTGTGTTACCTGCGTACTGGAGGGAACCCGCTCCATATTGGCAGAAGTACAGGCGTTGGTCACCCCCAGCGGCTTTGCTTCCGGACGGCGCAATGCAAACGGCGTGGATTATAACCGCGCCCAGCTTCTGCTGGCTGTGCTGGAAAAGCGTGGCGGGATGGCGCTTTCCGGCTGTGATGCGTACATCAATGTAATCGGCGGCCTGAGTCTGGATGATCCCGCAGCAGACTTGGCTATGATTCTGGCGCTGGCCTCCAGCTTTCGGGATCGCCCGATCGGCAGCGGTGTTACTGCCATCGGGGAAGTGGGCTTGACGGGTGAAGTGCGCGGTGTTTCCGCCATGAATCAGCGCCTGGCCGAGATCGCCAGATTGGGATTCCAGCAATGCGTGATTCCGGCACATACCCGGGAAAAACCGGCTGCAAAAACGGGTTTGGAACTGATCACCGTAAAAAATATTCGCGAGGCAATTGACGCGCTGCTGTAAAAACATAAGAAAACACAAAGATTTTTCTTACATTCCGCAGAAATTTGTGATATAATCATATCGGAAGTATTTGTGTTTCATTATGCGGAACTGGAGGTGCAGCGTGTTTCAAGCAGGAGATTATATTGTTTATGGCAATACGGGAGTCTGTCAGATTTGCGAGTTAGTAGTGGGCGACCGGAAGCTTCGCTGGCTGGAAAAGGGTAAGCGCTATTACCGACTCCAGCCATTGTACCAAACCGGGTGCATCTATGCTCCCATTGAAGATGCAAAGGTCCCCATGCGTCCTGTAAGTACCGCTGACGAAGTCAATCGGCTGATCGACCAAATCCCGGATTTGCAAGCGGAATCCTTTCATTCCAAAAATCTGCATGAGTTAAAAGCGCGGTATCAGGAGGCCACAAAGGGCACCGACTGCGCCGGCCTGATTGAATTGCTCTTGTCTATTTATATCAAAAAGCAGGAATATCAGGCGCGCCATAAGCGGCTCGGTCAAATGGACGAGCGTTTTATGCACCAGGCAGAGGATCTGCTGCATGGAGAATTTTCCGTGGCGCTTGGCATTCCAAAAGAGGAGATTGCCGCATACATTACCACCCGGATAAAAGGCCGAATACATGGGGAATAAACAAATAACTATCTTCCCACAAGGAGTGGTTTTACAAAAAAACATCCGGGCTTCGTTTTTTACACGAAGCCCGGATATTTTTATGCGCCAACTCGGCGCTATTTGGCATTTGCTCTGTTTGTTTGTTTGTTTGTGATCTGTTCCAGCGTAACATTGCGGCTGTGATGAATGGGTTTCCATTCCACCTTGGAAAAGATTGCAACCACAGCAATGGGGATGTATGTAAGCATAAACAGGGGGAAGGTAAAGGTATACAAAACCTTTTTCTTCGCAGAACAGTAGATCTGGTCCCATTCTGTGATTGTGGTAACAATGCCCAGAAAGTACAGTCCAAAATACATTCCGCAAATAAATTGGATCAATCCAATACTAATGTCCGTTCCAGAAACCGCTGCGTGGATTGCAAGAACAACATTGCATACAATACTGACACCAGAGAGGATTGCAGCCGGCATGATGTTCATGATCAGATCATAGCAGGAAAAACTGCCGTGGGAAGCGCCGGCGAGCAGCTGCTTTCCATACCGGTGAAACACCTGAAAAAATCCTTTTGCCCAGCGCAAGCGCTGCCGCCAAGATTGCGCAAAAGTGGTTGGCTGCTCATCATAGACAATGGCCTTTTCCGCATAGCCAACCTTTTCACCATTTACAACATTGTGTGCGGTAAATTCCATGTCTTCCGTCAGCAGGAAGAAATTCCATCCGCCGCATTTTTCCATAATCTTGCGTGAAAACAGAAAACCCGTTCCAGTGATGGCGCAACTGTTACCCAGCAGCATTCTTGCACCGTTGATATACCGCGCTTCCCGCAGGAACCAGAGCGCATAGCCTGCGGAAATCCAGTTGTCGCCATAGTTCTTGGAATTCCGGTAACAGGTAACGATCTCATAGCCATTGCTGTAACAACGATTGATTTCCCGAATAAAATCCGGATGCAAAATATTATCTGCATCAAATACAACATAGGCATCGTGATCGGAATAGGTGGCACTGACGCGTGACAGGAGATATTGCAGTGCATAACCTTTGCCCACTTGCTTTTTGTTTTGCCGCTCATAAACAACAGCGCCGTGTTCAGCCGCGATCTGCGCGGTGTTGTCCGTGCAGTTATCCGCCACAACAAAGATATCAATACATTCCGCCGGGTAGCGCTGGGCATGAATGCTGTCCAACAGTGCGCCGATGACTGCCGCCTCGTTTCGCGCCGCAATCAGAACCGCAATGCGGTGAATGGTCTCCTTGGGAAGCGGCTTTTGCCGCCGGAACAAACCAACAAAAATATAGACGATTTGATAAAAATAGAAAATTAAAAACAGCGAAAAAATCACCGTGTTCAGCACTTTTACGGTGTGCATAACAAACTCCTCTCCTCTTTGAATCAACCGAAAAAAAGCGAAAGATATTGATGTTATCTTTCGACTCCGTGTTTTTCGATTGGGTCTGCATACCTAGTTTTCTACAAAAACCAAAATGCAGGTTCTGTCGAATTATTGTACACCACTTTGCATCTTAAGTCCATCATTTTTTACAAAATTATTATGAACCTGTCGAGACACATGATGCAATGCTTTTGGTTCATCGTATCCGTTGCGTATCTATCGAAGATATGATAAAATCACGGTATATATTTGTACATTAAAAGGATTGGATATCACTATGTCTCTCACACAGCAACTTATAACAAATTACATACAGGCACGGCGGGCGCTGATTGCAAATGATTTTGCCGCATTGAACCCCATGCAGCAGCAGGCGGTTATGACGACCGAGGGGCCTTTGCTGCTTTTGGCTGGCGCCGGCTCTGGGAAAACCACGGTACTGATCAACCGAATCGCCAATTTGATCCGATATGGCCGCGGTTCAGACACGGAATATGTACCGGAATCCGCAACGGAGGCGGATGTTGCACTGCTGCAGCAAGCACTTGCATCGGATGCAAGCCCGGAGCAGATCGAACAAGCCCGGCAATTGGCAGCGGTGGATCCCTGTCCGCCGTGGCGTATTATTGCAATTACTTTTACAAACAAAGCCGCAGATGAGTTGAAAGCGCGCTTGGAGCGAATGCTTGGCGCGGCAGGCGCGGATGTATGGGCAATGACTTTTCACAGTGCTTGCGTACGGATTCTGCGGCGGGAAGCCGATCAGCTCGGATATCCCCTTGGGTTCACAATTTATGATACGGCGGACAGTCAGTCCGTAGTCAAGCATATCATCAAAGATCTCAATTTAGACGAAAAAATGTTCCCCTATCGTTCTGTTTTGTCGGAGATCAGTCGGGCAAAGGATGCTCAGGTTAGTCCGGAGCTGTATCTGGAACGCGCCAGACAATACAATGATATCCGGAAAAAGAAAATCGGTTTGGTTTATCAGGAATATATGCAGCGGCTGCAGGCGGCCGGGGCGATGGATTTTGACGACTTGATTGCCAATACCGTGCAGCTGTTCCAGAAGTTCCCGGAGACAAAAGCGAAGTATCAGGAAAAGTTTCGCTATGTGCTGATTGACGAGTATCAGGACACCAACAACCTGCAATACCTGCTGGCTTCACTTCTTGCGGAGGGGCGGGAAAACATTTGCGTTGTGGGAGATGACGACCAGAGCATTTACAAATTCCGCGGCGCAACTATTGAAAACATCCTGAATTTTGAAAATCAATACCCGGACGCCCGCACCATACGCTTGGAGCAGAACTATCGTTCCAAGGGGCATATTCTGCACGCCTCCAACGCTGTGATCGCCAACAACACCGGCCGGAAAGGAAAAAAGCTTTGGACGCAGGATGACGACGGAGAAAAATTGCAGGTTTACAAAGCTCGCAACGAGAATGATGAGGCACAGCGCGTGGCAGAGCTGCTTTTGGAAAGCTACGGCAGGGGGGAGGCCTGGCGCAGTAATGCCATACTGTACCGCATGAACGCCCAATCCAACCAATTGGAATATGCCTGCAAGCGCAATGGCATTCCCTATCGCATTTTAGGCGGCACCCGCTTTTTTGAGCGCGCAGAAATCAAAGATATGCTGGCCTATCTCTGCGTGGTGCAAAATCCAGGAGATGACCTGCGTCTGCTGCGTATCATCAATGTCCCCGCCCGGGGAATTGGCCAAAAAACAGTGAATACAATTGTTTCTCTGGCGCAGGCGGAGGAAAAAAGCGTGTATCAAGTCATCGACCACGCTCACCATTATCCCGCGCTGCAGCGCAGTGCAGCCAAGCTTTGCGCCGTCGCCGATCTGCTCCGGGAGCTGCGGAAGCTTTCCATGGAACACGAAGCGGAAGAAGTGTATAATGAATTGCTGGAACGCACGGGCTATATCCATGTGTTGGAAGAAAAGCAGTCAGATGAAAATCTTTCCCGCATTGAAAATGTGCGGGAATTGAAGAGCAACATTATACAGTTTGCCAAGGACAGTGGGGACAGCAGTCTGGCGGCTTTTCTGGATCAGGTTGCGCTGTACACAGACTTGGACAACTACGACCGGGATGCGGATTGTGTTGTGATGATGACCATGCACAGTGCAAAGGGTTTGGAATTTGATAATGTCTATCTGGTAGGAATGGAGGAGGGTATCTTCCCCGGACTGCGCGCGATCGGCGAGCGGGAAGAGATGGAGGAAGAACGCCGGCTTTGCTATGTTGGCATGACCCGCGCAAAAAAGCGGCTTTTCCTGAGCTGCGCCAGACAGCGTATGCTATTCGGCAGAACCAGCGCCAACCGAATTTCCCGTTTTGTGGAAGAAATCCCGGAGGAAGATATGGAGCAAACGGAAGCGGCTCCCAGTTTTTCGTTTGCCCAGCAGGACAACCGTTTCTATGGACAAGCAGAGCGATATGCCGCACCCGGAAAGTATGGATATCATAATAGCAGACAACAGGAACGCAAGGAATATGTGCGTGTGCAAAGACAGGCAAGCGATATGTCAAATCTCCAGTTCCAGGCGGGAGATCATGTGGAACACAAGGTGTTTGGTACAGGCGTGATTCAAAGCTGCAAGCCCATGGGCGGCGATGCCTTGTTGGAGATTGCATTTGATAATGCCGGTGTAAAGCGCCTGATGCAGCGCGCCGCTGTACAGCACATGACAAAAAAATAAGGGAACAATGCACAAAGCCCATCCTGCCACGCATCGTAGCAGGATGGGCTCTTTTTGATTTCCTGGTGTAGGTATATAAATCATTGAATAAACATGGCATCACCGAACGAAAAGAAACGATAGCGTTCTGCAATGGCGGTTTTGTAAGCTTCCAACACCTTTTCACGCCCAGCGAGCGCAGAGACCAGCATAATCAGGGTGCTTTCCGGCAGATGGAAATTTGTGATTAGCGCATCCAGACACTTGAAGCGATAGCCGGGATAGATAAAAATATTTGTCCAGCCGCTGGCGGTTTCCAGGGTTCCGTCCTCTTTGGCAAAGCTTTCTATTGTGCGGCAGGAGGTCGTGCCCACGCAGATCACGCGGCCGCCGGTGCGTTTTGTCTCTGTGACAAGTCTTGCGGTTTCCGGCGGGATCGTGCAATACTCTGCGTGCATTTCGTGATCGAGAATATCCTCCGCCTTTACCGGGCGAAAAGTCCCCAGTCCCACATGAAGCGTGACATAGCATACATTAACGCCTTTGGCCTGAATCTCCTCTAACAGCTCCGGTGTGAAGTGCAGGCCGGCGGTAGGTGCGGCAGCAGAGCCGACCTCGTGGGAATATACGGTCTGGTAGCGCTCTTTGTCCTGCAATTCCTCCGTTATATATGGGGGAAGAGGCATTTTCCCTAAGCGCTCCAGAACTTCCAGAAAAATCCCCTCATAAGAAAAGTGGATTTTTCTGTTTCCGCCCTCCAAGACTTCTGTGACCTGGGCGGTCAAGTCGCCATCTCCGAACACCAATTCTGTCCCCGGGCGTGTTTTTTTGCCCGGGCGTGTCAAGCATTCCCAGTCCCCATTTCCCAGATCGCGCAGCAGAACAAGCTCCACTGCACCGCCGGTAATTCTGCGTCCCAGGAGCCGTGCGGGCAGCACACGGGAGTCATTCAGCACAAGGCAATCTCCCGGGTGCAGAAAGTTTGGCAATTCATAAAAGTGGCGATGCTGGATGTCGCCGGTTTCTTTGTCCAGCAGTAGCAGGCGAGATGCGTCCCGCTGCTCCAGCGGAGTCTGTGCAATCAGCTCCTGGGGTAGATCAAAATAAAAGTCAGATTTTTTCATATTGTTATAACACACCTCGGGAAAGAATAATGCCGCGATAGTAAAATCCAAGAATATCCAAATAGTTCAGACCATGTACTTTTGCCATGGAATAGGCGCCCCACTGGCTCATGCCCACATTGTGCCCACTGCCGCGACCGGAGATCGTCCATGTATCTCCATCATGTGTGATATCAAAATTATGGCTGGTATAGGTAAAACCAAGGGCACGCAAAAATGCGGTGCAATTTGCTTTCACAAAGCTGTAAGTGCTGCCGTCCGTATCAATCAACAGCATACCGATCACATTGCCGGTGGCACTGCGCGTGACATCGATCCGGCTCAAATCCGAAATGGAGTAATCAGCCAAGCGTGCGCTGATCTCTGGCGTGGTAAAGGTCTTGCTCCAGCTTTTGCAATAAAAGTCAATGTCCGCTTCATAGGGGTCGACCACGCCGGTCAAATATGGTACCTTGGTAACCCAGATGTTTTCACTGCTCTCTGTTGCACCCCCATCGGCGGCAAAGAAACAGGCATCAGCCAACTCGCCGTCATAGCTTAAATACTGCCCGGCGGTAGAATCGACTGCGGCATCGGTCGTTTGCGTTGCGCTTTTTGTGCCAAGGTAACTCTGGTCAGAAGCCGTTGCATATAAATCAAAGCCCAGAGAAGCACGCATATTCAGGTTTTTCATCGCATAGGTTCTGGCACAGCAGGCTTGCGCACGCAGCGCCTCGATCGGCCAGGAGGAAGACATTTCGTAAGGGATCACACCCTTTACATAGTCCTCAATATCCAGAACATTGATAATGTGCATATTACCGCTCTTGTAACGGTAAAAGCTAAATCCGCCATAATACGGATTGCTGCCCAGCAGCGTGACCGCTTTGCCAGAGTCACAAATCGGCAAAATGCCAAGCGGCACATCCGCACCGCCGTTATAGCTGTAGACCGGGTTGCCATCGGTGTCCGTAACGGTAACGCCATAGGAACTGCCGCTGTTGACCTGCACAACCAGGGAAGTGACGCTGGTGCTGCTCAGCGTTTGAAATTGCCTGTCGCTGTCGTAATAGCCGAAAGAAAAGCCCGCACCCACCTGATTGCGCAATTTGATGGACGCAACAGCGCTGTCTTCATAATACAGACCAATTTTCACCGTGGTGGTGGGAATCGTGATCGTTCCCGATACTGCGGTGCTGTGGTCTGGTTCCGGGTTTGGCTTGCTACTATCCGATGTCTGGGTTAAAGTGTGCAGCCCAGCGCCTGTCATGACCCAGGCGGTATCGGCCTGAATCGTCCCGCGCCCACTGCTGCTGATCACATAGGTGTCGGCCAAAGAAGTGCTGAGCTGACCCCGATCCACATAGATAGCCGCGCTGGCTAGCGCCGGACCGATGCAAGCGCCCAACAGCAAAACAGCCGCAACAGCGCACAGAAATATTGTATGCAACGGATTGGTTTTCATGGGGGAAACTTCCTCCTCTGCGGGAATTGACGAACCGTGTTTCGTATGGTAAAATCTTTAGTCAAGGAGAGTTGTGTTTTGTCACTATGCACAACACTATCCTCATTATATCGTCTCTTACAAAGAATTGCAAGCTGACGAAACTATCCAAGGAATTTATTGCAGCGCTCCGGCATAGCATGGTACGAGGCGCGAAAGGAAGGATAAAGCATATGAATAAGTTCAAAGTCGGTGTGATTGGTGCCACCGGTATGGTTGGCCAGCGTTTTGTTTCCCTGATGGATGGACACCCCTGGTTTGATTTGACGGTCGTGGCCGCATCTCCCCGCAGTGCCGGGAAAACCTATGAAGAAGCAATCGGTACTCGCTGGGCGCTGGATAATCCCATGCCCGAGACCGCCAAAAAGATGATCGTGAAGGATGCACAGGCTGACATTGCAGAGATTGCGCAGAATGTGGACTTTGTTTTCTCTGCCGTAGATATGAAAAAAGACGAGATCCAGGCGCTGGAAGAAGCATATGCCAAACTGGAGTGCCCGGTCGTTTCCAACAACTCCGCGCACCGCTGGACAGCGGATGTGCCGATGGTCGTTCCGGAGCTGAACCCTGAGCACATTCAAATCATTGAAGCACAGCGCAAGCGCCTTGGCACAAAAAAAGGCTTTATTGCCGTAAAGAGCAACTGCTCTCTGCAAAGCTATGTTCCGGCGCTGCATCCGCTGAAAGATGAATTCGGCATTGAGAAAGTGCTGGTCTGCACCTACCAGGCAATTTCCGGCGCCGGCAAGACCTTTGAGACCTGGCCGGAGATGGTGGATAATGTGATTCCCTACATCGGCGGCGAGGAAGAAAAGAGCGAGCGGGAGCCGCTGAAGCTGTGGGGCACCTTGGCCGGCGATCACATCGAGACCGCAAAGGGGCCCAAGATCACGGCACAGTGCCTGCGTGTTCCCGCTTCCAACGGTCATATGGCCGCAGTGTTCGTCAGCTTTGACAAGAAGCCCAGCAAGGAAGATATCCTGAACCATTGGGCAAACTTTTCCGGTCGTGCCCAGGAACTGGCGCTGCCCTCTGCTCCCAAGCAGTTCCTGCATTATTTCACGGAGGATAATCGTCCCCAGACCAAGCTGGATCGCATGACGGAAAATGGCATGGCCGTTTGCATTGGTCGCCTGCGCGAGGATACACAGTATGACTACAAGTTTGTCTGCCTGTCTCACAACACCCTGCGCGGCGCTGCTGGCGGCGCGGTGTTGCTGGCTGAGCTGCTGTGCGCAGAGGGATATATCGAGGCAAAGTAACTTTTATGTAACAAAATGTATTAGGCGGGCTGTGTCCTGCAGTACGCAGCCCACCATATGTGCAAATATCATCAATAGGAGGGACGCACGATGAAAAAACCTGTTTTCACGGGTTCCTGTACTGCGATGGTAACCCCATACAGCCGCAAAGACGGCAGTGTGGATTATAAAAAGATGGATCAGCTTTTGCTGCGGCAGATCCAAGGCGGAACGGCCGCCGTGGTAATTTGCGGCACAACAGGGGAAAACGCCACCCAGCCCATTGCAGAACACAACAAATTAGTGGAGCATTGTGTGAATTTTGTAAACGGGCGGATCAAGGTGATCGCAGGCGTGGGAAGCAACGATTCCAACAGTGCGCTCGGTATGGCGCAAAACGCAAAAGCCTGTGGTGCAGATGGTATCCTGATGGTAACGCCTTATTATAACAAAAGTACCCAACGCGGCCTGGTCGCACATTTCTCCTATGTCGCAGACGCGGTGGATATCCCGATGATCCTGTATAATGTCCCCAGTCGTACCAGCGTGGGAATATCTCTGGAAACCTATATCAAGCTGGCGGAGCATCCCAACATCAACGGTGTAAAAGAAGCCAGCGGGGATATGTCTCTGTTTGCGCTCACACGGGCGCATTGCGGAGACTCGCTGCATATCTGGAGCGGCAACGATGACAACACAGTGCCCATGCTTGCGCTGGGTGCAAAGGGCGTTATCAGCACCTGTTCAAATCTGATCCCGGAAGCGATGGCGGACTTGTGCAAAGCCGGCTTGCAAGGGGATTTCCAGACAGCATCTGCAATCTATTTCAAATATGCCGAGCTGATGCGTATGCTGTTTGTGGAAACCAATCCGATTCCGGTAAAAACAGCGCTGAATCTAATGGGATTGGACGCTGGTGTTTTCCGCCTGCCTTTGGTCGATATGGCAGAGGAAAATCTGGAAAAGCTGAAGAAAGCTATGGTCGGTGTAGGTCTGCTGGCGCATTAAAGCATGAAAAACGAAAGAGAAGATAAGCATGATAAAATTGATTATTTCCGGCTGTAATGGCCGGATGGGGCAGGTCGTGGCGCGCATGTGCGACCAGAACCAAAATGTTCAGGTCGTTGCCGGTCTGGATCCCCGTGGAGAAAAGAAAAATGATTTCCCGGTGTATGCAGCTCCGCTGGAATATGCCGGGGAAGCGGATGTTATCATCGACTTTTCTAATCCTGCGGGCTTAGATGCCCTTTTGGATTACGCAGTGCAAAAAAAGATCCCGCTGGTGATCTGTACAACGGGCTTGTCCCAGGAACAGTTGGATCGTCTGGATCATGTATCTAAAGAACTGCCTGTTTTTCGTTCCGGCAATATGTCTGTTGGCATCAATCTTCTGGTCGTTCTGGCCAAAAAGGCCGCAGCGGTACTGGGCGAAAATTTTGATGTAGAGATCGTGGAGCGTCATCATCGCATGAAGCTGGATGCCCCCAGCGGCACAGCGCTTATGCTGGCGGATGCAGTGGCGGAAGCTTTGCCTCACGAAAGCGAGTATGTCTTTGAGCGGCAAAGTGTTCGTCAGGTGCGCGATCGCAAGGAAATCGGAATTTCTGCTGTGCGCGGCGGCACCATTGTCGGAGAGCATGAGGTGATCTATGCCGGAACAGATGAAGTCGTGGAGCTGAAACACACCGCCTATTCCCGCGAAGTGTTTGCAAATGGCGCTGTCACAGCCGCGATTTGGCTGGCGCAGATCAAAACTCCTGGCATGTATGATATGCAAGATGTTCTGGCAGAACTCCTCAGTCGATAAAAGCAGATCGTTCCGCTTATGAAAGTGAGGTACAATATGAAAAAACGCGTACTCGCCTTAGCACTGACCCTTGTAATGGTGATGAGTCTTGGCAGTACCGCACTGGCTGCCAATATCAACGGCTTTACCGATGTGGATAGTTCCGCATGGTATGCCAACGCAGTCAAGTATGTAACGGATAACAAATATTTCCAGGGAAAAACCACAACGCAGTTTGCTCCCAACGACACGATGACGCGTGGTATGTTCGTTACCGTTCTGGGACGGTTTGCAAAAGTGGACAGCACTGTTTGGATTGAAGGAGAAATCACAAAATCCAATATCAATGTCCGCGCAAGTGCATCCACCGACTCCGCTTATGTGACCAGCCTAACCACCGGTGATATCGTCTATGTTTTGGGATATACCAACGGATGGTATCACATCAAAACAAAGGCCGGGCAGACCGGTTATGTGCGTAACGACCTGATGCAGTGGAAGAGCAAATTTTCCGATTTAAGCCTGCTGCAATATTACACGCCCTATGTCCATTGGGCGTACACAAATGGTATTGTCAATGGAATGGGTGAGCGGAAATTCGCCCCTGAAAGCAGCATCAGCCGGGAGCAGATTTGCACCATGCTGTATAAGTACAAAACTGCAAATAACATCTATTTGCCCGGAGTGAATACAAAAACTGTTTTTTCCGATGACAGTAAAATCAGTTCCTGGGCAAAGGAAGCTGTGTATTCCATGCAGCAAGCCGGAATCATCGGCGGCCGTACTGATGGCAGCTTTGATCCGAAAACCGGGGCATCCCGCAGCGAAGTTGCCGCGATTTTGCAGCGCTTTGCAGATGCCATCACATCTGAGGAGGACAACAAAGCCCCTTTTGAGTATACCCTGTAGTGAAAGAAACCACCCCGGTTACGGAAGCGTGGTTTGACAACGCTTGTTTCATTGGGCATTCTATGCTGGAAGCACTGGGTCCTACCAACGCAAAGTACTTTAGTGGGGCGGACTTTTTTGTGAAAAGCGGTGCAACTTGCAATGCGCTCCTAAGCTATGACCAGTTTAGCTACAAGAAGAACGGGGAAGCCACGACTGGCACCCTGGAGCAGGCATTAGGTGCCAAAAAATATAAACAGATCTATGTGATGCTGGGAATCAACGAAATCGCGGAGGATAGTACGCATTTCTCCAGCAGCATGACCGATCTTGTCAAGTTGATTTCCACTTGCCAGCCCTCTGCAAATATTTATCTGATTTCCGTGACCCCGGTACGGGAGGGGGCGAAAAAGCCGGTGATGTCGTCACAGACCAGCGGCAGTGATGTGCAGCCGCAGGACAGTGCCTGCACGGTGGAAGATGTGGTAAAATTTAATACTACTCTGCAGGTGATCAGTGTAAATCGGAACTGCTATTATCTGGATATATTTGGTAGCTTTGTGGCACACAACGGCTATGCAAAAACAGAATATATGGCAGATGATATTCATCTGAATGCTGCTGGAAATCAGCTTTTCCGTGACTACCTGCTGAGCCATACTGTCGATGCACAGCCGGATACGCCGGAGGAAAATGGTTTGTCTGCATTGCAAAAGACAATTGCGCAGGAATTGGAAACCCTGGACGGAAAATGGACTGTTGCAGTCACAAACCTAGCGACCAAGGAGCAGATCGTTTGCCAAAACACAGAAACGGCAAACGCCACTCCGGCAGCAAATCTGATAGATCTCTACATCGCAGCCGCGGTATATGACCGGATTGCCGAGGGAGTCTTGACCGACTCGGCCACCTTGCAGACCTCGGTAAAAAACATGATCATCAGTAATAATGATGATGCAACAAATACGGTCTTGCGCCTGCTGGGTGATGGGGATGTCTCCGTTGGTATGCAGCGGGTAAATGCATATTGCCAAAGCAAAGGATACTCTGCGACTGCGGTAAACCATCTTGCCGGAAGCAGCAGCTATGAGAAAGAAAATTTTACATCTGCGGCAGATTGCAACGCATTACTGACTGCAATTTTTAACAAAACCTGTGTGGGAGCCGAAAATATGCTCTCTTTGCTGCAGCAGCAAACGATACGCGATAAAATCCCCGCGGGATTGCCTGCCGGTGCTGAACTCACAATTGGAAACAAAAGTGGTGTGCAAACCGGTGTCGCCATACATGATATTGCAATCATTACAGGAAATGATGTCTCCTATGCATTGAGCATCCTAACAGAAAATGCAAAAAATGTGCAGGCCGCGGCAAAAGAAATCAGCCGTATCTCCACGCTGGTCTATATGGGACTGAGCTAAATGCATAATAAGATGAACACCCTCGGAATTTTGCTTCCGGGGGTGTTTTTATGAGCATTGACGAGATAGGATCTCTTTGCTAAAATATATTAGAATGGAACACAAAGGAGGCATCTATCATGCAAAACTTCCATTGGAATATACAGACGCAAGTGTTTTTCGGGCGAGGACAGATTGCCCAGCTCGGAGCTGCCACGGCAGAATGCGGAAAAAAAGCCTTGATCGTGTATGGCGGCGGCAGTGTAAAACGCAGCGGTATATTTGACGCTGCAACAGAGCAGCTGAAAGCCCATGGTGTGTCATATGCAGAACTGGCTGGCGTTACGCCAAACCCGCGTCTTGACACCGTGAAAAAGGGTGTTGCTGTTTGCAGGGAGGAGGGTGTGGATGTTATTCTCGCCCTGGGCGGCGGCAGCGTAATTGATTGCGCAAAGGTGATCGCGGGCAGTGTGCATTATCCGGGAGATCCCTGGGATCTGGTAAGCGGCAAGCACCCATATCCGGACGATTTTTTGCCGGTGATCGCGGTGGTCACCCTGGCGGCAACCGGAAGTGAGATGGATCACATCGCCGTGATCTCCAATTGGGAAACCAACGAAAAAATTGGTACACGCCATCCCCAAATGCGGCCTCGTTATGCCATTATGGATCCATGTTATACATTTTCCGTTAGCCGCTATCAGACAGCATCCGGCACAGCAGATATTTTTGCCCACGCGCTGGAAAATTATCTCAATCCCAAAGGGCGGGAATCCTATATTTTGGACGGATTTGCTGCATCTGTCATGCGTACCTGTGTGGAATATGGGCCTAAGGCGCTGGAAAATCCGGAAGATTATGAGGCGCGTGCGCAGCTGATGCTGGCAAGCTCCCATGCCATCAATGGACTGCTTAGTTTGGGCAAGGATCATGCTTGGACGGCACATGGGTTGGAGCACCAGCTTTCCGCGTATTATGATGTGACACATGGAGCAGGTCTGGCTGTTGTGATTCCGGCTTGGCTGGAATATGTCCTCAATGAGGAGACCGCACCTAAGCTGCGCCAGCTGGCAGTGCAGGTGTTTCAAATCACACCTACGGGAAATGATGTACAGGATGCCAAGACCGGTATTGCAAAAATGCGAAATTTCTTTTTTGAGGTTCTGGGCTTGCCGGAAAATCTTCGCGGACTGGGCATTGCGGAGAAAGATAAATTCGCAGAAATGGCTCAAAAAGCGGCAACCGGCTCCAGAATGGTATTTGTTCCGATCACACAGGAAGATGCCATGGAAATCTACAAGGCCTGTTTTTGATTGATATGGCGCAAATTGTGTGATTTCCTCCTCCCAAATTAAACAAAATTTTTATTTTGTTTAATTTGGGAAAGGACCCCCTATTGACCTTGCGCCATATGTCTTGCCGTGTTACAATATAGCAAAACACACTTTTTAGGAGATTTATTTTACGATGAAAGAAATTCATGTTGATCGTGTGCGAGACGCGATCGCACGCTTGTGTATGCAAGCAAATTTGCATTTGCCGGAAGATGTTTCCGCTGCTTTGATTCACGCACACGCTGTAGAAGACAGCGCAGTTGGAAAAGATATTCTTGGTTCTATTTTAGAAAATGTCAAGCTGGCAGATCCGATTCCCATGTGTCAGGATACTGGTTTAGCTTGTGTGTTTCTGGAAATTGGCCAAGATGTCCATTTCGTTGGCGGCAATTTGCGCGCTGCTGTAGATGCAGGCGTTGCCAAAGGCTATACAGACGGCTATCTCCGCAAGTCCGCTGTATCGGATCCGCTGCAGCGAAAAAATACCGGCGATAACAGCCCTGCCATGTTGTATACAGAAATTGTTCCCGGCGACACAGTAACGATCACAGTTGCTCCCAAAGGTGCCGGCAGCGAAAATATGAGTCAGGTTCGTATGCTTAAACCCTCTGATGGAATACAGGGTGTGCGTGATTTTGTACTGGAAGCAATTGAAACCGCAGGCCCGAACCCCTGTCCTCCTATTGTTGTTGGCGTTGGCATTGGTGGAAATTTTGACAAAGTTGCAAATTTGGCCAAAAGAGCATTGCTGCGCCCTCTTGGTTCCTCCCATCCCGATCCGATGTATGCCGCCTTGGAGAAAGAACTTTTGGAAAAGATCAATGCTACCGGCATCGGTCCGCAGGGCTTGGGCGGCATGACGACTGCACTGAGCGTACAAATCGAAACACTTCCCACGCATATTGCCTGTCTTCCCTGCGCTGTTAATATCAATTGCCATGTTGCACGCCACGCCCAGGAGGTTTTGTCATGATTCAAGTTACCTGTCCCCTGACAAAAGAAACCGCAGCGCAGCTGCACGCCGGTGATGTCGTTCGTCTCAACGGGACGATCTATTCCGCGCGAGATGCTGCACACAAGCGTATGTGTGAGGCCGTTGCCAAAGGAGAGCCTCTCCCCTTCCCGTTGGAAGGTTCCGTTATTTACTATATGGGTCCCTCTCCAACGCAGCCTGGCGATGTTATCGGCGCTGCAGGCCCCACTACCAGCTATCGTATGGATGCCTATGCGCCTATAC
>CAVBJJ010000020.1:0-34348 GCA_963595735.1 bacterium
CCCGGGATATCATTACGGCCTATGATCCGGAACTCTACTACGGAAGACCTGCCATGATCCCCATTGAAGATATCATTGAGGCACAGGGCGTTTCTTTAGAATACCAGTGTTTGCGGAAAACCGGATGCGTACTGGGCGAGACGATTTTCGATGATGGTTTGGCAGCCGTCTATGATCTGGAAAAATGCGAATATACCTTGATCCCCGTAAAGGCGGGGACGATTCTGATCGACAGTTCCCTTTGCAGTGAAGATGCATCCACAGGCCGCTTGCGATTTACCTGTGCCCACGAATTGGCACATTGGATTTTGCATCAAAAGCTATTCAGCGGAACGGGAGAAAGCGCCGCCATGCTGTCTGCTGGCAATCGCAGTTCTGCGCAAACCGATACCCTGGAAGTGCAGGCAAATTTGCTGGGAGCGATTCTTCTTCTGCCGCTGCCCCAGGTAAAACGCTGCTTTTATGAACTGCATACCGGTCGAAATCCCCAGCAATTGGTTGCCGATATGGCAGAGGTTTTTCAGGTTTCCAGACAGGCCATGCGCATTCGGCTGGAAAACCATAATCTGCTGTGAAAGCTTCAAAAAATTTTAAGACCATGTTCTCAAAAAAGAGAACACAGAAAGTGAGGTACTATGGGAAAAGAAAAGCATAATATTCTTCGTTGCCCGATCTGCGCAAAGGGGCGTGTCGCGGATATTCCGGCGCGTACAAACCCTGCTCAATATCAGCTGTTTCCGATGCAGCCCAACGATCACGCAGATCTTATCTCAAAATGCCCAAAGTGTGGGGAACAGATCGGAATCATTATTCTGCCCCGCACAGTGAATCCCCAAGCCTCTGTGCCGCCTGTCAAAGCGGTCGGGGCCTAATGGAAAATATACTGTAAATCATGATCTGACTTCGTCAAGCGCACCAGCCACTTGCCCCCAACATGGGAGCACTGCGTTAGGAGCCTTACAAGTAGCTTTTTAGCTATGTGTAAGGCTCCTTTTTTGCGTCCTTTCCCCATGGCTGAAAAACGGAAAGGACTCCATGTGCAGACACTGGCAAAGCTACATCGCAAAGTATCCGTGACCCGGTCTCAGATTTCAAAAAATTCTGAGATTGGAGTCATGAACTATGCAAAAATGGCAGAAAAGCCGAAATTACAAACGAATCAAAGACGAAAACGGCGAAGTTCTCGCATACATTATCACGGTAGATGGGCGTGATATTGAGGTAACGGAAGAAGTGTACCAGGCCTATTCCCAGGCAGACCGCAGAGAGCGCTATGTACGGGAAGAAGTGGAGCCGGGAAAGATCCTCTCTTTGGAGAAGCTTTTGGAGGATGAGGTACCTTTGGAGAAACTCGGCGTAGAGATGTCTCCCAGCGCAGAGGAAGCGATAATCGGGAAAGAGGGAATCCGTCAAACCGAGCAGCAGCTGAAAAGACTGGCAGATGCACTTGCCGGTTTGAACACCGCAGAGCGGCAGCTTTTGCAGGCTTTATACTTTGACGGGCTCTCCGCGCGGGAATACGCCAGACAGCTTGGCGTGTATCACCGCACGATCCTCTATCGCAGAGATAAACTGCTGGAAAAGCTGCGCGGTACGATCTGCGCGTAACGCAGCCGTCTGAGGCTGCAGATCCATAAGGAAAAGGGCCAGGCAAAGCTTTGTGCTTCGTCTGGCTCTTTTTGAATCACAGATCTGCATAACCAGGAATAAAAAATTGGTTTTTCCGTTATCCATCCCACGCTTATCCGGGAGGGAGAGTGAGGGGATTGGATTTTTGTTCTCCTCACTGCTCCTTGAAAAGTACATACCAGCAATATGGGTAACGACCCGGATAGCGGAGCGTTGGCATTCTGTGCGCCATGACCCGGAGATGATCCTATCTCCGGTGAGCGATCCCACAGGGTGACAGAGTGGCGTTGGCTGCGCCGCTTTGCATCGATGCTATCCGGGCAAATAATGAGACACACCGCACCGGCCAGCAGAAACGGCTGGGCTACCCTGGGGTTGAAAACAGCAGAGATCCAAGGAAGATGCCCGTGAAGGTCTTGCCGGACCTTGCCCATATTGTTCCCTTTTCTATCAGGGGGCGAGCTGCAAATACGATAGAATGCAAAGAACGAAAGAATGGATAAAGGGGAAACAATTACATGAATCAAAACGATAACAGGATGGAAGCCCATCAACTGGTAGACCATATTTTCAAAGATCTTCTTCCGCAGCATGGCATGGTACAGCGCCCGGCGCAGATCCAGCTGAGTCACGAGATGCTGGATGCCATGCTGCGAGAGAAGATCGCGTTGTGTGACGCGGGGACAGGAATCGGCAAAACCTTTTCTTATCTGGTGGCGGCTGCGGCTGCTGCACTCCGGACGGAGACCATTTGCCGCCCAATCCTTATTTCTACCTCCAGCATCGCCCTGCAAAATGCAGTGCAGACGGAATATCTCCCGCTGCTTTCTCATGTCCTGCAGGAAGATGGCATCATAGAGCATCCACTCCAGGCGCTCATCCGCAAGGGGAAACGGCACTATGTCTGTGACCGGAGGTTGCACCGTCGACTCCGGCAGGTGGAGGGAACAAAGAAAAATTCCAAAGCGGCCGCGGCGCTTTGCTCCCTGCGCGAACATCTGGACTTGGATCACAGTCTCCACCTCAGTGGATATGACCGGGCGCGTGTCTGCGTTCCGCAGGTATGTGACTGTGCATATCAAAGCTGCCGGTATCGGGGATTTCTGGAACACTGTGATGAAAGCCAAACACTTTTCCAAATTTGCAATCACAACCTTCTGATGGCCGATGCCATCCACCGCAGCTCCGGTAAGCGGCCGATTCTGCCGGAGCATTCCATCGTGATCGTGGATGAGGCGCACAAACTGCCGGAGGCCGCCCGGGAGATGTTTGGCGTAACTTTATGCGCGGGAGAGATTCGCGCCCTGATCCGGCAGTTGAAAACCGAGCGATATCTGCTGGCAGCCGAAGCACTGTCCGAGACAGCGGGAAACCTACTCTGCAAGTTGGAACGCCCTTGGGATGAGACAGAGCCGCTGGAAGCCCTCCTTCGCTGTGTGGCGGCTCCCACCCGCGCACTGTTGGTGATCCGGCAGCAGATCCGGAATCAACTGACGCCATCCGGACGCAGGCAGCTGGATGCGCTGTGTTCCAAGACGGCATTTTTTCATGAAGCGCAGCCGGAAATGCTATTTTATACTGCGGAAGATCCTGCCGGAGGTACCATGCTGTGCGCTACGGTCTCCGATCTGACAAACCGGATGCGGGATACCCTTTGGGCGCCGGGAGGCGCTTATATTCTCGCTTCCGGGACGCTTGCAGTCGGAACGGATTTCAGCCGGTTCAAAACACAGGCGGGATTACAGGACAATTGGCGTGTGGTGGAGTCTGTTTCTCCATCTCCTTTCGACTACCGAGCAAACTGCCTGCTGTATCTCCCGCAGCTTCCGCCCCAATTCGGTCCGGAAGCATACTACGATGATGCAACGGATGAGATCGCAGGCCTGTTGACCGCAGCCAGTGGTCATGCCTTGGTGCTGTTCACTTCATACGCTGCAATGTCGGCGGTCAAAATCCGCCTGCAGGAACGAAAGCTGCCATATCCCATGTTCACCCTGGGGCGAAATGCCCCGCCTGTCATGGAGCGATTCCGGAAAACGCCGGGGGCTGTCCTGCTGGCTACCGGGGCTGCCTGGGAGGGCTTTGATTTCCCAGGGGACTGCGTATCCCTGCTGATCATTCCGCGTCTGCCATTCGCGTTTCCGGATGCACTCAAGGAAAAGGAACGGGAGGAATACGATTCCCTTCGGCAATTCATTCAGAGCGTGGCAGTGCCGGAGATGCAGATCAAACTGCGGCAGGGCTTTGGTCGGGCGATCCGTACAGAGAACGACACCTGTGTCGTTGCGGTTTTAGATGAGCGCGCAGGCCGGAGACGGCGGTATTTTGCCGCGGTGCAGGAGGCACTTCCGGAAATGCGGATAACCGGCAGCCTGCGGGAGATCACAAAATTTCTGAAGGAAAGAAAAACAGAAAGCTATTTTGAGGTGTGCGCTGAATGGATGTAAAGAAAGAACTGCAGTACCGGCTTGCTGTAAAAATGCTGGAGCATTTGCAGGCGGACAGCTTGCTGACGATAGAAGAACTGGCCTATGCGAAACATCTGGCCAGAGAGAAATACTGCCCGGAAACTGTTTGGGAATAGTGCTGGCTATTCCGCCGAAGGTGTGGTAGCGTGTGTGTTACCAAAAAAGATGCAAGGAAGTGAATCTATATGGCAAATGTCAAAATCATTGCCCCCCAATCCGTTCCGGAAGAACACCTTCGGGTGGCGGCGTACTGCCGCGTCAGTTCGGACTCCACGGATCAGCTGCATTCCTATGCCGCACAGATCCGCAGTTATACGGAAAAGATCGCCCAGAATGATGACTGGGAACTGGTAGATGTCTATGCAGACGAGGGACTGACCGGCACTCGGATGGACAAACGCAGTGATTTCAACCGAATGATCGCCGATTGCCGAAAGGGAAAAATCGACCGCATTCTGGTGAAATCCGTTTCCCGATTTGCCCGCAACACCCGAGACTGCCTGATGACTTTACGGGAACTATCTACGCTGGGAGTCTCCGTTCAGTTTGAAAAAGAGAATATCGATACGAAAACGCTCACCACTGAACTGATGGTGAGCGTTTCCGGTTCTCTGGCACAGCAGGAATCCATCTCTATCTCGGAGAATCAGAAAATGAGTTACCAGCGAAGAATGGAACGCGGGGAATTCATCACCTGCAGAGCGCCCTATGGTTATCAAATCATAGACGGCAAAAATTTGGAAGTGCTCCCCAAGGAGGCTGCCATCGTGCGCTGGATCTTCAGCGCCTATCTCAAAGGCCGCAGCTCTCAATGGATCGCAGACGATCTGACCGCAAGAGGTATCCCATCTCCAGACGATTCCGATCAATGGCCGGTAACAAGTGTCCGATATCTGCTTACCAATGAAAAATACATTGGGGACTCTCTTTGTCAAAAGTCCTTCAGCCAAGGCTTTCCCTTTATACAGAAGCGAAACCTGGGGGAACGGCCGCAATATTACACGGAAAACTCTCACCCCGCCATCATTGATCGAGACACCTTTGAAAAGGTACAGACTTTGATCCGCAAGAGAGCGCAAAGGAAAGAAAGCGAGTGGGACCAAAGCCCGCTGGCCTTGAAAATCGTATGTGGACACTGCGGAACACCTTTCATGCGCTGCCGCAGTGCCAGCGGTTATACAAGCTGGGTATGCCGAAAGCACCATCAAAAAGCGGAAAGCTGTCCCATAGGCCGCATCCCGGAATCCGGAATTTATACGGCGTTCCTGCAGATGTACCGCAAAATACGGTGCAATATGGATACCGTTTTCACACCGGCGATGGAGCAACTGCAGACTTTGCAGACAGCACTGCGGCAAAAGAACCCACAAATGCTCGCAATCAACCGCAAGATCGCGGAAGCGACCGAGGCACGGCATAAAATCAGCTTGCTGCGCACCGGTGGCCTTCTGGACGCGGATGCCTGCGCGGTTCGCATAAATCTTATCAATGCCAAGTTGACGCAGCTCCGCGGGGAACGGCGCAGATTAGCCGAGAACGAGGCGTTGGATGAGACCATCGAGATGCTGCGGAATACAGAGAGCGTGATTCGCAATGGGACGGAGCAGTTAAACGCCTTTAATGAAACACTCTTTGATGAACTGGTGGAAAAAATCGTGGCAGAATCCACGACATGCATTCGCTTCCGTCTGCGCGGCGGGCTGGAATTGGCAGAGCGGATCGAGGTGACGCGGTCATGACCAATCGAAAGAATTTGTATGGATATCAGATCCGGGATGGTGTGCTGGAGATCGTCCCGGAGGAACAGCAAACGGTACATCGGATCTTTACCCTGTATCAAGCCGGAGCCTCCTATCAAAAGATCTCCGATGCTCTAAATCAGAGCGGCGTTCCCTATTGTGGGGAGGTTCCACTTTGGAATAAGCATAAAATCAAGCGCCTGCTGGAAAATCCGCGCTATACCGGAAGGGACGGATATCCTGCTATCGTGAGTCCGGAGGTTTTTCAAAACGCACAGCAGAAAACAGCGGAGAAAAATGCGAACAGATGCGCACCAAAACCGAAACCCATTCTGTCCCGCCTGATGCCGTATTTTTCCTGTGCCTGCGGACAGAAGCTGACACGGCTTGGCGGTCACTGGCAGGAGAAGGATAAGCTGTATCTCAAATGCGGGGCCTGCGGCTGCACCATCTCCGCAGACGCAGATCAGGTGGTAAAGGAGAGTATCCGGCAATTTTATGCACACGGACAAGCAGGCCAAACCTGCTATGTACCCTCGGCGGAGGTGATCCGTCTGAACAACGCTATCAACCGGGGATTGGAGCATCCGGACGAGCCGGAAGCGGTGGCAGCGCTGATTTTGCAAGGCGCAGCCGCGCGATATCAGTGCTGTCCAGATGTCACACGCGAAATTCCCGGACACTCATCGCAAATCAACTGGCGATACTTCCATCGTGTGGTTTCTTACATCACAATCTCACAGGAGCATACCGTAACGATACAATTTCAGGATGAAGCGATAATAGGAAAGGAATAGCGGTTTTATGGAAGCAACAACGGCAACACGGGAACGGCGGGTACGGATCATCCCGGCTACCAAAACACCGGAGACGATCCACACCACTGACGGCGGGAAAAAGCGGGTAGCAGCCTACTGCCGGGTATCCACGGACAGTGAAGAACAGCTGAACAGCTACACGGCACAAAAGGCGTACTACACACAGAAAATCGAGGAAAGTCCGGATTGGGAGATGGCGGGCATCTACGCGGATGAGGGCATCTCCGGCACCAGCATGAAAAAGCGGACGCAGTTTAATCAAATGCTCACGGCCTGCAAGCGGGGACACATCGACCTGATCGTCACCAAGTCACTCTCCCGCTTTGCCAGAAATACCGTGGACTGTCTGGAGACCGTGCGGATGCTGAAAGCAAGCGGGATTGGCGTATACTTTGAAAAGGAAAACATCAATACTCTCACGGAATCCAGCGAGTTCCTCATCACCCTGTTCAGCGGATTTGCCCAAGCGGAATCAGAATCCCTAAGCAAGAATGTTACCTGGGGCAAACAGAAAAGCGCGGAAGCGGGAAAGGTGCCGTTCCAATATAAAAAGATGCTGGGATACCGGAAGGGCGCAGATGGCCAGCCGGAAATTGTTCCGGAAGAGGCTGAAGTGATCCGGCGGATCTATCATCGCTATCTGGACGGATGCACCCTGGGAAAAATCAAGAAAGAACTGGAAGAAGATGGTGTTCCCACGGCTGCGCAGGTGGAACAATGGTCATCGGCGGTGATCCGCAATATCCTGACAAACGAAAAGTACATTGGCGATGCGCTGCTGCAGAAAACCTATATCACGGACTGCATTACGAAGAAAGTGAAGAAAAACACCGGAGAGCGCCCCATGTACTATGTAGAGAACAACCATCCGCCCATTATCTCCAGAGAACTATTCGCCCAGGTGCAGGCGGAATTGGCCCGCCGTTCCAGCAAGCGAAAGGTGCTGCAGAAAAGCGGGAAAACGGAACTTGGCAAATACTCCGGAAAATATGCCTTGACGGAACTTCTGGTGTGCGGCGAATGCGGGTCTCCCTACAAGCGCGTGACTTGGGCACGAAACGGAAAAAAGCGTATTGTCTGGCGGTGCGTCTCCCGACTGGAGTTCGGCACAAAATATTGCCACCACTCGCCGTCGCTGGATGAGAGCAAGCTCCACAACGCGATCCTCGCCGCCATGAATGAATTTGCAGCTATCCGGCAAGAGGTTTGTCCCGATGTACTGGCAATGGCGGAAGAAGCCAAACAGGCATTATCTCAGACCGGTACTCTGCTACTGGAACTGAAAAAACGCATAGAGACTGTGAGCAGAGAACAGGAAGAACTTCTTGATCAACTGCTGGCCGATATGAACAATACAGAACTGAACGCCAAAATGAAAGCGCTGACAACTGAGAAAGAGGCGCTTAAAGCACAGATAGCGGAGGCGCAGCAGACGGAAGTTAGCCTGGAGGAACAGGCCGCCCGCCATCAGCAGATGTGGGACAGCATCATGGAATGCAACGCAGGCTACACAGAATTTGACGATGAGTTCGTCCGCCAAATTATCCAGAAGATTACGGCGGAGAACACAGAAGTCATTCGCATCCAGTTCAGGGACTCGGATATGGTGCTGGAGCAGGAATTATAAGCAGGAATGGAGTATAGGAAATGGCAATTTTTATGACTGGCGATACACATGGTGATTTCAGCAGACTTCTCCCTGTAGCCTTTTATGAGCAAGCGCACTTGACAAAAGAAGATTACTTGGTCATTTGCGGCGATTTCGGTGGCATCTGGGATGGCAGTGATACCGAACAGCAATGGCTGGACCGGCTGGAAAAAAGTCCGATTACAACACTATTTGTGAGTGGGAACCATGAAAATTTTGACCTGCTCCGCAGCTACCCAATCATCCAGTGGCACGGCGGACTCGTGCAAGTGATTCGCCCCAGCGTCCTGCATCTGATGCGGGGACAGGTTTATGAGATTTGCGGAAAGCGGATTTTTACGATGGGCGGCGCAAGCAGTCACGATGTCCAAGACGGTATTTTAGAGCCGGCCGATCCGGACTTTGAGCGAAAGCTCCGACAGCTTAATACTGCAGGGGCGCTGTTCCGTGTCAATCACCGCTCCTGGTGGAAAGAGGAACTGCCCAGCGAGGAAGAATACCAGACTGCAAGAGAAACGCTGGACAAAGCTGGTTGGGATGTAGACTACATCATCACGCACTGCTGTCCCAGCAGCATCCAGGATGCATTCAGCGGCGGACAGTACCAGCGGGATGCTTTAACGGACTTTTTCGATGAAGTCCGAGAACGCTGCCAGTTCAAATACTGGTTCTTCGGCCACTACCACAATAACATAGTGGTGGAGAAGAAATTTGTGATGCTGTATGAGCAAATCATACGGCTGAAATGATGAATGGAGGCGCACAGGGGATTAACCGGTGCGCCTCCATTTTAATCTAACGCCCTCCTTCAAAATAATCATTCACAATTCAAACAATTGAACTATTGACATTTTATGGTTCAAGTTATAAAATACATTTGAACAATATGAAGGAGGGATATCATGTCTCGGCAATTTGATGAGTATATGGAGGATAAATTTGAATATCAGGGAGAACCCAAAACGCTGATTTATCCCACATCGTTCTCTGAACTGACAGAGGCCTTGGGGGTTAGAAATATGCTCCAATCCATAATCGATTTTGCTACACGCGATGAAGATACATCTGGCTATGAGGAAATGAAGGAACGGCAGAATGAGTACATCCAAGAGTATTTAAGCTCAATTGGCGATTTCGACAACAGCATTCTCGTTTCTAACATTACCCATCTTGCCAAGTCTAATGATATTCGATTGGGCGAATTGGAAAAGATGCTTGGCATTAGTACAGGCTATATTTCTCGCACGGCGAAAGAAAATACCAATAAGCGCCTCAGTATTGATGTGGTTTGGAAAGTAGCTCAATTTTTTAGTGTAAGCATAGATGATTTAGTTAGTCACGACCTTCGGCTTCCTTCTGAAACCACAGCTCTGCTTTGCCGGTTTATCGCAAAGTTATCATCTCAGACGATGATGGATGAGATCGAATGGACTTGCGAAGGCGGATATATGTGCGAGAATAGTCCGCTGCTTCAGAGCATGACTTTATTGACAGAAGAAGATGATGGAACTGTTGTTTATCATCCGGAGCATATGAATCAAAGTTATCGGTGGACACTGTTTGAAGATGTATACTCATGTGATGCCATCAATGAAGGAGAGAAACTGGTTATTATTGCTTTTCAGACGGAAAAGATGAAGGAGCATCACTATTATGATTTCTTCTTCTGTACTCCCAATAAAAATGGTACCTATTCATGGAGAAAAGCGTTCTATACCAACGATCCATTTTCATCACTTGAAGACCAAGCGGCAGCGCTTTACAACCAAATCACCAGAAAAATGGATGCGGTAAGACTTTCACCGGATATTCGTAGCATAGTGCAGGCATATCTCCAATGAACTGGTTGAGGTGAACGCGAAAAGGATGCATCTTTTCCGTAAACGCTCGACACGTCGGAGCAAAGTCCGCTTTGCTCCGACGTTCTTTTATAAAAAAGAACGTCATCCGCCCGCTCCCTTGCTCCTCCTCTCAAAATCGCAAACGCATACGCTGGTTTGCGATTTTGGTAAACGGGGGATACGGAATGGGCGTATCTTTTCCGTAAACGCTCGGCAAAATCCGGAGTAAGCCGTAAGCTTGCTCCGGATTTTTATATTTATCTTGAGCTTACATTATAGGCAATATTTTTTCCGAAAATTGATTTCTCGTCTGGAAATCAACTGTATTGTGTGATATAATATCAAAAAATATGCCTAAACTTGGGGAAAGTGGGGGAGTACCATATGAAATGTCCGTTTTGTGGATTTTCCGACAGTAAAGTGATCGATTCCCGGCCCGCGGATGAGGGCGTTACCATCCGCCGCCGCAGAGAATGCTTGGCCTGCCAGCGCCGATTCACGACTTATGAGATGATCGAGCGTCTGCCGCTGGTGGTGATCAAGCGCGATGGCAGCCGGCAGAGCTTCGACAAGGTCAAGCTGATCAACGGTATGGTTCGTGCCTGTGAAAAGCGCCCGGTCGCCATGGCTGATATTGAACATATCGCGGAGGAAGTGGAGCAGGAGCTGCAAAGTTCTCTGGAGCGGGAGACCACCACCACCGAAATCGGAGAAATGGTCATGCAGCGCCTGAAAGAGTTGGACGAGGTGTCTTATGTGCGCTTTGCCTCGGTGTATCGTTCGTTCAAGGACATTAACACCTTTATGGCCGAGCTGAGTAAGCTGCTGGGCGACAAAAAGGCGGAAAATGCCCAGTAGTTCTCGTTTTTCTTAGGTTTTCCGGCTATAATATACTGCAAAAATTCACGCTTTCGATCATGTGAACACGGCGCAGCTCGTGCAAAAGCTGCTGGTATCCCGCCTCGGCCTCGCCGTCCGGGGAGTACAGCTGCTGCATCAGGTCAAAATAAGCGCTGTTGATCGCGTCAATGTCATTTTGCCGCAAAAAGATGTTGGTATACAGCATTTCCGCATCCCAGCGGTTCAAGGATTTTTTCAGCAGCGCGATTGCCTCTGTCCGGTCTTCCGTTTGCTGTGAGGCGACAACGCCGTCTTGCACTTCTTGAATGAAATTTTCCAGATGGCGCAGATGCCAGGCTGTTATGATCAGCAAGACCGCCAGAATGCTGACGGCGATATAGGTTTTCTTCATATGGCCTCCCGCATTGCAAAGTATACGCGTCCGGCGTGATCCAGTGTCAGGAGATAGACATCCCGGGAACTGGCGGCGCCGTGCTTTTTCAGTTCTTTTGTCAGCCAGTTCTGATCCCGTCCCATGATGCGCAGATTGTGGCTGAGCACGCGGCCGTCACTGATCAGGATCACCGGCAGTCCGGTTTCTTCCGTCGTGCAGCCCATCTGCCCGGCGGTCGCGGGGCATTCCTCCGGAAAGGGAAGAATGCTCAGCTTTCCGTTGTTTTCCAGCACAGCGAATTGTATCTTGCTGAAGTCCGTGTAGCCTTGACTGCGCATCTCCGTGGCAAGCTCATCCAGGGTGAAGCGGTTTTTTCGCATGGCGTCCTGATTGATTTTTCCGTTGTCGATCAGCATACTGGGTACGCCGAAAAACAGGCGGCGCAGCCGGATGTTTTTCATGCTGACGCCGGAGATCAGCAGCTCCAGGCAGAACAGGACGAAAATCGGCAGCAGTCCGTTGAGCAGGGGAATCCCGATGTCCTGCAAAGGGTTGGATGCCAGATCCGCAATCACGATCGAGACAATCAATTCGCTCAATTCCAGCTCGCCCAGCTGGCGTTTTCCCAAAAGGCGCATGGTCAGCAGGAGCGCGAAAAATAATATAAATGTACGAATCACAATAATAGCCATGGCGCAACCACCTTTCCCGGCTATTGTTCCCAAGGAGGAATGGTTTTATGAATGAACTTGTTATTGTTTTGGACTTTGGCGGTCAGTATAACCAGCTGATCGCCAGACGCGTGCGCGAATGCGGCGTGTATTGTGAGGTCAAGCCCTACACAACGCCCATCGAGGAGATCCGCAAGCTGCATCCCATCGGCATCATCTTCACCGGCGGCCCCAACAGTGTGTATGACCCGGCGTCGCCCCAGGTGGATCCTGCGGTGTTTCAGCTGGGCGTTCCCGTGCTGGGCATCTGCTATGGCTGCCAGCTGATCGCGCACAATCTGGGCGGAAAGGTGACCGCCGCCGCGGACGACACGGCGCGGGAGTACGGGAAGACAGTGACCTACTTCAACACGGAGTGCAAGCTGTTCCGCGGCCTGCCGGAGCAGGGGATCAGTTGGATGAGCCACGGCGACTACATGGAAAAGGTGCCCGATGGCTTCAGCCTGGTGGCGCATTCCGATGCCTGCCCCAATGTGGCGATTTGTGATGAAAGCCGGGGCTTTTACGGCGTGCAGTATCACCCGGAGGTCAATCATACGGAAAACGGAACCGCGATGATCCGCAACTTCCTGTATGAGATCTGCCATGCCAAGGGCGATTGGACCATGGGGGATTACAAGGAAACTGCCATCCGCCAGATTCGCGAAAAAGTTGGTGATGGCCGCGTGTTGCTGGCGCTGTCTGGCGGCGTGGATTCTTCCGTTGCGGCGGCGCTGGTGGCAGAGGCAGTCGGCAGTCAGCTGACCTGCGTGTTTGTGGATCACGGCCTGATGCGTTTGCACGAGGGCGATGAGGTGGAAGCCGCCTTTGACAAGTGGGACATCCACTTCGTCCGCGCCAATGCCGAGGAACTGTTTTTGGGAAAGCTGGCCGGGGTGTCCGACCCGGAGCGTAAGCGCAAGATCATCGGCGAAGAATTCATCCGCGTCTTTGAGAGCGAGGCAAAAAAAATCGGCCAGGTGGATTACCTGGTGCAGGGAACCATCTATCCCGATGTGATCGAGTCCGGTCTTGGCAATGCCGCCGTGATCAAGAGTCACCACAATGTGGGCGGGCTGCCGGACTATGTGGACTTTAAGGAGATCATCGAGCCGCTGCGGATGCTGTTTAAGGACGAGGTGCGTCAGCTGGGACGCGAGCTGGGGCTTCCGGAATATCTGGTCATGCGGCAGCCGTTCCCCGGCCCCGGACTGGCCATCCGCGTGATCGGTGATGTCACCAAGGAAAAGCTGGACACGCTGCGGCTGGCGGACTTCATCTTCCGGGATGAGATTGCAAAGGCCAAGCTGGAGGGCACGATGAATCAGTATTTTGCGGTGCTGACCAATATGCGCTCCGTTGGCGTACAGGGCGATGGCCGCACCTATGACTACACGCTGGCGCTCCGCTCTGTCACGACCTCGGACTTCATGACTGCGGATTGGACGCGGATTCCCTATGATATCCTGGATCGTATTTCCGTGCGGATCGTCAACGAAGTCCCGCACATTAACCGCATCGTCTACGATATCACCTCCAAACCGCCCGCGACGATTGAGTGGGAATAATTTCGCAGGTTCAAAAAAAGCCCGTAAACACTGGACTTTTTAAGCCGCCCCTTGTGGCAACGATTTGGCAACAGAATTTCATGATTCACAAGAAAAGAGCTATCTGCTTTCAAATGAAGTCAGGTAGCTCTTTTTGCATATCGCAGCAAAGTCCTCACACTATGCCTTTTTGGGCAATTCTGCGATAAAAGTGTTCATGCCGTTTTGGCTTTCCGCCCAGATTTTTCCTTTGTGCTGCGCCACGATGCTTTCCGCCACAGAAAGCCCCAGGCCAAAGCTGCCGTCCCGGCTCCTGGCTTTGTCCATGCGATAAAAGCGCTGGAAGATTTTTTTCAGGTCTTCCGGCGGGATCGCCGCGCCGGGATTGGAGACTTGCAGCCGGCATTTTGTCTGCCCACAGCTGCTGAGCTGTACGGTAGTTACGCCGCTGGGGGCGGAGTATTTTTGCGCGTTATCCAGCAGAATGTCTACCAGCTGCTGCAGCGCCTGCCCGTTGCCCTGCACGGTGATATCCGGTTCGATTTGACTTTCCAGCAGCAAGCCCTTGTCCACGAACACGCCCTCAAAGGAAATGGCGCTGTCCAGCACCAGCTTGCTGAGATCCACTGGCTGCATGGTTGGGGCAGATTGTTCGGTGTCGGATCGGGCAAGCTCCAGCATTTTTTCAACCAGCAGCTTCATTTGCTGCCCCATCAGCAGAATGCTCTGCGAAAAATTGTTTCGCTCAGCCGGGGTGTAGCCCTCGCTTTGGAGCAGCTCCGCATTGGTCAGGATCACGGTGAGCGGCGTTTTCAGTTCATGGGAGGCATCGGCGATGAACTGCTTTTGCCGCAGCCAGGCCGCCGCCACCGGCTTGACAGCCCAGCGGGACAAAAAGATACTGATGACAAGAAAGCCCAAAAAGCTCAGCACGGCGATCAGCAGGGAGGTCTTGACCAGGCTGGTCAGGGTGCGGGTCTCGCTGGACATATCCGCAAATACCAGCGTGGCGCCCATAGGCGTATCGGCGCGATAAAAGCGCAGCCCCCGTTCGTCCAGCACGCCGACCTGCTGCTGCGTCGCATTTGCCTCTGCAACGAGCGTTTTCAAAAATGCCTCATCGGAAAGATCATAATACCCACCGCCTGTGGCGATCACCTCGCCCTCCTTGTTGAGCGCAATGGAAAAATAGGGTAATTTCAGTTCCGGCAATTGTTTGTTTGGAATATCGGGACGATCCAGCTCGATGGGGCGGGTCGCGATCCCCTGCATCATGTTAATGCTCTCGGTTTCCAGATTGTGCCGGGTAGAGTTATATACCAGCCCGAAAATGATGCAGAGCATAATAGAGACCATAGCCATGTTGATCACAACGAACTTTACGCGCAGCTTTCGGATCATGCCTCATCTGCCTCCACCAGATATCCCAGCCGCCGGACGGCCTCGATACGGATATTGGAACCAATGTGCCGGAGCTTTTTGCGCAGAAGCCCCACATAAACCTCCACATGGTTTTCCACGGCGTTGGAGTTGAAGCCCCAAACCCGGCACAGAATCAGCTCCTTGGGGACGATCTGTCCCTGGGAAGACAGCAAAAAGCGCATCACATCAAACTCCTTTGCCGACAGCCGAACCCGGTTTTCACCGCAGCAGAGAGTGCAGGTGGAGAGGTCAAGGGCGGTATTGCCCAGTACCAGCTCATTTACCTGGGAGCCCTGCCGCCGCAGCAGCGCATTGATGCAGGCCAGCAGCTTTCGGCTGTCAAAGGGCTTGGTCAAATAATAATCCGCCCCGGCGTTCAGCCCCTCAATCTCGTCCTCCAGATCCGCTTTGGCTGTTAACATCAGGATGGGCGTGCCACAACGGTCGGCGCGAACCTTTCGCGCCACCTCGTAACCGTTCATGCCGGGCATCATCACATCCAGGATCAGCAAATCGTAAATTCCCGTCTCGGCATAGGCCGCGCCGTCCTCGCCATTATACACACATTCCACGGCAAAGCCCTTTCCCTGCAGAAGCGCCTTGAGGGAATCCGCCAAAAGCACCTCGTCTTCAATTACTAATATTTTCATGGGGAAACCTCCCAATATTGGATTACTACTCATTATAAAGTACAAAGTTGAAGATAAGCTGAATAAAACCTGAAGTTTTTCCTGTGTCTTACATTCTTCTTACATTTACAAAACATTCATAAGTTTTTTCAGCCTTTCTTCAGTGCGGCGTGATACCGTAGAGCGCGAGATCAGGAAACACCCAACAGGGAGGAGGTGCTCTTATGGATTACAGACATGAATGGAAGCATATGATCTCTTATTCCGATCAGCTGATTCTGCGCCAGCGGCTTGGCGCGGTGATGCAGCCGGATCCCTATGCGGTCAATGGTAAGTATTGGATTCGCAGCCTGTATTTTGATACGCCGGCAGATACCGCGCTGCGGGAGAAGCTGGACGGGGTCAGCCGCCGGGAAAAATTTCGGATTCGCTATTACAATCAAAATACCGGTTTGATTCATCTGGAAAAGAAAAGCAAGCTGGCCGGGCTGGGCAATAAACAAAAGGCGGTGCTCACAGCGCAGGAAGCGCAGAAAATCGTGGATGGCGACCTGGACTGGATGCTTTTCTCTGGAAGGCCGCTGGTTCAGGAATTATATTCCAAAATGCGAACCAAGCAACTGCGGCCCAAAACGATTGTGGATTACACCCGGGAGCCGTTTGTCTATGCCCCCGGAAATGTCCGGGTGACCATGGACTATGACATTCGCACGGGACTGGGCTGTACGGACTTTCTTGATCCCCATTGCGCCACTGTTCCGGCGGGGGAGAGCCCCATAGTTCTGGAGGTGAAGTGGGATGCCTTTCTGCCGGATAACATCCGTGCAGCCATCCAACTGGGAAGCCGGCGGGTATCCGCTTTTTCCAAATATGCACAATGCCGGATCTACGGCTGAGAAGGGAGATCATAATGACATTCAATGACATTTTCAAATCCAGTTTTCTGGAAAATGTATCTGCAGTGTCCGCTTTGGACATTGTTCTGACGCTGGTTCTGGCCTTTGGTATCGGCGTGTTCATCTTTTTGGTATATAAGAAAACCTATCAGGGCGTGATGTACTCCTCGTCCTTTGGCGTCACACTGATTGCCTTGACGATGATCACCGGTATGGTGATCTTGGCGGTGACCAGCAATGTGGTGCTGTCCCTGGGTATGGTCGGTGCGCTGTCTATCGTCCGCTTCCGGACGGCAATCAAGGAGCCGCTGGACATTGCGTTCCTGTTTTGGGCAATTGCGGCCGGTATTGTGCTCGCAGCCGGTATGATCCCGCTGGCGGTGATCGGCAGTGTAGTGATCGGTATTATCCTGCTGCTGTTTGTGAATAAAAAATCCCACAGCAATCCCTATATCGTGGTGCTCCAGTGTGCAGATCACGAGGCGGAAGTGGCGGCGACGGACTATCTGCGCACCCACTGCGCCCGCTGTGTGACAAAAAGCAAGTCTGCCCAAAAGGGCTGTGTGGAACTGAATTTGGAGATTCGCCTGAAAGAGGATAATACCGACTTCATCAACGAACTTTCCGATATGCACGGTGTAAACAGTGCGGTTCTCGTCAGCTATAACGGCGAGTACATGGGATAAGGAGACGGATATGTCAACACACAAGCACATTGATAAAATCTGTCTTGTGGTGGTGATCCTTGCGCTGCTCCTGTGCGTGGTGTTCATGAACGGGGAAGTCCTGGGAATTCGCAAAAGCTCCCAGACGGCAGCATACCAGGACACGCTGTTTGATACCTCCAAGGTTCATACCATCGACATCGTTATCGACGATTGGGATGGTTTTCTGGAAACTGCCCAAAGCGAGGAATACTCGGTTTGCTCCGTGCTGATCGATGGAGAAGCGGTCAAAAATGTAGGCATTCGCGCCAAAGGAAACACCTCTCTGACCACGGTGGCCAGCATGGATTCCGACCGTTACAGCTTCAAGATCGAATTTGACCAATATGACAGCGGAAAAAGCTATCATGGCCTGGATAAGCTGTGCCTGAACAATATCATTCAGGACAACACCTATATGAAAGACTACTTGACCTATCAAATGATGGGCGCCTTTGGGGTCAATGCTCCCCTGTGCAGCTATGCTTACATCACGGTGAACGGGGAGGACTGGGGCTTATATTTGGCGGTGGAGGCCATTGAGGAGGCGTTTTTGCAGCGCAACTATGGCAGCGATTACGGCGAATTATATAAGCCCGACAGCATGAATGCCGGCGGCGACAAGGGTGAGGGCTTCGGCGGCGGAGATTTTTCTCTGGATGAGGAAACTGTTCGGAATGCCTTTGCAGAACTGAATTTGGATACCGCCAAATTGGACGAGGTGGACTTTGACCACTTCACCATGGAGGATATGCAAAGCCTTTTGTCCGATTTGGACGAGGAGGCCCAGAAAAGCCTGATGCAGGCGGTGATGGGAGACAGGGCCATGCCGGAGCCGCCGGGCGGCGATAAGACGCAAATGCCTCAGCAGAACGGTGAGAACGGACAGGAACAGAAGTCGGAAAGCGATAGCACCGCAGCGGAATCGGACAGCAATGAAAGCCAGAAGCCGGATTCCGGAAATGACGATGGCGGTATGCGCTCGGACGATGTGAAGCTGCAATACATTGACGATGACCCAGACAGCTATTCCAATATCTTTGACAATGCCAAAACCGATGTGACCGAGAAAGACAAGGCGCGGCTGATCGCCTCGCTGAAGCAACTGTCGGCCTATGAAAACCTGGACGAGGTCGTCAATGTGGAGGAGGTCCTCCGGTATTTCGTGGTGCATAATTTCGTGGTCAATGGCGACAGCTACACCGGAAGCATGATCCACAACTATTACCTCTATGAAAAGGACGGTCAGCTTTCCATGATCCCCTGGGATTACAACCTTGCCTTTGGCACTTTCCAGGGCAACGACGCCTCCTCGGCGGTCAATGATGCCATTGACAAGGTGCTCTCGGATCGCCCCATGCAGGCGTGGATCTTCTCCGACACAAGCTATCAGCAACAATATGAGACGCTGTATGCCGAAATGCTGGATCAGGTCGATATACAGGGTATTATCGACAGCGCTTATGAACTGATCGCGCCCTATGTGGAAAAAGACCCCACGGCATTCTGTACCTATGAAGAATTCCAGACAGGTGTGGAAACACTGAAGCAGTTCTGCCAGCTGCGGACGGAAAGCGTGCGGCAGCAGCTTGCCGGCAGCACGGAAACCGTGGATGTCGGTACGCTGGATCTGGCGGATATGGGTACGATGGATATGGGCGGTGGCTTTGGCGGCGCACCGGGCGGGTTCGATAGTGCCGATGCCGAGAAGCAGAACGCTTCCGCGGCGAGTGCTGCCGAAACGCAGACGCCGGATGCAGAAAACACAGCGGCAAGGGAGACGGCACAAACGCCCCCTGACGGAGCCGCCCCGCTGGAATTGCCACAAGCGGAAACTGCAACGGAAAACGCGACAGATAATACCACGGAAACTCCGGCCAAAAGTGAAAGTACCAACACAGAGGAAAACGCCCGGACGGATACTGCGTCCGGAGCGGAAGACCCCACGCCCCCGGGCGGTGCGCCAGGGGGGCAGTCACCCGGAGGAGATAGCCAGTCCAGCTCCACGAAAACCCAGGTGATGTTGCTGGCGGTATCCAGTAGCGTTTTGGTGCTTGGACTGTGCATCGCACGCCGCTTCAAATACTAATATAGATGCTTCTTTACCTTTTCTCAATTTCTCAATAGGGAATCCCCCCAAATACGGAAAAAACACCGTATTTGGGGGGATTTCTGTTGTTGTTATATTGGTGGGGGGAGCAGGGGGGCTAGCCCTGGTATTCCGGACAGTGGTACCGGTGTCGATCCTTAGTGCGGCGGCCATATTCGATGGCCTCCGCGGGACAGTTGCAGATGCAGGCCATGCAATGGGTGCAGCGCTTGCCCCATTCCGGTCTGCCGTTGGTGAGCATGATGTTGTTCAGGGGACAGTTCTCCACACACAGTCCGCAGCCGGAGCAGGAATTGGTCGTGTAAAACCTGGAGGACTTGATCATGAGATTATAGAACAGACGATTGCCCAGCGTGGAGGCCAGCTTGCCGCTCCATTTGCTTTCAGGAACGGGGAGGGGGCGGCCGTCCCGAATGCGGCTGATGGCCAGCTGGATGTCCGGCTCTGCCTTAGCACGGATCCGGCGCGCCTGTGCAGGGCTGGGCGTATTGAACATGGCAATGTAATTTTCCGGATAGACGATCGCTGCGGTGCCCATGTGGTGCAGCTGCAAACGCTGACACAGCGTGCGGTTATGTGCCATCGCGCCGCCGATGCTTTGCCCGCAGGTCATGAGGAAATACGCATCCTTGGAACCGGAGAGCTGGGCGGTTTCCAAAAAATAGACAAACAGTCGCGGCAGTCGCCAGGCATAGGTGGGCGCGACAAAAACCCAGGGCTTGTCCGAATGCAGCTGGGCAGTTTTTTTGTGCTTGATGTATTCGCCGGCGTCACATAAGCTGTCGCCCAAAGCGGCGGCAAGCCACTGGGCAACATAACGGCTGTTTCCAGTGCCAGAAAAATAGACGATCATATGTCAATCCTCCCAGAGGTTTACGGATTCTGAATAAATCCATCATAGCACAGGGGAAAGGGCTTGTCGAGGGGGATTATGTAAACAAATGAAAAAGCCTGAAAAATCGAGCCAGAGAGAAAAACTCTGACTCGATGGAATGAAAGATTTACAGGCTCTATTTCCGCTTCAAGTGAAGGGACACATCTCCGTTTTCCCCAATGGAAAGCGTCATGTTCCGGATGTGCTTGTCGTAAAACTGCTTGCGCTCCGTAGGGGACATTTCGATCCGCGTGTTCCGCAGCGCTGCATCAAACATCTCGTGCACATTCAAGTGGAAGCTTTGGTTGAGCCACTGGGACATCTCGTTAAAAAGCGCGTCGTTCTGGATATCCTCACAATTTCCGGAGTAGAAATCGTTGAGATCGCAATAGAAAATCCCATCATCGATCAGCGCGGCTTTCAGATCCGGTCCGCACTTTTCCCACTCGATCATGACCAGGAAGCGGGCGTCGGGCATGGAGGAGATCAGCCCCCAATAGTCGGAGTCGCTGGAGACAATGATAAATGAGTCCACCTGATTCTGGTAAAATTCCTGGCAGGCTCTGGCAGTCAGCTTAATGTCCACCAGGGACTTGTTCTGCTTGACACGCTCAATCAGAATGTGCTCCACGGGGATCTGGGTGTAGCTGTCCAGGAGTTTCCAGGCAGAGGCGCTGTGTACATCGTCAAACAGGATGATTTTGGAAATTTTCTGCATGACCGCATAGTCCAGGCTTCGCAGCGCCGCGCACAGCTTGTACGGGTCGGAGTTTTCGCAGTCCACGACCATAACGGTTTTTTCACTGCCGAAAATAAAGTCGTAAATGTTCTTTTTGATCATGTCCCCGGCGTCGGAGACCTTGCTGTATTCCGTGAACGCATCATAGTGCATCTCATACAGCAGCGTGAGGAATTTTTTATCGGAGTAGAGAATATTGCCGGCATCGTGAGGACTCCAGTTGATATACATCTGGTAAGGATAGAAATTCATTTTTTCATAATAAAGTTCTGCCGCTACCTTTGTTCCGTTTTCGGTCAGGCCGTCCGGCATGATAAACAGGTCTTTGATATACTCCCAACGCAGCCAGGTCGGAAACAAGTTTTTGCAATTATTGATTCGATCAGAGAGTATCCGATTGATCTCGATGATATGATGACAAAGCTTAGTACTGGACTTTTTGATAAAATTGATGCCGTCTCGATTCAGCTCATCAAAAGCACCGGAGGGGATCAGCGATTCCGGCACAGACTGCAAGCCGCAATAACAAGTTTTCATAAAGGTATTGATTTTTTTGAAATTGCGCTCAATGCAGGTACGGATGATGCACAAATCACGAATGATTCTGGCGTGTTTGTTTTTGTAAAGACGCTCAAAAATTTCGTGCTGCGGCGGTTCGTGTTCATTGAGAAAAATGCTTTCCGGAACGCCAATCAGAAACGCCACGGTCGAGACGATTTCATAAGTACTGTCTTTGTAGGCCAGCATTTCATTCAGGGACTGCGGATTGTTTGGATAGATCAACATGGTTGCGCTTGACTCCTTTCAATGATAAAAAATGATAACGATTGCATCAATCCGCGCAAGACGGATTTGATGTGAGTAAACCATAGCACACAATCCTGGCTTTTGCAATTAGAAAAAAATTAGAAAAATATGTGCATATGTGCAGACGAACCCCGAAAATTCAGCAGAAAATTCCCTGCAGGGAGGGGAATGAAAAAAGACCGGAAAGCAAAAAGCTTCCGGCCTTGTTGTGAGATATGGAAAATAAAAATCGGAGCAAAACAAGCTTTGCTCCGACAATGGAGGCGCCACCCGGATTTGAACCGGGGAATCGCGGATTTGCAGTCCGCTGCCTTACCACTTGGCTATGGCGCCATGAATTTAGCGGCTCAAGAGCCGCTAAATTATTTTTGGAGCGGGCGACGAGGCTCGAACTCGCTACCTCCACCTTGGCAAGGTGGCGCTCTACCAGATGAGCTACGCCCGCAAATGGTGCCTCCGGTCGGAGTCGAACCAACGACACACGGATTTTCAGTCCGTCGCTCTACCAACTGAGCTACAGAGGCAAATATAAAGCTGAAACGAAGTCTTTGCTGTGGTGGGAACAACTGGACTCGAACCAGTGACCCCTTGCTTGTAAGGCAAGTGCTCTAACCAGCTGAGCTATGCTCCCGTTTCGCAACAGCTTTATCAGTATACGATAAGACGGTGGATTTGTCAATAGGAAAATCGAAAAAAATGAAAATTTTTCCGGAAGGAATTACAAAGCCTCGGAAAGTGTCTCCCATTCGGCGTAAAGCGCGGCCAGTTTTTCGTTTAACGCGTCCTGTTCCTGCTGGATCTCCAGCAGCTTCTTATAGTCGCTGGCGTTTTCGTTTGCCTCGTTTTCCTTTTGGGAAAGTGCGGCCTCCAGCTTTTCAATCTCCCTCTCCAGCTTGGCGATCCGCTTGGCGGGGGAGGCGCCGCCTTTTTCCTTTTTGGGCTTGGATGCTTTCGGCTTGTCCGGGGTAGCCAGAGCCTGTGCCGCGGCCAGCTGCGCCTGGCGCGCCTGATAGACAAGGAAAGCGTCGTAATCTCCGCGAAAGTCCAGCACGGTTCCATTTTCCAAATACCAGATCCGGGTGGCAAAGCGCTGGATAAAAAAGCGGTCGTGGCTGACGAACAAAAGCGCTTCCGTATAGTCGGCCAGGGAAGCTTCGATCCACTCCCGGCTGGCGATGTCTAGATGGTTGGTCGGCTCGTCCAGAATCAGCAGGTTGATGGGGTTTGCCATGAGCATACACAGCTTCAGGCGGCTGCGTTCGCCGCCGGAGAGGGCGGAAACGGGTTTCAGTACATCCTCGCCACGGAAATAAAACCGTGCCAGTTGATCCCGCGCCTGTTGGGGTGTGCATTTGATGCCATAGAGCAGGGTGTCGATCAGGTTCCGGTTGGGGTCGTCAAATTCCACAATCTGGGGCAAATAGCCGGTTTTTACCGCGGGACCCTGATATAAAAATCCCGCGTCCGGAAGCTCCTGCTGCAAAATCAACTTCAGTAGGGTGGACTTGCCGGTGCCGTTGTCGCCAATCAGCGCAACGCGCTCGCCGCCGGTCATTTCCAGATTTAGATCCTGGAACAGCAGCTTCTCGCCAAAGGACTTTTTCAGATGCTCGATCACCAGTACCTCATCGCCGAAAAATTCCTGCGTACCAAAGCGCTGCTGCATGACCCGGGCTTTTTTGGGGCGTTCTGTTGTGGAAAGCTTTTCCATGCGCTTTTCCATGGAAAAGGCGCGCTTGTGCAGCTTGTCATTGCCCATAAATGCCCAAAGATGCAGTTTGTCCGCCGCGGCCTGTAATTGGGCAAGCTTGGCCTGATCTCGTTCATACCGCCGCAGCTGTTCCTCATAGCGGCGCTGCTTTTCCTCCACATAAAAGCTGTAGTTGCCGGAGTAAAACTGCGCCTTGCCGTCCTCAATCTCGATACAGCGCTGCACCACATGATCCAAAAACCAGCGGTCATGGGAAATGGCCAGCACCGTGCCCTTGAAGCGCAGCAGATACTCCTCCAGCCACTGGGTGGCTTTCAGATCCAAATGGTTGGTCGGTTCGTCCAGCAAAAGAATGTCGGTGTCCTCCAGAATCAGCCGTGCCAGATTGACCCGGGTCTTTTCTCCGCCGGAAAGCAGCGCAAACGGACGGCGGCGCATCTCCTCGGGAATGCGCAAACCGTTGGCCACGCGGTTGCGGTTGTGGTCGATATGATAGCCGTCCCGCGCCTCCAACTTCGCCGTGCAGCGGTCGTATTCCGCCAGAAGCGCAGGGGAGGGGGAATGCGCCATGTCCTCCGCCAGCTTTGTCAGCTTGTCCTGCAGGGCATAGATGGGAGCATGGGCGGTTTTCAGCACATCCTCTGTGGTGTAGTGTTCCGGGTAAACCGGGATCTGGCTGATCAGCCCCAGTCTGCGCCCCGGCGCAATATGTACCTGGCCTGCGTCCTCGTGGATCTCGCCGGTGAGGATGCGAAAGAGGGTCGTTTTGCCGCAGCCGTTGCGCCCCAGCAGACCCACGCGCTCTCCGGCGGTGATCTCCAGGCTCACGCCGTCCAGCAGCGTTTCGCCCACTTCAAATGATTTTACCAGGTCACGAATGACAATATCAGTCATGGGAAGCGATACCTTTCTTGCGGGTCAATCCTGCGGAAGGACCCGGCTGTAGTAGTCATAGTCGATGATATTTGCGGAGTACTGGAACATTTTGTTGACCTGTTCCAGCATGGCGGCGGCATAGCTGTCGTCCGCAGCGCTGTTTTCGGCGGGGGTAAAGCTGTTGGTGGCGGCGTTATAGCGCCCCTGATCTGTGATAAAGCTGCGGTTGCCGAAAACCACCAGGGGGGAGGCGTCTGAGAGAATGTCCTGTCCCATCAGCAGCCGGGAATCATAGGGCAGCCCGAACAGGTTGCACAGCGTAGGAAGAATATCCAGCGCGCAGCAGTCCTTGTCCACATCCACGGGCTTTTCCATCGCGGCATTATAGATAAACAGGCTGGAGTGATACAGCGCGAAATTCTCCTCCACATCGCCGCCGGCCAGTTCTTCAATCTCGCTTTGCGTCAGGCCATAGGGGTAGTGGTCGCCGGACAGCACGATGACCGTGTCGTCCAGAATGCCCTTTTCCTCCAGCGTATCCATCAGGTAGGAGACGGCCTGATCCAATTCGATGTTGCAGGCAAGATAGGCGCGGGGACCCTCCGAGTATGGCAGATCCGCAACGGCGTCCTTGTGCTTTGCGGCCATGTTGTTTCCGCCGAAGTTATAGTTCATGTGTCCGCTGATGGTCAGGTAATAGGTGTGAAACGGCGTGTTGTCTGCATACATGGGGATGGACTGCTCCATCATCTCCAGATCGGAGGTCGGCCAGGACTTGCTCAGCTGCAGCCCGGCGCCGTCTGCAAAGAAGTCGTACCCCAGATTGGGGTGGCTCTTGTTCCGATCATAATAGCTCAAAGAGCCGTCGTGGAAGGCGTTGCAGGTATAGCCCTGCTGCCGCAGCAGATTGCCCATGGCAAAGGGAAGATAGTCCTTGCTGCTGCGGGACATGCTCCAAACACCACTGCGGGGCAAAAGGGAAAGGTCGGTGGTGAATTCACCGTCGCTGGTGGACACATACCACAGGGGATTATAGAAATTCTGAAAGCGGAAGCCGGACTGGGACATTTTATACAGCGTGGGGGTCAGTTCCTTGTCCACCGCCCAGGAGCTAAAGCCCTCCGCCACGATCCAGATCAGATTTTTGCCCTTGAAATATCCGGTGTATTTGTTTTGCAGCGTGGGCGTTTTGGTGGAGAAGTATTGATGCATTTCCAGCATGGTGGGATCGGACTCGTTGGCGATCAGACTATCCCAGTCAATTTCCAACACATTGGCGTCATATTTTGCATCCTTGGGGTCCGCAGCAGCGTCCGTGCCTTTGGGATCCGTATCCGTCTTTGCGTTGGATCCTACGGTGTCCGCAGGCACGCTCGCGGCAGGCTCCGAGGGGAAAACCAGCTGCTTGATATCCAGCCGCAGATTGGTTAGGCAGCCGAAATACCGCATGGTGTGCTCCGGGATATAGCTGTCCCAATACAGGGAGCGGGGGTTGATCACGCCGGTGGAGTTTTCCAGAATCGTCAGCAGCGCGACCAGATGCAGCAGGAAGAACAGCGCCAGCATTTTCCACTTTTTCCAGGCGGAATAGTGGGGAAGAAAGATTTTTTTCCAAAACAAAAAGAACAGCACCAGCGGTAAAAGCATGGGCAGTGCCACCGGCAGGGTGTGCAGCAGTCCGCTGAGTGTCTCCCGCCAGAAGCTGGAAAATGCGTTTCCGGCTCCGCCGATGGAGTACAGCGCCAAAAAGGTCTTAAACACCTTGTAGTATACCGCCTGGGTACCAAACAGCAGGTAGCCGGCGAACAACAACACTGCTGTGCTGCCAATCTGCCACTTTCCGGGACGGATGGCGCAGAATGCGGTCAGCAAAAATCCGGCGGAAAGGCTGAACAAAATGGTAATACCAATGGCATTTCCTGGCACCTTGCCAAAGCACCAGAGCTTCAGCAGGATCTCCCAATACACGATCGTAAGCGGCAGGAAGATCATCCACACTCTTTCACGGCAAAATCGTTTCATTCTCTCTAGGCTCCTTTTTTGATGGGGAAACGGGAAAAGGCAAATGCGGGGGAAGGGGGCTTATCCGTTTACGGCGGCCTGCAGCACCGTGTTGGCAACGGCTCCGGCCGCAGTTAGTCCGCCGCCGCCGTTTTCCACCAGGACGATAAAGGCCAGGGGGGAGTCGCTGTTTTTCAAAAATCCGGTAAACCAGGCGTGGGGCGTACCGTTGGTACCGATCTCCGCGGTTCCGGTCTTGGCGCAGATCTCCAGCCCCGGAAAACGGGAATCCGATTCATAGGTGGTCTGGGCATTATAGCGCATCATCTCCGTCAGCTTCCAGGCGGTCTCGGAATCGACCAGCTGTGTTTTTCCGCTGCTCTCTCCAGGCAGAAGCGTTAGCTCCTGCACGCTGCCGCCGTGGGCGATGGCGCACACATAGCGCAGAAAAGAATAGGGGCAGATCAGGTCGTTGTACTGGCCGATGCCCGACCAGGACAGGTTGACGCTGCCGGCGGGCGCCTGTTCAAAGCTGCCGGCGGCGGTGGTGATCCCGTTGAGACTTTGCACCTTGGTCAGGCCAAAGTCCGCGGCATACTTGGCCAGCGTTTCCCCGCCCAGCTCCTGGGAGATTTGGGCAAAGGCGCAGTTGCAGGAGTTTGCCAGCGCGGTTTCAAAGCTCTGCTCCCCATGCACGCCAGTGCAGGTGACGATATCCTCGCCCACCTGCAGCTGCCCCGTGCAGGTCCAGCTGCGGGAGGACAGGTCGGAGATGTTTTCGATGGCCGCGGCGGCGGTGACCAGCTTGAAGATGCTGCCGGGCGGGAAGATGCTGCTGATGCAGCGGTTGAGGTACACGCCGTCCAGACTTTCCGGATCAATGCTGGTGTTGGGGTCGTAGCTCGGCGCAGAGACCATGCATAGAATTTCGCCGGTTTGGTAATTCGCCACCAGCACCGCGCCCTTGCGCCCGTTGAGCGCCTGATAGGCGGCAGATTGCAGCTTGCCGTCCAGCGTTAGACGCAGGGTCTTGCCCTTGCCGGTAAAGCTGTAAAGACCGTTGATGAAATTATAGCCGGTCAACCGGTCGGAAAAGGCGGTGAGCGCCCCGGTACCGATATTTCCGCCGTAGTCGCCCACGGCGTGGAGGCAGGCGGCGCGCAGGATGGGATCATCGGCATAGCGATAGATCCCGTCTCCGGCGCTGGCCAATACGGTGCCGTTGCGGTCGGTGATCGTGCCGGTGTCCAGCACGCCGTCCTTATATATAGTAGGGTTGGCGCGGAAGGTGGCCCAGTCCGCGCCATCGCGATACAGGCGGAACAGGAACACGCCCAGTCCCACCACGATCGCCAAAATGATAAGCAATGCACAGGCAGTGCGATTTTTAACCTTTTTCATGGCTTACCTCGTGTTTCGTCTTTTACGGCTGCGGGCCGTGTATTGGGGGCTGGCTTCATCATCGTCCTCGTCCGCAAACGCATCCTCGGCAAACGCGTCAAATTCCGCAAAGTCCTCGAATTCGTCCTCGTCTGCCTCGTCTCCCTCAGCGCGCAGGGCTTCCGGCGGTATATTGGTGTACATATCCGGGGACTTTGTGGCAAAGCTTGCCCCGGCACGGGTGTCTCCGGCCTTGATAAAGGCCAAAAGCGCCCAGCAGGAGATCAGGCTGCTGCCGCCCCGGGAGAGGAAGGGGAAGGTCACGCCCGTAAAGGGCAGCAGATCCAGCGAGCCGAACACATTCAGCGCCATCTGCACCAGCAGCATCGTGGCGGCGGCGCAGCCGGCGATGACATAAAAGCTGCTGCGTCCATAAGAGGCGTTGCGTACGGCGGCAAAGGCCAGGATCAGCAGCGCAGCCACGGCGGCCAGCGCCACGATCAGCCCCAGCTCCTCGCAAATCACGGCAAAGACCATGTCGGTGTTGGCCGCAACGATGTTTTTCAGCCAGCCGTTTCCGGCGCCGACGCCGAACAATCCGCCGCTTGCCACCGCGCACAGGGCGCGGGTCTGCTGATACCCGGCGTCATTGGCGTATTCCCACACATGACCCCAGGTGGCAAAGCGCTTGGTGATATACGGCTTGACTGTAATGACCAGAAAACCGGCCAAACCGGTTCCGGCAAGGGAAAACGCCACCGTTGCCAGGTCGCCGCTGCGCAGAAAGGAGATGACCAGGAAGCAGGCAAAGAAGACAAGCGCCGTGCCAAAGTCGCCCATCAGCGCCAGCGCACCGACACACACGGCGGAAAAGGCAATGAACAGCAGCAGATTGCGCCGCCGGAACAGACGATCCAGCGTGGCGGTGCCTACATAGACAAAGGCGATTTTTACGAATTCGGAGGGCTGAATGGAAATGCCGCCGATCTGCAGCCAGTTTTTGGCGCCGAAGATAGCGGTGCTCAGCGCCAGGTTCAGCCCCAGCAGCAGCAGCGCTACCACGGCGACCGGCCAGCGAAAGCGCTTGGCGCGCTGCAGATCACGCAGCCACCAGCCCAACAGCAAAAACATGACGATGCCGGCCATGAGCAAAATGGTTTGCTTGAGCATATCATCCGGTACGGAGGTTGCGGCAACGGAAAGCCCCAGCGTGGACAAAAAGAAAGCCAGCGTTTCCACCTCAAAGCCCGTGCGGCCGATGGCGCGCAGGAAAAAATAGACGATCCACTGCACCGCGATCAGCGCGCCAAAGCCCAGAAGGATGGAGGCGACATGCTCCGGCTGGGTGTGCAGGATGTGTTCCAGAAGCAGAACAGCCTGGATCAGCGTCAGCAAAAGCAGGCTCAGACCGGGGTTGACGCGGCGGCCCGGCTGGCTGCGGCGGCGCTCCAGCGCGTCCCGCTCGGACTCGTTTAAGTCGATAAAGCGGAACTCGTGTCCCGCAAGGGAAAAGTCCATGCAATCGTGCAGCAAGACGCCGTTTTCCGGGACGGGACGTCCGTTTGCCGTGGTGGCGTTGGCCGCCTTGGCCATGTCCAGTCCATACAGCCGCCATTGGCCGATATCGTTGCGCATCAGGGTGGCGTGGCTGCGGGCGATGCCCTTGAACGGCAGCACAAGATCCGCGCTGTGGCTGCTGCCTAAAATGCACTCCCAGTGGCGGATGGGAAGATTTTTTCCGTTGGGCAGTCCGAGATACGCCCACACCTCCGGTGTGTATTTTTCACGCAGCAGGCTGCGCACACAGCGGGAAAGGAGCCATATGACAAGAATGGGAAGCAAGATCCGGCAGACTGCGGTGCAAAGTGCAGAAAAATCCAATTGACTGAGCGCGCTGGTGAGATTCCCCACAGAATTGCCTCCTTCCATGAAAAGATACAAAAGAAATTGTCGTACAAAAACAGTATACCATAACTTGCGGAAGTCTGACAATATATAGTTGACAAATCCACCCCGGTGAGATTAGAATGAGGGTTACATACACGGGCTGTGCCCGTGTGAGACTATCAAAAAAACAGACAGCCAGCAGAAGCCACCGCAGCAGCGGGGGAGTTTGAGGGGGTCAAGACCCGCCTCAATGAGATAAACCGCCGCGGAAAGCCCTTTTCTGGGCTTTCCCACAGTATTTTGGCTCCACCAAAATACTCGACGGATAAGCGAAGTCAAAAAAGTCTTAGACTTTTTTGACAAGCTGACACGGGAATGCGCCCGTGTGCGCAGTCTGCAATGGACAAAAAACAGCCAAAAGCATGGCTCCGAACTGCATCGGAGGCGGGGGAGGCGCGTATGAAAATCGTCATCATTGGCGGTGGCAAGGTGGGCTTCACTTTAGCCAAACAGCTTGTAAAAGAAAATCACAGCATCACGCTGGTGGACCGGTGCTGGGAGCGCCTGGAACAAATCGCGGGTATGCTGGATATCAAGACCCTTTGCGGCAACGGCGCAAGTCTTTCTGTTCTGAAAGAGGCCGGCGCGCCGGACAGTGATCTGCTGATCGCGGTCACCCATATGGATGAATTAAATATGCTCTGCTGCATCGTGGCAAGAAAGCTGGGCTGCAAAAACACCATCGCCCGTGTGCGCAGCGCGGAGTATAATGAACAGATGTTCTTGCTCAAGGATGAACTGGGCTTGTCCATGACGGTCAATCCGGAGCTGATCGCGGCAAAGGAAATTTTCCGTCTGACCCAGATCCCCGGCTTTCTCAAGCGCGATACCTTCGCCAAAGGGCGCGTGGAAATCGTGGAGACCGTGGTTCTTTCCGGCGACCCGCTGGACGGCTTGGAAATGTCCGATATTCCCCAGCAGCTGAAAATGCGCGCGCTGGTCTGCGCTATTCAGCGTGGGGAAAAGGCCTATATTCCCAACGGCCAGTTTGTCCTTCAGCCGGGAGATAAAATCTATGTCACGGCGGCTTCCTCGGAGCTGGGACTGCTGATGGAGGGCATGGGCATCCCACGGCATAAGGTGCGGGATGTTATGATCATCGGCGGCAGCCGGATCGCCCGGCACCTGGCGGAAATGCTAAAGAAAAATCATGTGCGCACGCGTCTGCTGGAGTGCAACCGCAACAAGGCGGAGCTTCTGGCGGAGCAGCTGCCCGGCACCATGATCATCCATGCGGACGGCACCGACCAGAACATTCTCCGCGCGGAAAATATCGAGGCCATGGACAGTGTGATCACCCTGACCGATATGGACGAGGAAAACCTTGTGGTTTCGCTGTTTGCCAGCCGTGTGGGCGTGCGTCAGGTCATCACAAAGCTGAACCGGACGGAGTATACCGACCTGTTCCGCGGCCAGGGGCTGGACTGCGTTGTCAGTCCCAAGCAGCTCTGCGCCCAGGTTATCGTCCGCTATGTCCGCGCCATGCAGAATCTGGACGGCTCCTCTGTCCTGACGGTGCATCATCTGGCGGATGGCCAGGTAGAAGCGCTGGAGTTTGATGTAACGGAAAAAACCAAGCACCGCGGCGTACCCCTGCGCAAGCTGCCGCTGAAGCCGGGAATGCTTCTGGCGTGTATCACCCGCATGGGGAAAAGTCTGATCCCAGGCGGCGACGACACGCTGGAAACGGGAGACACCGTGATCGTTGTGGCCAATGCCGAGCGGGTGATTCTGGATTTGAACGACATTTTCCGCGCGGAGAAAAAGGAAAGTATGGGATAGGCATATGAACTATCGTGGTACGGTCAATATTATAGGCCGCATTCTGCTGGTGGAGGCGCTGTTCATGCTTCCCGCTCTGGGCATTGCCTTGGCAAAGGCGGAGGGCGGCGCAATTTTCGGCTTCGGACTGTCTATGATTATTTTGGGTGTGATCGGGCTTTTGTGCATCCGAGTGCGCAACGACCGCCGCAGCTTTCAGGCCAGAGACGGCCTGATCACGGTCGGTCTGGCTTGGATCATCGTTTCTGTGCTGGGCGGCTTGCCGTTCCGGTTGTCCGGCGCGATTCCCGGCATGGTCGATTGCTTTTTCGAGACGGTATCCGGCTTTACCACCACCGGTGCGACCATTCTCACAGAGGTGGAGCATCTGCCTGCCAGCATCCTGTATTGGCGCAGCTTTACCAACTGGCTGGGCGGCATGGGTGTGCTGGTGTTCGTGCTTGCGGTCTCTCCGAAAAGACGGCAAAAAGCCAGCGGCGGAGACGAGATCCACATTCTCCGTGCGGAAAGTCCGGGGATCACCGTGGAAAAGCTGGTACCTCGTATGCGGCAAAGCGCTATGATCCTCTATGGTATCTACCTGGCGCTGACGCTGCTGCAGGTGATTTTGCTTTTGGCGGGACACATGAGCCTGTTTGAAGCGCTGACGGCCAGCTTTTCTACCGCGGGCACCGGCGGCTTCAGCATCAAAAACGACAGCTTTGCCTCCTACAGTCCCTATATCCAATGGGTCGTTACGATCTTCATGCTGCTGTTTTCCGTCAATTTCGGTGTGTACTTTCTGCTGCTTCTGCGGCGTTTCCGCCGGGCGGCAATGGATGAGGAACTGCGGGTGTTCGGTGGAATTGTCGGCATATCAGTTCTGGTCATCACGATCAACATCCTGCCGCGCTTTTCCGGCGTAATGGAAAGCCTGCGCCATGCGGCCTTTCAGGTGGCGACCGTGGTCAGCACGACCGGCTTTATGTCTGTGGACTTTGGGCAGTGGCCGGCGCTCAGTCAGGGCATTCTGGTACTGTTGATGTTGGTGGGCGCCTGCGCCGGCAGTACCGGCGGCGGATTCAAGGTGGCGCGGCTGTGTGTGCTGTGGAAAGCCATGCGCCGTGCTATTGACAAGGCACTCCAGCCTAACGCGATCCGCCATGTACATATGAACGGCACGGCGCTGGACGAAAGAGTAGTCACGGCAACGCTGGGCTATACCGGCCTGTGCGTTGCGATTCAGCTGTTGACCATGCTGCTGATCAGCGTGGATAACTTCGATTTCACCAGCAATGTCACCGCGGTGATCGCCTGCTTTAACAACATCGGCCCCGGTCTTTCCACCGTGGGGCCCACGGGGAACTTTGCGCATTTCAGCGATTTCAGCAAGATCGTCTTGAGCTTCGATATGCTCTTGGGGCGCCTGGAATTGTTCCCGATCCTGCTGCTGTTTGTGCCGGATTCCTATAAAAAATAGGCCGCCGGAGCAGAAAAATTGGAAAAAACAGGAAAAACCCAGCTTTTGCTCTTGAAGCCTGTGGGTTTTTCCTGTATTTTATTATATTAAGGGTGCGGATCACACAAGGCGTTTTGCGCTTCTGGGATCCGATACCTATACCGGTGAATCAAACAAGGAAAGAAGGAAAAGGATCATGAACATCCGCATTGAAAAAACAACTGCACCCAAGGCAAAGCCCGACCTGAACGGCCTGCCTTTTGGTACATATTTTTCCGACCATATGTTTTTGCTGAACTATGACAAGGGTGAGGGCTGGCATGACGCCCGCATCGTTCCCTATGGTCCTTTCAGCCTGGATCCCTCCTGCATGGTTTTCCACTATGCCCAGGAGATCTTTGAGGGACTGAAAGCATATCGCACCAAGGAGGGAAAAATCCAGCTGTTCCGACCCTCGGATAACCTGCACCGCATGAACGATTCTGCCGAGCGCCTGTGTATTCCTCAGATTCCGGAGGATGTGTTCCTGGATGCTCTGCAAAAGCTGGTGGCGCTGGATGCGGACTGGGTGCCTTCTGCGGAGGGAACCTCTCTGTACATCCGTCCCTTTGTGTTTGCGGTGGATCCCCATGTCGGCGTCCATACCGCCTCTCACTACATTTTCTGCATCATCACCTGCCCCGTGGGCAGCTATTACAAAGAGGGCATCAACCCCGTTCGCATCATGATCGAGCATGACGATGTTCGCGCGGTGCGCGGCGGCACCGGCTATGCCAAGTGCGGCGGCAACTATGCAGCCTCTCTCCGCGCCGGAGACAAGGCGGAGGCTGCCGGCTATGCCCAGGTGCTCTGGCTGGACGGTGTGCATCAGAAGTACATCGAGGAAGTCGGCAGCATGAATGTGATGTTCAAGATCAAGGGCAAGATCGTCACCCCGGCGCTCAACGGCAGTGTGCTGCCTGGCATCACCCGCCGGAGCTGCCTGCAGCTGCTGCGGGATTGGGGCTACGAGGTAGAGGAGCGTCTCCTGTCCGTGGACGAGCTGATGGCCGCGGCGGAGGATGGCAGCCTGGAGGAAGCCTGGGGCACCGGTACGGCCGCTGTCATTTCCCCCATTGGCGAGTTGGGCTACATGGGGAAAGCCCATCAGGTCGCCGATGGCGGCATTGGCCCCGTCACCCACAAGCTGTATGACACCCTCACCGGTATCCAGTGGGGCAAGGTCGAAGACCCCTATGGCTGGTGCATCCCCGTGCAGGGCTAAGTACCCGGCGTATAGCGCGTAGATCAAATCCGAAAAAGAACAAAAGCTGGCTTGCGACTGTGTTTTCCAGTCCGTGAGCCAGCTTTTTCCTACTCCTTTGTTTTCCTGTTTGCCTCCCGGCCATAGCGCCGGGT
>CAVBJJ010000021.1:0-30299 GCA_963595735.1 bacterium
ATGCCGACAATACTTGTCTGGAGACGGACTGGAAAGATAGGTCAATGCCAACACAAAGATAGAGCCTAAGCCGCTTAGGCTTAGGCTCTATTATATGCCTCCTTAGCTCAGCTGGCAGAGCATGCGGCTGTTAACCGCAGTGTCGTAGGTTCGAGCCCTACAGGAGGCGCCAAAGAACGGTATTGCCGCCACGAAATATCGTGGCGGCAATATTTTTCAGGGGCCTTTAGCTCAGTTGGTTAGAGCAGCCGGCTCATAACCGGCCGGTCCTGGGTTCAAGTCCCCGAAGGCCCACCAAAGTCTAATTTTCTTTGCCATTTCGGAAGAGAGTTTAGTTATATAGGGGTTTAGCTCAGCTGGTAGAGCGGCGGTCTCCAAAACCGTAGGCCGAGGGTTCGATCCCTTCAACCCCTGCCAAGACCTCGGGACTTTTGTTCCGGGGTCTTTTTTCTATATATTTCACAGAATACGGTAAGGAGGAATCAAAATGGAATTCAAACAGGTGATTCGGGAGCGCTACTCCTGCAAAAAGTTTGCGCAGAAGCAAATTGCCAAGGAGCAGTTGGATGCGATCCTGGAGGCTGGCCGTCTGGCACCGACTGCAAAAAATTTGCAGGAGCAGAAAATCTATGTAGCCCAGTCTGCGGAAGCGCTGGCAAAGATCGATGTGGCCACACCCTGCCGTTATGGGGCGCCGACTGTGTTGGTCGTGGCCTTTGACAAGGAAAGGGTATATCACTATCCTGGCGAAAAGCGAGATTCCGGCATAGAAGATGCCAGCATTGTGGCAACACATATGCTGCTGGCGGCCAAGGATATCGGTCTGGACAGTTGCTGGCTGAATTTCTTTGATCCCGAGGCGCTGGCAAAGGCGCTGGAGCTTCCGGAAAACGAGGAAATCCTGATGCTGATGGATCTGGGTTACGCCGCGGCGGATGCTGCGCCCCTGCCGAACCATGCCTCCCGCAAGCCGATAGAGGAAACCGTGCGTTATATTTGAAAAATCGCAGATAATGGCAAGCTTTGGACAGCAAAGGAGAAAAAAATCCTTTGCTGTCCTTTTGCGTTTTTTGGACTACCTGGTCTGAGTTTTTAGGCTGCGGCGGTGGTCAGCATATCCTCCATGGAAATGCCGTAGCCACAGGTGGGGTCATCCACCAGCACATGGGTCACCGCGCCGATTAGCTTGCCGTCCTGCAAAATGGGGCTGCCGCTCATGCCCTGGACAATGCCGCCGGTGATGGAGAGCAGCGTGGGGTCTGTGACCTTCAGCTGCATGGTTCGCCCGGTGGTGTCATCCTTGGTGACGCGGCTGATTTGGATGGAAAAGCGCTGGATATCCGTGCCGGATACATTGCAGAGGATCTCCGCATCTCCGGCGTGAATTTCCGCCTCCGCAGCAACGGGAACGGTCTGGCCTGCAGGCGCGGTGGTGAGATTTCCGAAAATACCGGCGTTGGTGTTCTTTTGGATGTCGCCCTGAATATCTTCGGCGTCAAATTTCCCCTGCAGCGCTCCGGGCGCGCCGACCTGACCGGTCTGCACCTCCGCCACGGAAGCGCCCAGCACCACGCCGTCCTCCAAGGGCAGCAGCAGACCGGTGGTGCCCTCGGTCACGCCGTGTCCCAATGCGCCGTATTGGCCGCTTTCGGGGTCATAATAGGTGATGGTGCCGATGCCGGCAATAGTATCCCGCAGCAGCAAGCCCAGGCAGGCGCCGTTTTCCCCGGCAGCAGGTGTCAGCTCCACCTCCTGTTCCCGGTCGGCGCGGCGGATGCGCAGGGTAATGCTGCCGCCATCCCAACGAGCCAGCTGCTGCAGCAGCGCCGCACCGGAGTCCACCGGCTCGTCATTGACCGCAAGGATCATGTCTCCTACGATCACCCCGGCATCCCCGGCGGGACTGTTGCCCTGATCGGTGGGAGAAATGCCCGCGACCATGACGCCGTCCAGCTGCATTTCCAGTCCCACGGCCTTGCCCACCGGCACCAGATCCAGCGCCAGCGCGGCGATCTGTGTGCTGAGGATCAGGCAGACGGCCAGCAGGGATGGCAAAAATTTTTTCCAAAATCTTTGCACGATACAAATACCTCCTTCAAAAAATAAATCTGCACCGAAAAACCGCGGTAATTGTCGGCGCAATATCAGCTTTCCCCGGCAAGGAGAAAATAAAGGCGACAAAATCTGCTTATCCAGCATACGATAACATAGTATTGTATCGGAGGAAAGGAAAATTTTGCCATGGAAATTTTGAAAGCAGGAAGTCGAGGGGCGCTGGTGCAGCGGCTGCAGCTGGGGCTTCGCCGCGCGGGGGAGAACCCCGGGGCATCGGATGGAATATTTGGAGAGCAAACGCGGCAGGCGGTGCTGGCCTTTCAGGAAAAAAACGGCTTGCGGGAAGATAGCGCAGTGGGAGCGCAGACCCAGCGGGCGCTGCGGCCATGGTATCAGGGCTATGTTCGCCACCGCATCCGGCAGGGAGACACGCTCTGGCAGATCGCAAAGCAATATCACACCGGCCTACAGGCCCTGGAGACGGCGAACCCCGGCACCGACCCTTTGCAATTGCAGCCGGGGCAGTGGCTGACGGTGCCGCTGGATTTTTCTCTTGTGCCCTTTGGAATTTCATACAGCGCCGCTCTGGTGGGGGATTGTGTGCAGGGACTGGCCGCGCGGTATCCCTTTTTGCGAGTGGGGGAGATGGGAAAAAGCGTGCTGGGGCAGCCGCTGTATTGGCTTCGCTGGGGACGGGGCAAGCGCCGGGTGCTGTATAACGCGGCGCACCATGCCAACGAATGGATCACCACGCCGGTGCTGCTGCGTTTTCTGGAGGAATTGTGCCAGATTCGCGCCGGGGGCGGGATGCTTTATGGGGCTTCGGCGCGGCAGCTTTGGGACATGGCGGAGATCACGCTGGTGCCGATGGTAGACCCGGATGGGGTAGATTTGGTCACAGGGGCGCTGGAGCCGGGGGCGGCGCTTCGGCAGACGGAGGAGATCGCCGGGGACTTTCCCAGCATTGCCTATCCGGAGGGCTGGAAAGCCAACATCCGGGGCGTTGACCTGAATTTGCAGTATCCGGCCAATTGGGACAGGGCGCGGGAGATCAAGTTTGCCCAGGGCTATACCAAACCGGCACCACGGGATTATGTGGGCGCTGCGCCATTGTCTGCGCCGGAAGCCCGGGCGATGGCCCGGCTGACCCGGATCGTGAATCCGGCGCTGACCCTTTCCCTGCACACCCAGGGGGAGGTCATCTACTGGCGCTTTGGCCAGCAGGAGCCGCCGGGAGGCGAGGCGCTGGGGGAACGATTGGCGCAGGCCAGCGGCTATTCGCTGGAGACAACGCCGGATGCCGCCGACAACGCGGGATACAAGGATTGGTTTATTCAGGAGTACGACCGCCCAAGCTACACCATCGAGTGCGGCCGGGGAGAAAACCCGCTGCCCCTTGTCCAGCTGCCGGAGATCTATCAGAAAACGCTGGGGATTTTGGTGCTGGCGGCGTTGGGATAGCCTTGGTTTCCGTTGCGGTACAAAAATAAGGAGCGCTGCGGCTTGACTTTTGCAGGACAAAGGAATACAATAAACGAAAATTGGAAAGCATTCCTGACAGGAGGGTTTATCCCGATGGAAAGGCAGCGCGACATGGCATACAGGATTTTTCATGCTGCATCCCGGGGGTGCGGCATGATTTTTTATTTTTACTATATAGAATCGGATGCAGAAAGGAAACGGTCTTATGATACAGTATGATCCCAAATCCCCCCGGGCGGAGGAATTCATCCACGATGGCGAGATCCGCGCCACGCTGGAGTATGCCGAGGCAAACAAGCGGAATATTCCCCTGATCGACAGCATTCTGGAAAAGGCACGCCCCCAAAAGACGGAGACGGGCTGCGTATGTTCCGGCCTGACTCACCGGGAGGCATCCGTGCTGCTGGCCTGCGACATTCAGGAGAAGGTAGAGGAAATTTACAAAATCGCGGAGGAGATCAAGCTGGCCTTTTACGGCAACCGCATTGTCATCTTTGCGCCCCTGTACCTGTCCAATTACTGCGTCAACGGCTGCGTATACTGTCCCTATCACCAGAAAAACAAAACCATTCCCCGGAAAAAGCTGACCCAGGAGGAAGTGCGGGCGGAGGTCATCGCGCTGCAGGATATGGGACACAAGCGCCTGGCCATTGAGGCGGGCGAGGATCCCCTGAACAATCCTATTGAGTACATTTTGGACTGCATCCGTACCATTTATAGCGTACACCACAAAAACGGCGATATTCGCCGGGTGAATGTCAATATTGCCGCCACTACGGTGGAAAATTATCGCAAGCTGAAAGAGGCCGGGATCGGTACCTATATCCTGTTCCAGGAGACCTATCACCGGGAGAGCTACGAGCAGCTGCATCCCACCGGGCCGAAGCATGATTACGCTTACCACACAGAGGCCATGGACAGAGCCATGGAGGGTGGGATCGACGATGTGGGACTGGGTGTGCTGTTCGGGCTGGAGCGGTACAAGTATGAATTTGCCGGACTGATCATGCACGCGGAACATCTGGAGGCGGCCCACGGCGTTGGCCCCCACACGATCAGCGTGCCGCGTATCAAGCGGGCGGATGACATTGACCCGGCGGCCTTTGATAACTCCATTTCCGACGAGATTTTTGAAAAGATCATTGCCTGTATCCGTCTGGCGGTGCCGTATACCGGTATGATCATCTCCACCCGGGAATCCCAGCAGGTGCGCTCCAAGGCGCTGCATCTGGGGATTTCCCAGGTCAGCGGCGGCTCCCGCACCTCTGTGGGCGGCTATACCGAGGAGGAGCGTCCCCACGATACGGAGCAGTTTGATGTATCCGACCAGCGCTCCCTGGACGAGGTGGTACGCTGGCTGATGGAAAACGGGCATATCCCCTCTTTTTGCACGGCCTGCTATCGGGAGGGACGCACCGGCGATCGCTTTATGTCCCTATGTAAGAGCGGGCAGATCCTCAACTGCTGCCACCCCAATGCCCTGATGACACTGGCGGAGTACCTGGTGGATTACGCCGGGGAGGAGACCCGGCAGGCGGGCTTTGCCATGATCCAGCGGGAGTTGGAGAGGATCCCCAAAGAAAAAGTACGGGAGATCGCCCGGCAGAATGTGGAGGCGATCCGCAATTCCGACCGGCGGGACTTCCGGTTTTAAGCTGCCGACATAAAGACCCAATCAAAACGGCAAAAAGACTTGCTGCCAGAGAACCGATTTCGAGGAAGGCAGCAGGTCTTTTTCTGTTTTGCAGGGTGATTTTTATAATTTCTGTTTCGTTTTAGAATGGGAAGCTGTACATTTGGCATATATATACAAAATCCCGCAAATAAATTTGTGATAGCATTATACTTGTAGAAAGCAAACGAGTGTGGTATTCTGAAAAAGAGTATGATTCTTAAATATAGAGACAATAAAGAAAACTCATTTTCCGGAAACGGGAAATGAGGTATTCTTTTTTTAGGCGTTATACTAAAAAATAGATATCAGTTCCGATATCGGAATTTTCGATAATAATTTAGGGTGAAGAAACAACAAGCAAGAAGGGAGAGCATAAGAGGTATGCAAAAACGAATTGCGCAGAGCACCGCGGTGCTGTTGTTGCTGGCAATACTGCTATGCAGCGGCATTTGGGCGCTGGCTGCCGGGACAACGGTAACGGTGAGCAGCGGCAGCACGACCGCCGGAGGAACCGTGACGCTGGAGGTTCGGGTGGAGGGTAACCCCGGCCTGACAAATTTTGACCTGGCCATTGGCTGGCCGGAGGGCTTTGCCCTCACGCAGGTCTCCAAAGAGGGGCTTGCCTGTGACAGTGGCCTGTTTGCGGCCAATGTGGAGCAGGGGCTTGTCGCCTGGGCAACGCTGGACGAGGTCAAGCAGGAAACAGCGACCCTGTTCCGTCTGACATTTTCCGTGGGACAGGCTGTAAAGCCCGGTACTTACACGATCACGATCGCCAAAACGGAAAACGGCGCTTTCAGCGGGGACGCGGGCAAGATCGACGCGGCCTTTGCTGGCGGCACAGTCACCGTGACCGGAAAGTCCAACGGCGGCTCCGGGGGTTCCGGGAATGGCGGTTCCAGCAATGCCGGCGGCTCCAACAACGGCGGCACGGCAAAGGTGGAATTTTTCGATGTGGCGCAGAACAGCTGGTATTACCAATGCATTCAGGAATTGGCGCAGGCCAGCGTGATCAACGGCTACCCGGACGGCAGCTTCCGCCCGGATGACACCATCACCTGCGCGGAGGCGCTCAAGCTCAGCTATTTGGCAGTGGGCAAGACCCCGGCGCAGAACGACCAGACCCAGCACTGGGCGGCAGGCTATTTTGACCTTGCCGTGAAAGCGGGCGTGCTGGATGCAGGCACAGACCTGGATGCGCCCATCAGCCGGCTGGCGATCGCGAAGGTCATTGCCAATGCGGCGGGGCTGCATGCCGGAGCGGGAGAAGCGCCCTTTCCGGACTGTGCAGATCTGGCGGTCAAGGCCGTGTATGATGCGGGCATTGTGAAAGGCTATCCGGACGGCAGCTTCGGCTCGTCCACCACGATCACCCGGGGCGAGATGTCCATGATGATCTGGCGGCTGTATGGCTATGTGAAATCCGGCGTGGTTCCGGCGAAATGAGGGTGAGACAGATGAGAAAAAAGAAGCTTCGTGTTGCCGCACTGCTGCTGTGCCTGGCGCTTGCGTTCGCCTATCCGGCGGCAGCGGCCGGCGCGGTGGACGAGACGGTGAACGCCCAGGAGAGCGCGGGCGCACCACCGGAGACCTTTACGGTTTATGTACAGGCCGGAGATGCCGACTCCGTGGAATTTATCTCTTACACCGGCGCGGAAATGCGCCAGATCGCCAAGCAGTATAATCCCGACCGGAATGCGCTGAAGTATTCCGCCGTCAGCTACGCCGGTATGGCGGGACGCGTGACAACGGAGTATATTACACTGGCGGATTTTATCAGCCATGTTTCCCAGGAAAAGGGCACCCTTTGCCTGGGCAGCGGCGACTATATCATCATGGGCGAGGACCTGACCAAGGATCAGTCCCTGATCGACAGCGGCTATGACAGAAAAACGCTCATGGGCAACTGGTATTCCTATGATACAGTAGTCGGCGCCACGCGGTATTATTTCCCGGCCTGGAACGAGGGCAGCAGCGAGGGGGCGGTCAGCGTCCCGGCAGCTATCGGCCTGAAGTCCTATGGCGATTCCAGCGGCGTTTCCGATGAGCTGCTGGACTTCTACCGGGTCAGCGCGGACTACCTTTGGGCCTATGTGCTGTATTTCGGCCAGACCAGCTGTGACGAGAGGACCTATCCCTATTTCTATTATGGCCAGGATCAGGCCATCATCCGCTATGACGGCGAAGCGGCAGCAAACGAAACGATCCGGGCGCTGCTGCAGAACCAGATCACCCAGGCGGAGACGCTGCTGCAGGATACGGTCGTTGCCGTGTCGGCAAGCACGGTGGCACAGGGCAAATTCTGGGTCACCCAGGCGCAGTATGATGCGCTCACCGCCGCCAAAACGGCAGCGGCAACGGCTGGCGGAGAAAACGCCAAAAACGGCGCGGCCTACGACAGCTTCCTGGCGCTGCGCAAGGCCTGCGATACCTTTTCCGCCGCGCGGCAAAGCGGCCAGCGGGAGGGCTATTTCTGGTACACGGAAAACCAGGGCGATACTTATACCATCACCTCGGCCAGACAGCTGATCGAGCTGGGCAAGCTGGTCAGCGGAGAGGCGCTGGACGCCGGCACCCAGCAGAACCTGCCCCAGGACAGTTTTGCGGGAAAGACCGTGCGTCTCGCCTGCGATATCGACCTGTCCGGGTACCGGGTGAACATCGGCAGCAGCGAATATGCCTTTACCGGCACCTTTGACGGACAGGGCTATACCGTCAGCGGGCTTGGCACCACTTACAGCTCCAAGACCTGCGTTGGCCTGTTCGGCAATATCGGCGCGGGCGGCCTGGTGAAAGACCTGACCGTTTCGGGCGATGTGGGCGTAACGGGGACTTCCTCCAGCATCGGCGGCATTGCCGGTAAGAACGCCGGCACCATTGAAAATGTGCGCTGCCTGGTGGATGTCGCGGCGGCGAAATCCTCCCAGGTGGGCGGCATCGCCGGAGAAAACAGCGGCACGATCCGCAACTGCCTGTTTGCCGGAACGGTGCAGGCAAAGGAGCAGGGCGGCGCAGCCGCGGGATACAACACCTGCAGTGTGACCGGCTGCCTGAACGCAGCGGAGGTCAGCCTGGTGGGCAGCAATGACGCGGCGGGAAGCATCCGCGGCTGCATCAGCACCCGGGCGAAGCTGGCGGATGCCAACAGCGGCGCCCTTGCCGGAAGCTATACTCTGGCTGCGGCGGCCGTGGACACCAACAGCGGCACGGTGCGCAATGTCTTTTGCAGTGGAAAAAGCACCGGGGTCGAGGGCGTGACCGCTATTGCAACCGCAGCCGGCTTTGCGGAGAATGCGGTCTATCAGGCGCTGTGCGCAGACGGCAGCTTCCAGAGTGTCAGCGGGGGCTATCCCTGCCTGCGCTGGCAAAAGGTATATGATGTATACTTTGCGCTGGGCTTGGACAACAACACCATGGAGCCTGCCCAGGCGGGAGAATATCTCCCTGTGATCCGCCCCGCCGACCCCACCGCCAAACAGCTGGTGGACGGTGCGGTGCAGGATGACCCGCGCTTTGTGTTCCGGGGCTGGTATGCCGACGAGGCAAGGGAAACTGCCTTTGATTTTACCCAGCCGACCACGGGAACCCAGACCCTGTATGCTGGCTGGACAGATGCCGCCGGAGAGACCATGCACCGGCTGCGGATCCAGGTGGTGCGGCATACGGCGGATGGGCTGAAGACCACGACCACAGATTATTACCACCCGGCGGGCGACAGCTACAGCCACACGCTGGAGCAGAATGATGGATACATCACCGAGACGCCGACGGTGTCCGGTGTGATGGGCGCGGCGGACGAGACCATCGAAGTCCACTTCTACCGCTTGGGCGATGTGGATCAGGACGGCAAGATCACCGCGGCGGACGCCATGCTGGTGCTGCGGCAGAATGCCGGATACACCACGCTTACCGCGATACAGCAGCGGCTGGCCGATTGTAACGGCGACGACAAAGTTAATTCCGACGATGCAAGGGCGATCCTTTGCGCCAGCGTCGGCGCGGCGAACTAAGAGAGGAAGGGTATGGAAGAATGAATAAGAAACGGTTTCAAAAAATCCTGTCGGCGGCGCTGGCTGCGTGTATGCTCCTGTCTCTGTGCCAGATCAGCTTTGCACAGAACGAAGAGGAGCCTGCGGCAGACGCTGCAACGGCGGATACGGCGCAGGAGCAGCTGTTAAGCTCCCTGGAAAAGATGGAGGAAGAAGCGGATGACAGCGGCCTGGAGTACGAGGGCTATATCTTCAAGCTCCAGGACGGCGCAGAGCTGCCCATGGGCACGCTGGAGGAGGGCGACGACAGCACCATCGAGGCAGTCGCTTTCACGGAAGATACCTATACGGCAGAAACCACCGACGAGATCTTCAACAATATCGAAGCCGATCAGGTGGAGTACATCGAGCCAAACTACATTGTGGAGGCCTTTGACATGGGAACCATGTCCGCTGCCTCTCCCAATGACCAGTACTATCAGAACGGCTCCCAGTGGAACCTGGAAACGCTCAATGTCCCCGCTGCCTGGGAATACGGCCTGGAGGGACAGTCCATCAGCGATGACCAGTCCGTTGTGGTGGCGGTGATCGACAGCGGTATCAACAGCTCCCACCAGGATCTGGACGAGACCCACATTCTGAATGGCTACAGCTATGTGACCACGGACACCTCCGACACCAGCGACACGATGGGACACGGCACCTTCTGCGCAGCGCAGATTTTTGCCACCAAGGACAACGAGGTCGGTATTGCCGGTATCGTGCCGGAAGTCTATATCATGCCCCTCCGGGTATTCGGCAGCTCCAATCAGGCCTATACTACGGACATCGTTTCCGCCATCAACTATGCTACCGCCTCCGGTGAGGTGGATGTGATCAGCATGAGTCTTGGCGGAGAGGGCAGCTCCACCGCCATGAAGCGCGCTTGCGAAAGCGCAGTGGAACAGGGCATTCTGGTGGTCGCGGCCGCCGGTAACGACGGCGACTATACTATCAACTACCCCGCCTCCTATGACTGTGTGATCGGCGTTGGCTCCACCGGTACCGACAGCAGCCATACGGAGATCTCCGACTTCTCCCAGCGAGGCCTGACCAATGTGTTCTGCGTTGCGCCGGGCTACAAGATCGTCAGCGCGTACTATACCTCCAACGACGCCTATTACCGGGGCAGCGGTACCTCCTTTGCCTGCCCGGAGGTGGCGGCGCTGGGCGCGATCGTCAAGAGCATCGATCGGGATACGAATCAGGATGCGTTCAAGCAGCTTATCATAGACACCGCAACGGATCTGGGTACTGCGGGGCGCGATAAAATATACGGCTACGGTCTGGTGGACTTCAAGGAGGCTGTGGAGTCTCTGATCAACACCAGCGGCAATTCCGGCGTCAGCTTTGTTGTGGAAAACGAGGACGGCGCAAAGGTGGAAAACGCCACTATCACCGTGACCAAGTACGGCGAGACCGAGGTCATTGCTCCCAATGACGACGGCAGCTACACCCTGGAAAAGGGCAAATACAGCTACACCGTCACCGCCGACCGGTATCAGCAGGCCAAGGGCGTGTTCTCCGTCATTACGGATAGCCGCACGGTCAAAATCGTCCTGGAGGGTTTGAGTTATCCCGTGGAATTTACGGTAACGAACACCCGGGGCGAAAGTCTGAGCAAGGCTGCGATCACCGTGAAGAACGCCAAGGGCGCGGAGATGAAGGCACAGGAGTTTGGCAAGTACGCCCTGAAAAACGGAGAGTACACCTACTCCATCTCCGGCACCGGATACTACACCCAAACGGGAAGCTTCCGGGTCAACGAGGCCGGAACCAAGCTGGAGGTCACGCTGTATGGCGATATTGATGTGGCCAGCGCCAAGATGAAGCCCGTGGATGCCAACGGCGAGAGCGTCAGCGGCGTTACAGTGGAGGTGCGCAATGCCGAGGGCGGCATTGTGGAGCCGTATACCGACGGCTACTACAAGTTCTACCCCGGTAAGTATACCTACACGGCCACCTCCAACAGCTACAAAACCGAAACGGGCAGCTTTACCATCACCGAGGAGCAAAAGGGAACGATTATCAGTCTGGATGTCCCGATGCTCAACCCCATTGTCTGGGTGTACTTCGAGGTGGTGCCGCTGGATGCCGCCGTTACCGTTTGGGATGCCGAGGGCAATGTGGTGGAGCCGGAGGTTGCCGGCGAGTACAAGCTGCTCAAGGGCAATTATACCTATGAAGTCAGCGCGGATGGCTACGAGACCAAGCGGGACAGCTTTACCATCACCACCAAGGGCATGACCATCGACATAGAACTGGTCAGCAAGGAGGACGATGGCTACGCCACCGTTGCCTTTATCACCAGCGGCGGCAGCGCGGTGGAGGCGCAGCGCGTGGCGCTGGGCGAAAAGCTGTCCATGCCGAAAGAGCCGGTGCGCAGCGGCTATACCTTTGTCGGCTGGTATCAGGAAGCCAGTCTGACCACCCCCTGGAACTTTGAAAAGGATCTGGTCACCTCCAGCATGAGCCTGTATGCCAAGTGGGAGCCCAGAACTTATAAGATCATCTATATGTTCGGCAGCACACCGCTGGAGGGGCTTTCCCCCGATACCCACACCTTCGGCAAGGCGGTGAAGGAGCTGCCGGAGCCGACGATTCCGGGACAGCGCTTCATGTACTGGTGCTCGGATCCGGAGCTGACCCAGAAAGCCACGGGCGTTTCCGCTGCTAAAGCCAGCGACGCAGTGTTCTATGCCTATTGCGAGCCGGATAACGGCGTTTACACCGTCAAGTTCGACAGCAACGGCGGCAGCGATGTGGCGGAAGCCACCATCAGCCAGGAGACAGATTACCTGGTAGCCGAGCCGGAGGCGCCGGAAAAGACCGGCTATACCTTCTCCGGCTGGTACAGCGATGCGGAGCTGACCAAGGCCTGGGACTTCAAGACCGACAAGGTCAGCTGGCACACAACGCTGTATGCCGGCTGGAAAGCCAATACCTATACCATTACTTATTACAATGGAGAAACCCGCTGCGAGGATCTCAGCCCGAGCAGCTATACCTATAACAAGGCGGTCTATGACCTGCCGACCCTGAAGCGCAATGACGCGGTGTTCTCCGGCTGGTACAGCGACACAGCCTGCACGGTGCGGGTACGGAGCATTCCCGCCGGCAGCCTGGGAGACCTGGTGCTGTATGCGGGCTGGTCGGAGAAAAAGACCACCGTCCCGGAGGACTGCGACTACAAGCCCGATGAGGACGGCAACTATCCCACCGTGGACGCCGAGGGCTATACCCTCATTTACACCAAGGAGCAGCTGGCGGCGTTGCCCACCTGCACCTCTGCGGAAGCCCGGGCGCTGAAGCAGGAGGGAACTGTCCGGAAGTACCGTCTGGCGCAGAGCATTCGCCTGACCGGAGAATGGACGCCCATCGGCAGCGGCAGCAAGTACTTCTATGGTGAATTGGACGGCGCGGGACACACCATCGCCGGCCTGTATGTCAATTCCGGCAGCAGCCGGCAGGCGCTGTTCAGCGGAACCTATGGCGCTAAGATCCACAACCTCAACCTCTATGGTCAGGTGCAGGGCGGCGCTACCACAGCCGGTCTAGTGGCCGAGGCCTATGACACCGAGATCGCCAACTGCACCGTGGATGTGGATGTGGTTGCAGGCGGCACGGTCGCGGGCGGCGTTGCCGCAAGCCTGAACAGCGGCAGCATCACCAACTGCGCAAACCTGGGCAGCGTTACCTGCAACGGTACCATCACCACCAAGTGCGTATACGGCACCGGCGGTATTCTGGGTGAAACGGCGCTGTTTTCCACCAATGCGGTCATCATTTCCGACTGCTACAACAGCGGTGCAGTCAGCAACAGCAGCGGTACGCCCACCGGCGGTATTGTAGGTTATACCTACAACGCCAAGGCGCAGGTTCTCAACTGCTACAATACGGGCGATGTCACCCAGACCGGCACGGATTATGCCTATTACGGCATTGCCTCCGGTATTGTGGGTATGTCCGCGGGCGGCGGCCTGATCAGCGCCTGCTACTCCACCGGTAAGCTCACCTCCAGCCAGTTTGCCGCAGGCATTCTGTCCTGCAAGGTCTCTCCGGTGGTACAGTACAGCTACTATCTGGAGGGTACGGCGGAATACGGCGGCTGCAAGCTGGATGATTACAGTCAGGCTCCCATGGAGCAGGGACAGAGCTTCAGCTATTCCCCCACAAAGGACTATGCGGATATGCTCTCCCAGCTGGGCGAGGCCTACATCGCCGACAGCGACGGCAGCCTCACCGGCGGATACCCGGCGCTGGCCTGGCAGGCGGCGGATCACACCACGGCAAGCTTTGCCATCAGCGACGCGATCACGGGAGACGCGATCACGGAAACCACCGTTACGGTGGATGGAACCGAGTTGGAAGGCGGCACGGTAAGCCTGGAGGCCGGCCTGCACAAATATACCGTGAAGCGCGTGGGCTACCAGACTGTGGAATCCATTTTCTATTTGGGACGCAGCAACCACGAGGTACAGGTCTCCATGCAGCCGGTCTACTATGATTACGAAATCAAGGTCAGCCCGGCGGATGCAGATTTCACCCTGACAAACGATGTGTTTGGTACCATCAAACCGGAAAAGAAAGAAACCGGGGAGAACGGCTGTACCTATACCTTCCGCCTGGCACGCAGTGTGCTCTATGGAAAATATGCCTACACCGCGGTCAAGTACGGCTATGGCACCGTCAGCGGTGATGTTTTCATCACTCAGCAGGGCTCCATGGAGGTGAAAATGACCCCCAGCGACTACCAGGTCGTCAATTTTGAGATCCTGCCTACGGATGCGGTCCTGACTGTGACCGACAAGGACGGCAATGTGATCGCTCCCTATGACGGCAAGCTGTACCACCTGGTGGAGGGCAGCTATCAGTACGAGGTGCGGGCAAAGGGCTACTCCACCGTGAACGGCACCGTGACTGTGCCCAGCAGCACCACCACGACCATCAGCATTGTCATGGAGGTCAAGGACGGCTGGGACGGCACCGCCGAAACGGACTGGTATCAGTCCGGCGCGTCTACCTATTATATCGAGACCCCGGAGCAGTTCGCCGGCTTCCGGGATCTGTGCAACGCCGGTAATAACTTCTCCGGCAAGACCATTGTCCTGACGGCGGATATCAACCTTGCCGAAAGAGACTGGACGCCCATTGCCCCGTATTCCTATGACGGCAGCACCGGCTTCCAGGGAACGCTGGACGGCGCAGGACATAAGATTACCGGACTGCAGGTGTCCGGAAAAGACGAGGTCGGTCTGTTCTGCTATATCTACGGCGGCACCGTGCGCAATCTGACGCTGGCGGGCACCGTGGAAGGCCGCAACTATGTGGGCGGCTTTGCCGGCCGCGCCACAGGCGGCGTGTTTGAAAACTGCGTGGCGGAAGTGAATGTGACCGTGAGCGGTTATCAGGCTGGCGGTCTGGTGGGTATTTCCAGCCGGAAAGCCTCCACCTTCACCCGCTGCATCAACAACGGCGCCATCACCAGCACGGACACGGCACACACCAATGTCAACAGCTATGCCATCGGCGGCATTTTGGGTAACGGCTCCGGCAGCGATGTGCTGGAGTACTGCAAGAACACCGGCGCGGTAACGGCGCATACCCAGTCTGTGGGCGGCCTTGTGGGCGCGTCCAGCATCACATCCGGCAGTGCTGCGCCCAAGCTGGAAAGCTGCTACAACACCGGTGTGATCACCAACACCTACGAAGGCGGCTACACCGGTGGCGTGATCGGCAATCTCTACGGCAGCTATAACAGCGGCACCGTGCTCCGCTGCCTGAACCTGGGGCTGGTCAGCGGCGCCAATGAAGCTGCGACCGGCGGTATCGTGGGTGCGCGCACAGCAAACAACTCCAATGTGGGCAAATGCTATTACTATTACGATACCGCCGAATTCGGCGTTGGCGGCAGAGAAGATGTGGAGGATCAGGCCGAGGCGTTCGGCAGCGAAACGGACAATCAGTTTGCCTGGGTCGTGGAGCAGCTGGGAGAAAACTACGCCCTGGATGGCGACACGATCATCCTCAAGTGGGAAAATGCCAAATCCAAGTATCTGGTAACGCTGGGCGTTTCCTATGATACCTCCGTCAACCGGCTGTCCTCGGACAAGCCCGTGTTCACCCTGCGAAACGATACGGAGGAATTCCCAGTTCCCAGCAGTGGCAAGGTCAATCTGGAAAACGGTACTTATTATTATACTGCGGGACAGAACGGCTATGATGACGCCACCGGCAGCTTTGTGGTTGCCAACGGCGACAAGACCGTGACCGTGAGACTTACCGCGACCCGCTATGACACCGTGCTTCGGGTCACGCCGAAAAACGCAAGCCTGACGCTGAAAAACAGCGCGGGCACCGTGCAGGAGCCGGTCAGCAGCAAGGATGGCGAGATCCACTATGGTCTGCTGAACGGAAAATACAGCTACACGCTGGAGGCTTACGGCTATGAGCCGAAAAGCGGTACGATCCAGGTCAGCTACGCCAAGTCGGAAACGGAGCTGGAGATGGAAAAGCTGGCCGACCATGAGATCAGCTTTGACCTAAAGCCCGAGTCCGGTGAGTTTACCGAGGCACCGGTACTGTCCATCTACCAGAACAAGGCGCTGGTCACCAAGCTCAGCGCCGCCCCCTACACGGCGACCCTCGCCGCCGGGGAGTACCAGTACCTGGCCAGAGCCAAGGGCTTTGCCACGGCCTCCGGCAGCTTCAAGGTAGAAAAGGCCGGCAGCGTGGAGATCACCATTTCCAAAACCGGCAGCGGCGAGCTGGCTTCCGACACCGCCTGGTATTACGAAAACCCCGATGCCGACAGCTTCTCCATCGGCAATGCCGAGGAGCTTCGCGGTCTGGCGGAGATCGTCAATACCGGCGTGGACGAGTTCCAGAACAAGACCATTCAGCTGACCGACGATATCAATATGTACAACAGCGCCTGGACGCCCATCGGTAAATGGGACAGCGGCCACTTCAAGGGTACCTTCCAGGGTAAGGGACACAGCATCGTCATGACCAACGGCACGATCTCCGGCACGGAGCTGGCCTTCGGCCTGTTTGGATATCTGGACGGCGCGACCGTCAGCGAGCTGACCCTCCGCGGCAGCATTGATATCACTCATGAATCCGAGAGTACCTCCTCTGTCATCGTCTATGTGGGCGCGTTGGCAGGCTATGCCACCGGCTCCACCATCACCCGGATCGCAAACCAGCTCAATGTCAGCGTAAAGGCCGATGTGGGCAGCGCCGGCGTGCTGGATGTGGGCGGTCTGGCAGGCTGGGTCAACAAGACCACGCTGGACAACTGCAGCAACATCAGCGCCGTGACGGCGGAGATCACCAGCAAGGAGCTGGGCAGCAACAACACCTGCATTGCCTATGGCGGCGGCATTGTGGGCTATGGTGTTTCCATGAGCGCCACGCCCATCGCCCTGCGGAACTGCTATAACACCGGTGCGGTGCGCTGCACGGCGCCCTCTCTGGCGCAGGCGGCCGGCCTGATCGGTGTGGTCAACTCTGCGGGTTCGAGCTTCCGCATGGAAAACTGCTACACCACCGGTAAGATCACCGCCAACGGTTCTGCCGGCAGCGCCCTGACCTCCACTGCGAATGTCAACGGCACCATGGTCAACAACTACTATCTGAACGGCTCCGCCACCTCCCAGGTGGGCTATACCAAGACAGAGGAAGAGATGAAGAGCGAGGCCGTGGCCGATGCGCTGGGCAGCGCCTATGCCTATGTGGCGGGGAACTATCCCCAGTTCACCTGGGAAAAGACCGCCGGCAGCATCGCCATCAAAACCATGCCCTCCAAGCTGGTTTACAATGACCTGGAGGACTTTGACGATACCGGCATGACCCTGACCGTCTCCTACGCAGACGGCACCAGTGAGGAGGTCAGCTCCGGCTGGACCATCCTCAACGGCAGCAGCCTGCGCGTGGAGGACGGCGAGGTCGACGGCTCCACCGCCACGGTGCAGATCCAGGTGGAGTTCAAGGGCGCTGTGACCACGCTTCCCGTAACGGTCAAGCAGGTGCTGCACATCATCGACAACGACGAGCTTGCCCTGAAGATCTCCGCGCCCAAGGCAGGGGAGGAGGCCAAGCCTCTGACCATCGACACGGAAAAGTACACCGCCACCGTCAATTGGACGCAGGCGGGCGAGCCGTTCACCGGCGTGTTTGCGGAAAACGAATTCTATCGCGCCCAGGTGCGGGTGCAGGCAAAGTATGCCACCGGTAAGATCTGGTATGGCTTTACCGGAAACTCCGCCATCACCGTTGACGGCACCATGGAGATCCTGTACAAGAATGTAAAAGCAGAGGCGGCGAACGACAATGCCCTGACGCTGCTCACAGCAGAGCTGACCTACGGCGCAGTGGGTTCGGAGCTGTCCGCCAAGGCGCAGAAGTCCCTGCACCTGTACTATGCCGGGGATGAAAACGCCGATTACAGCGTGGATGCGCTCCTGAACCGGAAGATCACCCTGAGCGCCGGAGAAAAGAGCGTCAGCTACACCCTCCGGGAGCTGGAGACCCGTGTGCTGGCCGGGACCGGCTATGCAGGCGACTACTGCTTCTATAACGGCAGCTACCGCACCGTAACCCAGCTGGTCGGCTTTCCGCTGTATGACCTGTGCGCGGAAAGCGGCCTGTTTGCCGGCAACCTTTCCGATGACAGCGTGGTCAAGCTCGGCGACAGGGAATACACCTGGCAGCAGATCCGCACCGCCGGCAACAGCTATGATGCCGAGGGCAAGCAGACCGCAACAGATCTGCCGGTGCTGCTGGCATTCGGCGCGGACGGCGCGCCCTACACCGCGGCGGTCGGCCCCATGCAGGCGGCGCGCCCCATGCGCACCGCCGAGGATCAGAACGCGGAGGATCAGGTGACGAAGCTGGAGCGCGTCAGCCTGGACAAGCCGGAATACCTCAAGACCCACACCCTCCGCCTGGCTGTCACCACGGAGGATGGCGCGGATGTGACCGATAACCTGCAGGTCACCATCACGGATAAGTACGGCCATGATATCCCGGCGACCGATGGCGCTTATATCCTCAACGAGGGCTGGGTCTACCAGTACAGCGTTGGCGCAAAGGGCTATGGTACCCAGAAGGGCAGCACCGAGCCGGTGTCCGGCGATACGGAGCTGCGCGTGAAGCTGGTCAAGACCTGGGACGGCGAGACCGTGACCGAGCCGGAGCTGAGCGAGGACGGCTATTACCTCGTCTACACGGCGGAGGAGCTGATGTGGTTCAACCGCAACGGCACGGATACGGATAATGTCCGGCTGATGGCAGATATCACCCTCAACTCCGATGGAGAGTATGTCAACCAGTGGAAGACCATGAACACCACCGAGACCGGCGGCTACTTCCGGGGTGAGTTCGATGGCAACGGCCACACGATCTATAACCTGTATATCTCTCTGGAAAACCTCTACACCCTGTCGATCGGTTATGATGGCTCTGTGTTGCTTCTGTCCTCCCGACAAGACAACGCGGCCATGTTCGGTTACCTGGCCGGTACGGTGAAAGACCTGGGCGTGACCGGACGGTTTGAGATCCTCGACCGCCCCGACTCCCAGTTTGCCAGCTGGATGCAGATCGGCGGCATTGCGGGTTATGTTTCCGGCGGCGGCACCATCAGCGGCTGCTATACGGATATTGATGTTGTCTATGACATTGGCAAGGAGACCACCGTCACCGGCGGATATCCCGACTGCGGCTTCCCGGAACAGTGCGATGTTTACATCGGCGGTATCGCCGCCTCGGTGAGCAAGGGCACCATCAGCAACTGCTACACCACCGGCTCTGTGACCGGCGGCGGCACCAGAAAGATCAGCGTCGGCGGTATCGTCGGCGGCCTGCGCAGCAAAAATGCGGTCGTGGAATACTGCTACTCCACCAGCAACATTCACGCCGTACCGACGGATATGTACACCGGTACCGGCATGATCTCCGGCGTGGGCAGCATCGTGGGTGATGCGGCCTCCTACACCGGCGGAGAGGGCGGTACCGTCCGGTACTGCTTCGGCCTGTCGGAGAATCTGGACTGCGGCGGCAGCAATCGTTCCTCGGCCAACCGTGTGGTGGGCACGACGGAGGACAGCGCCGTTCTCGCCTACAACTACGGCAACAAGGCCATGAATATCAACGCCGGTATTCATAATGATACCGACTTCAGCCGCGGCAGCGTCAACGGTGCGGATATCGACCTGGCGCGTGCCAAGGCAAACCTCACGCCCTATACCAATGTTGGCTGGTCCACCAAGATCTGGAAGTCCGACAGCAGCAACAGCCTGCCCAGCTTCTTCTGGCAGCGGGCGACCGGCGAGACCGTGACCTACGGCGTGGAGGTCAAAGCGGCGGACGCCAAGGCCAGCTTCACCGGCGGCGTCACCGAAAAAGACGGAAACTACTTTACCACCGGCGATGCCACGATCAGCTTTACCGTGGCGGCAGACCCCTACCGCACGGTGGATACCGTTACCGTGACCGGCGGCACCCTGACCGCGGCGGGCGGCTACTATACGATCCGGGAGATCACCGGCCCGGTGACCATTACCATCACCACAAAGGTATTCCTGGGCGATGTCAACGGCGATGGCAAGGTCAATGCCCTGGATGCGCTGCTGGTTCTCCGCTATGCAGCGGGAATGGGCAGCCTGAGCGCGGCGCAGCTTGCCTGCGGCGATGTCAACGGCGATGGCAAGGTCAACTCCAGCGACGCGATGCAGATCCTGCGGCAGAGCGTTGGCGCGGCGGACTAGCTGTGCCCCCTGAAACTGTATGAAAGTGTCACGGCCGGAATTGGCGCTCCGGCCGGGCATTTTCGGAGATAGAATTTCAAAAAAGAAAGGAAGGAAAGCAATTGTATCATTGGAAGAAGCGGGGACTTTCTATGTTCCTCGTCCTGGTACTGCTGGTATCTCTGTTCTCGGGTGCGACCATAAGCGCCCAGGCGGAGAGCGATGACACGGCGGCGGGCGCTGTGGATGTCGTTCCGGCAGCGGACGGGAATGAGGAAGCACAGGCGTCCTCAACGGAAGCGGCGGAGTCGGAGACAACAGCTCAGCCGGAAGACAAGGAGCAGAGTCCTGCAAACGAGACCCAGCCGGCAGAGAAAGAGGAAACGCCGGGAGACAAAATGGGTGCGTTGGCGGACGGCAGCTTCAGCGGCGGCAGCGGTACGGAGGATGACCCGTACCTCCTCAGCACGCTGGCAGATCTCCAGCAGCTGCAGACTGACTGTGCGGCCCAAAAGAACCATGCGGGGGAATATTTCCTCCTGACGGCGGATGTCACCCTGCCCAGCAGCTTTCTCCCCATCGGCAGCAACTCCTCCGGAAACGGCAGCTATTACTATGCTTTCAGAGGCGTCTTTGATGGCGGCGGACATACCCTGACGCTGGATAACTGGACCCAGAACTACAGCTACATGGGTGCGTTTTCCTATCTTTATGATAGTGCCGTGGTGAAAAACCTGACGGTGGATGGCAGCATCAAGACCAGCGGCAGCACCGTTGGCGGCATCGTGGGCTATGCCTATAACGGCAGCGGCAGCATCGAAAACTGCGTGAGCAATGTGACGGTCGAGCAGACAAAAGCGCTGAGCAACTACAACTATGTGGGCGGTATTGCCGGTCAGGCTACATGCACCATCACCAATTGCGTCAATAACGGTGAGATCAAGGCGGTCGGCGCTCTGACAGGCGGCATTGCCGGTTATCCCAGAAAGACGGTTACTTACTGCCTGAATACCGGTAACATCACCATCAGCGGAACGGGCACTTCTCAGATCAAGGTCGGCGGCATTGCGGGACAGAATGCTACGAAGTCCCTGTATGGCTGCGCCAACACGGGTTTGATCAAATCCACCGGCAGCCTCAGCTCCAGTAAGTTCGGTGCCATCAGCGGTAACTACGAGGATATGGTCGCCTGCTACACCACCAAGGCTGTGGACATTGCGGACGGAACGGAAGTTGGTGGTCAGACCAAGGTGGATACCTTTACCAAGGAAACCATCTGGACCATGAACACCGCCGAGGGCGAGAACAAGCTCGCCTGGTCTCTGGTCAACAATCTGCCCGCGCTGGCAGATGACGACAACGGCGCGATCGTGCGGGTGCTTTACAAGTGCAGCGCCGACGACTATGCCGTCTACACCACGGCAGGCAGCACGGCGGCGGCTCCCGCGGGCTACGAGAGCACAAATTTCGGCGCATTCAAGCCCGGCACCACTGTGGTCACAAACGATGTGATCGCCTATGAGGCGGCGGACATTACCTTGAGCTACTACATGGCGCAGGGCAGCGACGAGCTTTATAAAACGGAAAGCGCCACCTATGGCGGTGCGTTCAAAGCGCCCGCAGACCCCACGAAGGAGTATTGCTCCTTTGCCGGCTGGGTGCGGGAGGATGGAACCCCTATTCAGGATGGCGATGTGCTGAATGTAAAAGCGCTGTACGCCACCTGGACGCCCGCTTATGACAAGGACAGCAACACCTATACCCTCGCAACGGCGGATGCGCTCCTGTGGTTTGCAGACAAGACGAAAGAAACGCCTGCTGCAAACGCCAAGCTGGCAGCGGACATCAACCTGAGCGATGAGACCTGGACGCCGATCGGTACCACAAGCAATAAGTACACCGGAACCTTTGACGGCGCGGGTCACAGTATCACGCTGAACATCAACACAAGTTCCAGTGACCAGTCCATTGTGGCCTATCTTGGTCAGGAGGGCGTGGTCAAGGATCTGACCGTTCGCGGCAGCATCCAGGGCGGGGGCAGCAGCGCCGGCGTTGTGGCCAATAACTACGGTATCGTTACCGGCTGCGTGAACAAGGCGGATATTACCGCGTCCGGCGCTTATGCCGGCGGTATCGTGGGCTATAACTACGGCACGATCCGCGATTGCGGCAACGAGGGCGATGTGACCAGCAAGACGACCTCCACTTATGCCTCCAGCTATGCCGGCGGCATCACTGCGAACATGGCTTACAATGCCAGCAGTGTGAATTCCGGCGCAGCTCTCGTGGAGAACTGCTATAACTGGGGCAAGCTCGGCGCCACGAGCCAGGCCACCGGTACCGGCTACTGGGCGGCAAGCGGCGGCATCGTCGCGGTTACCTCCATGGGAAGCTCCGGTAGCTGCAAGATCCGCAACTGCTATTCCAACGGGCTTCTGGAAGTGAGCGGCAAGTACACCAAGACCGGCGGCGTGGTCGGTTTGCTCAATGCATCCTCCAGTACAGTCACGACCGAGATGGACAACTGCTTCTGGTCGGATGCCGATGTGAAGGCCTATGAGCCTTCCTCCACGGCCTATGACAAGGGCAGCACCACCAATTGCGAGGCCTATACCTCCAATGGCGATCTGCTCACGGCGCTCAATACTTACGCCAAGACCAACAGTCTCACTGCCTGGGTGGCCGATACCGCCTATGACAGTGCGCCTGCCTTCCGGGTGAGCGTGGTTGCCCAGCGCACCATCCGATTCACCGGGGACTATGAAAAGACCGTGACCATCACCGATGGGCAGCGCGTGAGCCTCCCGACCTGTGAGGAAGCGGGACACTACTTCACCTTTACCAAGGATGGCAAGGACTTTGACGGCAGCGAGCGGCTGTATGCCGATACGGAGATCAAAGTCACCAAGCATATCTATACCTATCAGCTCACCTATTCTGCCGGCACCGGCGGTACCGGCAGCGTCCCCGAGACTAAGACCTATGATTGGGGCACGACGGTGACGGTGGACTTCTCCACCACGCCCACCAAGGAGGGCTACACCTTTGTTGGCTGGACGGATGGCGATGACGCCGACACCGTTTACACGGAAAACGGCACCAAGACATTTGTCATCACGGCGGACAAGACCCTGACGGCCAAGTATCAGGGCTATGCCTTTGCCGGTAAGGGCACTGCGGAGGATCCCTATCAGGTGGACAGCCCCGCGGCGCTGAAAGCCATGGCCGGTCTGATGAACCAGAATGATGCCGATTACCTGAAAGCCCATTATATCCAGACCAAGGATATCGACATGACGGGCGAGACCTGGACGCCGGCCGGTTACATCGGTTCCTCTCTGCTGAACGGCAGCGTCTACTTCGCCGGCAGCTATGACGGCAACGAAAAGACCATCAAGAACCTGACCTACAACGGCAGCGCCAAGGGTGCTGGCCTGTTCGCCGGTTTGAACGGCGCAACGGTGAAGGATCTGACCCTGACGGGCAGCATCACCACCAGCGGCCAGTATGCCGGCGGTATCGCGGGCTATGTGTACGGCGCATCGGTCATTGACAACTGCCTTGTGCAGATGGACATCAAGTCAACCTATAGCAGCAGCACGGTGGGCGGTATTGCCTTCCAGGTGACCGATACAGCTGTAGTCAAAAACAGCGGTCATCAGGGCAGTGTGACCGGCGGGTCGTATGCCGGCGGCATCCTCGGCCAGCTCTCCAGCAAGGCCAAGCTGGTCAACTGCTATCATGGCACCGGTGCGGTAAAGGGTACCGGCTCGAGCATTGGCGGCGTGGTCGGCCAGATCGGCAGCAGCGATGCCAAGCTGCTCAACTGCTACGGCGCTGCGGACGAGGTTACCACCTCCTCCAGTTCTTACTCTGGCGGCGGTATCGTTGGTTCCATGGGGAACTATGCATACGATTTTAGCACCTGCTATTATGACACCAGCAGCGACAACAACAGCGATCTCAAGTGCCTTGGCTATCAGCCCAGCTATAACAGCAATGTCTATCAGGCAAATATCATCACCACAGCCAACCAGCTGGCAGCCAAGCTCAACGCCTGGGTCAAAGCCAACAGCTCCGACACCGAAAGCTACCAGAAGTGGGGCGTTAACGATCTGGAAAACGATGGCTATCCCATCTTTGGCGATATCCCTGCCACAGAGTTCTATGTTTTCTATGACCTCAACGGCGCGGAGGGAACCGTGACGGATCCCGATGGCTACACGGCGGGTTCCAGCGCGGAAGTAAAGGGAATCGGTGATATTACTTATAAGTATCACAAGTTCCTGGGCTGGGCGCTGACCAAGGATGCAGCCACGGCTGCCTATGTAGAGGGAAGCAGTCTGGCCAACATCACAGAGGATGTTACCCTGTACGCCGTTTGGGAAGAGACAACGGCCTGGGGTGGCCAGGGAACGGAGCGCACCATTACGAATGCGGCCGGTCTGCTGGAGCTGGCGGATAAGATCAATTCCGCCAACGGCTACAAGGCGGACAATGCCGACTTTGCCGGATACACCTTCACCCTGACAGCGGATGTGGATCTGAGCGATACGGACTTCTCCGCCATCGGCTATTATACCACCTATAACAGCTACAACAGCTTCAACGGCACCTTCGATGGCGGCGGCCACACCGTCACCTATAAACTCTCCGGCGTGACCCAGGGCCTGTTCGGCTATGTGGGCGCCCAAGGCGTTGTGAAGAATGTGAAGGTTGCCGGTACCATCAATGCTGTCAACGGCAGCAGCTCCGATATTGGTTCCAGCAGCTCCAGCGGCGGCGTTGTGGGCTACAACAAGGGTACCGTTTCCAAGTGCTCCAGTGCGGTCGTTACCAGCGGTACCGGCAAGTATGTGGGCGGCGTGGTCGGTTACAACAAGGACGGCACCGTGGACGGCTGCTTCTACACCGGCACCAGCGTGGCCGCCGACGGCTACACCGGCGGTATCGTCGGCAACAACACCGGAACCGTGCGCAACTGCGCGGTCAAGTCCGGCACGATCAGCGCAAGCGGCAGCACCTATCAGGCGACCACCGGCGGTATCGCCGGAGGGAACACCGGCAGCGTGTACAACAGCTACAACCGCGCGGCCGTCAGCGGCTACTATGCCGGCGGCATTGCCGGTTCTGGTTCCGGTAAGCTGTTCAACAACTACTCCACCGGCAAGATCACCGGCACCAGCGCCGCAGGCGGCGTGATGGGCAGCGCAGCCGGCTCCGCCCAGAACAACTACTGGTTGGAGGGCAGCGCAAGCGCCGCTGCCGGTACCACCAGCTCAAATGTGTTCCGGAACAGCAGCTTTACCTCCGGCGGCAAGCTCAATGACCCGCCGGCGCTCATCAACACCCCCAACAACAGCACCTCCAGCGGCATTCCCGGAACGCTGCTCGGCTGCCTCAAGCTGTGGGTCTCCACAGAGGATGACGCAGCCTACAGCGATTGGCGTGCCGGCTCCCTCTATCCTGTCTTCCAGGACGAGGAGGGTGAGCAGGCAGAAACCGTTACCGTTACCTATGTGGGCGACTACACGGGAACCGAGTCCGTTGCCAAGGGCAGCGACGCGGAGCTTCCCACCGCGCCCGATGGGTATGAGTACACCTTCACCGTGGGCGATGTGGCCTGGGACGGCAAGAATGTCACAGCCGATGTCACCGTCACGGTCACCAAGGTAAAGGCCTACACCGGTCCCGAAGGCTCCGGTACGGAGGCTTCCCCCTATCAGATCACCAGCCAGCGTGACCTTGTCTTTGTGGCGGGCAAGATCGGCAGCAACGATGCGGCCTATGTCACGGCCTACTACAAGGTCATGAACGACATTACCTGCGATGCCGGCTTTACCGGTCTGGGTTGGTTCAGCATCACGGCGTCCGATGCAAGACCGTTCTCCGGCGTGATCGACGGTAACGGCAAGACCATCACCGTGGCGCAGACCATGAATACCGAAAACAGCACCCTGCCCGGCACCGGCTTTGTCAACTATGCCAAGGGTGCGGAGATCCGCGACCTCACCATTGCCGGTACGGTCACGGCCAGCTCCGGCGCGACCGGCGGTTTGGTCGGCTATGCAGCCACGGTCACCGTGGAAAACTGCGTGAACAAGGCTGCCGTCACGGGTAACGGCAACCTGACCGGCGGTATCGTCGGCGGCTATGCCATGATGCAGACCGGCACCATGACCATCACCGGCTGCCGCAATGAAGGAACAGTCAACAGCACCGGCGGCGCCGGCGGCGTTGGCGGCATCCTCGGCTCCGATGGCATGAGCTCTTACAAGGTTCCGGCCACCATCAGCCAGTGCGCCAACACCGGTAAGATCAAGGTCACCGGCAAGAGCGCCACCGTCGGCGGCATTGTCGGCACGCTGGTAGGCAGCGTGGCGGAAAGCTACAACCGCGGCGAGATCGATAACTGGGGTAAGACCTCTGGCGGTATCGTCGGTCAGCTCACCGCCACCGGCAGCGTGAAGGACTGCTACAACACTGCGGATATCTGGTATACGGATGATACCGGCTACAAAGCGGGTGGTATTGTCGCCGATCGCGTCAGTGATGGCGGCACCATCGAGAACTGCTACAATGTCGGTCTCCTGAGCGATGCTGCTCTGGAAGACTATGACGATTATGGTTTGGCGAAGACCGGTGGTATTACCACCAGCGGTACCGTTACCAACTGCTACTACCTTGCCAATAGTGCCGTAGTGGAGGAAGGCATCGGTACGGAAATGACGCAGAGCGCGATGAAAGCAGACGACTTCCCGGCAAAGCTGGGCAGCAAGTTTGCAAAGGACACCGCAAACGAAAACGGTGGCTATCCGGTGCTCGTCAAATCCGAGCCGCAGCCCGATTCCTACAAGGTCACCTTTGTTGGTGACTACGAGGCGGTCGTTACCGTCGCCCCCGGCGGCGATGTGGAACTGCCCGCCAATCCGGAAAGCGGTACTTACAGCTTCACCGTGAACGGCGCGGCCTGGGATGGCAAAAACATCACGGCCGATGTCACCGTTACGGTCACGCTGACCAAGTACACCTATACCATTACCTATACCGGTGATTACACCGGCACCGCGACCGTGAAGCACGGCGAAAACGCAGAGCTTCCCACCTGCGATGTAGCGGGCAAGCAGTTCCGCTTTACCGTTGGCGATGAGATCTGGAGCGGGAAGAACATCACAGCGGATGTTACCGTTACCGTCCAGCTGGTCACGCCTGCGACCCCGGATGCAGATGTCTGGGATGGCAGCACCGCCACCAAGTGGACAAAGGGCAGCGGCAGCGTCTCCAACCCCTATTGCATTGACAGCGCCGCAAACCTGGCTTACCTCCAGCAGCAGGTGACCAACGGCACCTATTATGCCGGCACCTACTTCAAGGTGACACGCGATTTGGATATGACCGCGGCGAACTGGACCGGTATCGGCGGCGGCTACAAAACCTATGGCACCAAGGGCGCGTTCCTGGGTACCTTCGACGGCGACGGACACAGCATTGCGATCCGCGCCGAGGGCGGCATCAATGGCGGCCTGTTCAGCAACTCCGATGATTCCACCACCATCAAGAATGTGACCGTGACCGGCACCGTGTCCGGTTCCGGCAATGTGGGCGGTATCCTCGGTGTGAACTACGGCCTGGTGGACGGCTGCGTCAACAAGGCCGCCGTGAGCGGCACAGGCTCTGCCTATGTGGGCGGCATTGTGGGTCAGGATTACCACGGCAGTATTACCAACTGCGGTAATGAGGGCGCCGTGACCGGCACCACCTATGCCGGCGGTATCGTGGGCGACCACTATACCTATCTGTACTCCGGAAAGTCCGTCGTTGCCAACTGCTACAACTGGGGCAGTGTCAAGGCTGATTACGCCGGCGGTATTGTTGGCCTTTGCGCCGCCTCTGCCGGCAACTGCGAGTTCACCAACTGCTACTCCATCGGCAAGCTCACCGGTACACAGGGCGGCATTGTCGCGTTTGCCATGTCCGGCGCCACCGGCAGCGGCACCTATGGCACGCCTGCCCTCACCAACAGCTGGTGGCTGGCCGGCACGGCAGCAAGCGCCGCGCCCTCCACGGTGAAGGTGACGAACACCCAGTCCTTCACCGCTGCGGAGTACGGCAGACTGCTGGAGCAGCTCAACACCACGCGCGGCAGCTACACCGAGTGGTTCGCCGATGCAACCAACGATAACAAGCCCGCGTTCCGCGAGGCACTGAACGACACCCATGTCATCACCTTTATGGCGGACGGCGTCAAGGTCGATGCGATCCTGTTCAACGAGGGTGACACGGCAGTCAAAGCGCCCGCCATCCCCGCGAAGGACGGCTATGTGGCCGTTTGGGAGGACTACAGTCTGGGCACCGCGGATCTCACCGTAAACGCTATCTACAGAAAGTGCGGCGATGTCAACGGCAGCGGCAGCGTCAATGCTGTGGACGCCATGCTGGCACTGCGCCTGGCCGTGAACGAGAACGCCCTGGATGCGCTCTCCAAGCTGGCTGCGGATGTGGATAAGAGCGGCAGCGTGACCTCCGAGGATGTCAAGCAGATCCTGCAGTACAGTGTGGGACAGATCACAGCGTTTCTTCCGGCAAAATAATCGATTGTCGAGGAAATAAAGAAGCCTTTTGCAAAACCGGCTGTCCGGGCGGGGCACCCCCGTCCGGGCAGTACGGAGAACAAAAGCAGGAAGGAGCAGGTAATTTGAAAAACGGCATGAAGAAAGCAGCGTCTCTGGCGCTGGCACTCATCCTGGCTCTGGGACTTCTGAGCGTTGGCGCGCTGGCAGACAGCGCCGCCATCACGGTCAGCTCCAAGACAGATGCTAAGGTGGGGGACACAGTGGAGCTTCCGGTGGCCATCAGCGGCAACCCGGGCTTCGCAGCGTACAATCTGGAGGTCGTCTATGACAGCAGCAAGCTGAGTCTCCAGGAGATCACCGCAGGCACAACGGAGGGTATGTTCGTTGCCAACGGCAACTACGCCTCCTTTGCCAACTTGGACAACATCACCAAGGACGGTACGCTGTTCACCCTGAAGCTCAAGGTGACGGCGGAGGGCGCTTCCCAGGTCAGCGTGAAGCTGGGCGGCGCGGATGGCGGCGTGTTTGCCAATGCCGACAGTGAGGATGTCAGCGTCAGCTTTGTGGCCGGCACCGTCACCGCCACGGCAGCGCCGGAAATCAGCACCATCAGCAATGCGGAAGAGTTCGTGGCCTTTGCCGCGGCGGTCAACGGCGGAAACGACTTCTCCGGCAAGACCGTGACCCTGACGGAGAATGTGGATCTGTCCACCGTGGCAGACTGGACGCCTGTGGGCGACAAGGATCATCCCTTTGCCGGTACCTTTGACGGCTCGGGCAAGGCCATCACCGGCCTGACCATCGCCGATGTCACCGGCGGCTATCACGGCCTGTTCGGCTATGTCACCGGCACGGTGAAGGATTTCAGTGTTGCCGGTACGATCGGGACTGCGGATAACAAAATCACATCCGGTGGAGACAATGTTGGCGGTGCAGTGGGATATAACAACGGCACAGTCAGCGGTGTGACCGGAACGGTGTCCGTGTATGTCGCCACAAGTTCGCTCGACACCACACATTCGATCTATGCGGTTGGCGGCGTGGTTGGTCAGAACGGAGACGCTGGCGTGATCCAAAACTGCGCCAACACCGCAAATGTGGAAGCAACCAAGGCTGCCGGTGGTATTTGCGGCAGAAATTATGGCAGTGTGAAAGCGTGCTATAACAGCGGCAACATCACCGGTAACGGCGGTGGAAAAGATGGAATTGGTGGTATTGTTGGAATTGCCGGCGACAAGAACGGCACTTATGCCAACACCGTCATCGATTGCTACAACACCGGCACGATCAGCAATAACGGTGGCCGTTGGCACGGCGGTATCGTCGGAATGACGGACAAAGCAGCGACTGTGAAAAACTGCTATAATGTCGGAGAAATTGTCGCGGGATATAGCTGGAACTGGAATCCCATCATTGGTCATGTAGACGGCGGCGCCAGCAATCCCACGGCAGAGAATAACTACTCTCTGGCAGGCTTAAACGCTGGGGATACGACAGAAGCAACCATGCCTTTGACCATCGGCGCGACCAAGACCGCGGATGAGATGAAAGCAGCGGACTTTGTGGCGCTGCTCAACGGTGAAAATGGCACGGCTTTCGTGGCGGACAGCAAGAAGATCAACAGCGGCTATCCCATCCTGAGCTGGCAGAACACCGGCGCAGCGGTCGTGGAGCCGGTCATCAGCATCACCACGCCCGAGGGCGGCGACCCCGTTGCCAGCGTGACGGCGCCGGCGGA
>CAVBJJ010000022.1:0-22460 GCA_963595735.1 bacterium
CTCCATCTGCGGTCAGGCTCATTTCCGGTTTTTTCCCTGGCGGCTGCGCGGCAGCCTTGCTTTCCACCCAGACGCACAGGCAGTTTTTCTGCGCCGCCGCGCCAAGACTGATGGGGCAATCCGGCGGGTTATGGCGCACACAGTTGGTGAGCAGATTTCCAATCGCGCGCCGCAGCAAAAAAGGATCTGCGGAAAGCGCCGGCAGCGGCTGTTCCGGCAGCTCCAATTCCACCGGATGCGCCGCGGCAAGACCCTGATTCAAAAAATCCGCAGTGACCTGCCGCAAAAGCGCCGCCGGGTCCACCTGCTCCAGACGCAGGGGCTGCATTGCGCCGTTGAGACGCATGGTCAAATTCAGGTCGTTTACCAGATCCCGAATATTCTGGCTCTGGCTTCGGATGATGGCCGCCTGCCTTCGATACGGCTCCGGCAGCGCGGCGTCCTGCTCCATCTGCCCCGCATAACCCATCACCAGACTGAGAGGCGTACGGACATCGTGAGACACGCCGTTGATCCAGTCGGATCGCGCCGCGTCGATTTTGCCTTGCTCTTTCCGGAACCAACGCCGGGAAAGACGCACCGAGACCAGCAGCGTACAGCTCAGCGCCGCCAGCAGCAGACCGCCGCACAGCCAAGGCAGCTGCCGGATATAGGCCTGCGGCAGGGTGATATTATATTTCCACGCGCTCCCCTTTGCCGTTCCCACTACCAATATCCCATCAGAGCGGATCAGCGTCTGCACGGGATATCCCTGCAAATACCAGCGGCTGAACGAGGCCACATCGGAAAGGGAATACTGCCTTGGCACTTCCAGCGGAAGATCCTGCGACCAGACGACTGCGCCGTCCTTGCCGATCAGCATCAGCCACGCCGCATCCGTTTGGGTGTATTCCGCCCCGGAGAATTGATAGCCGTTTTTCGTCAAACGCAACCCTGCGGAAATCTTTTGCAGGGGCAGTGTGGTTGCAGCGTCGTTGCGGGAATGCAAATAGGAAAACAGCAGCACGCCCGCGCCCCAGATCACCGCGATGAGAAAGGCCGAAAGCGTCAGCATCACCGCGCCCTTCCAGATATGCTTCATACCTGCGCCTCCCGCTCCAGCCGATAGCCCAAACCACGCACCGTTAAAAGATAGCGAGGATGCGAGGGGTCTTCCTCTATCTTCTCCCGCAGCCGCCGAATATGTACCATCAAGGTGTTTTCATAGCCCACCAGCAGCCCATCCCACAGAGTCGCGCAAAGGGCGTCCACCGTGACGATATTGCCGTGATTGTCCCAGAGCTTTTTCAACAGCAGTAGCTCTTTCGCAGTCAGGGATATCTCCCGGCCGTTCCGGCGCACTCTGCTTTTTCCCCAGAGGATCTCAGTGTTACCCAGATGATCCGGCGCGGCCGCGGAGCGGCGGTACACTCTGCGCAAAACGGCGGCCAGACGGAGCAAAAGTTCCTGAGGCAAAAAGGGCTTGGTAATGTAGTCATCGGCCCCAAGCCCCAGCCCTCGCAGTCTGTCCGCGTCCTCCTCCCGGGCGGAAAGAAACAAAACTGGCGTATCGCAGCTTTGCCGCAGCTGCTCCAAAAGGGAAAAGCCATCGCCGTCCGGCAGCATCACATCCAGCAAAATGGCATCCGGCTTTTCCGCAGAAACCAGCTCCCGCGCCCGGCGGCAGCTGGTTGCCGACAAAACGATATATCCGGCGTTTTGCAGCATCGCGCAAACCATTTCCTGCAATTCCGGGGAATCATCCACTACTAAAATTTTATAAGGCGTCATGGGCAAAGCCTCCTGTCGTGCCCCATTGTATCACATTTCCGAATAGGAAAGCCCGATATTTTCAAAAAGTAAGGTAATTGTAAGGCCGGCTTCATGGGACTGTAAGGAGAGGGCGCTATGCTGTATTGCACAAAGGAGGTCGAGATATTTATGGCAATGATCGAGACAACACAGCTGTGCAAGCGCTATGGAAACGCCATGCGCGTGGATCACCTGCACCTCTCCGTGCCGGATGGCAGCATCTATGGCTTTCTTGGGCCAAACGGCGCGGGAAAGTCCACCACACTGAAAATGATTTTAGGACTGGTACATCCCACCTCCGGCTCTGTCTGGGTCTTTGGAAAGGAGATGTGCGCGCGAAACCGGCTGGAAATTTTGCAGCAAACCGGCAGTCTGATCGAATCCCCCAGCTATTACGGACATCTGACAGGAGTGGAGAATCTGCGCGTGGTGCAGCAGATGCGCGGCGTACCGGAAAAGCACATTGCCGAGGTGCTGCAAATCGTCCGGCTGCAGGGACAGCAAAACAAAAAGGTGGCGCACTACTCTCTGGGCATGAAGCAGCGATTGGGGCTGGCCGCCGCTTTGCTGGGATATCCCAAGCTGCTGATTCTGGACGAGCCGACCAACGGCCTTGACCCGGCGGGCATTCAGGAGATGCGCCAGCTGATTCGAGAGCTTCCGGAACGCTTTGGCATGACGGTGCTGGTGTCCAGCCATCTGCTCAGCGAAATTGACCAGATGGCGGATCATGTGGGCATCATCCGGGAGGGAACGCTGGTTTTTCAGGACAGCCTCTCCTCCCTCCACAACCGCAGCAGCCATCGTCTTGCCCTGCGCACGACCAATAATGCCGCGGTCGCAGAGCTGCTGCAAAGCCGGGGCATTCCCTGGGACACAACAGGCGAGCAGCTGATGCTGCCGCTTTTGGAGGACAAAGAGCTGGCGGCGGTCACCCGCCTGCTGCTGGAGCAGCATATCGGTCTGCTGCGTCTGGAGGAGCGGCAAAAGAGCCTGGAGGATATTTTCCTGGAACTGACGGGAAAGGCAGCGCAGGTATGAAATTGCTGCAAATGGAATTTTATAAGTGCCAACGGAGAAAGGTTCCTCTCCTCTGTCTGGCCTGGCTTCTGGTGCAAGCACTGTGGCTTGGCGTAACGGTATTTCATGGCATGGACGCTGCCGAAAAAGCGGTCGGCTGGCAGATGCTCTGTTATAATCTGGCTCTGACCGATGCCATCACTCTGCCGATTCTCATCTCCGCCATTCTCAGCCGAAGCTGCGAGATGGAGCACAAGGGCACTACCTGGAAGCTGCTGGAAACGCTGACCGCCCCGGGCAGTCTGTACCGGGCAAAGCTGGCCTGGTATGTGCTGGTCATAACGGGACTGCTGGCCTTACGGCTTGGCTTTTTCCTGCTGCTTGGGGCAAAAAGCGGCTTTTCCGCCCCACTCCCGCTTGGACAGCTTCTGGGCTTCGCGCTGCCGAACTGGGCAGTTTCCGTGATGCTTGGCGTTTTGCAGCTGGGTCTGTCCCTCCGCTTTGCCAATCAGGCCATTGCGCTGGTGTGCGGGATCCTTGGCAGCTTTGTGGGACTGATGTCCATGTTTTTCCCCGTTTGGGTAGAACGCATCGTCCCCTGGGGATATTACGGATTGTTGTCAAACGCCGGACTGTCCTGGGATGCCACGACCCGGGTGAGCGATTTTTACTGGCGGCAGCCGGAGCCGGGAAATTGGCTTTTGCTTGGGCTTTGGTTTTGCCTGTTTCTGCTGTTGGGACAGACTGTATTTTCCAGAAAGGAAGTGTGAGTGATGCTGCTGTGTTGCCTGCGGGCGGAACTGATAAAATGCCGACGCAATCCCGTCTGGCTTGCGTTTCTGATCTTACCCCTGTTCCCGGCAGTTTTGGGAACTTTGAATTATTTGGGAAATCTTGCAGTACTGCAAAACGGCTGGTACAGCTTGTGGACCCAACACACCCTGTTTGCCGCGTATTTCTTTTTGCCGGCGCAGCTGGCGGTTTTCTGCGCCTGGCAATGGCGTCTGGAACACAGCGACCACAGCTGGAACCAATGGATGACCGCGCCGGTTCCCGTGCGGGATCTCATCCTTGCAAAATTGCTGGTTTCCGCCGGGATCTCCGCGCTGGCGCAGGTCTGCATCGGCGTACTCTTCCTGCTGGGCGGACTGCTTGCCGGACTGCCACAGCCGGTGCCGGCAGAGCTTTGGGACTGGCTCGGCTTCGGCGCCTTGGGCGGTGTTGCCGTTTGCGCGGCGCAGGGCTTTTTCAGTATGGTCATCCGCAGCTTTGCCGTCCCGGTGGGGATCGGACTGCTGGGCGGCATTCTGGGAATGCAGTTTACCGTGCGCGGTTTGGGCTATGCTTTCCCTTACTCGCTTTTGGCCTTGGGAATGCGCGCGAATAACCCGAATCTGGAGCTGCACACGCTGCCCTTTTTGCTGTCCTGCGGGACCTATATTGCGGTCTTTTTCCTGCTGTCCCTTTGCATTCTACACCGGAACGATATCCGGTCGGAATAAATTGCTTTTGGCATAAAAATAAAACAAAGAGTTATCTGTTTTGCTTGTTGTCCTGCAATCAGATAACTCTTTTTCCATTCTTTTTCTTTGCCTTACAGCTGCTGCGCAAGGCGCAAAAATTCCTCCCGGCACATCAGAAGATTGAGCACCTCCAGCATCCCGTTGGCCGTTAGATTTTGGGGCAGCTCCAGCTGCTGCAGCAGCGCCAGACGCTTTTCCCGGCTGCCGGCGCCGCCAGAAAGTCCAGCGAGCACCAGGTCTGCTTTGGTAATGGGCGGGCTGGCGGCATTATTTTCCGCCGGATCGGCTTTTTCCTCCAGAAAGCTGGCGCCGCAGTTTTGCAGCGCACGCAGCAAAATCTCCGGCCGCATTCCCTCTACGCCCAGCGTCCCGGCCTTGGAGCCTTTTTTCTTTCGGCGCTCTTTTCCCAAAACATCGGGAATATAGGCCTGTTTGACCCGCTCCTTCGGCAGAGCGCCCTTCAGGTGGTTGCGGATCACAAAGCCTGCGCCGTCGCTGTCCGTGAGCAAAATCAGGCCGCGCTGCATGGCCAGCCGCCGCAGCAGCGCCAGCTTTTCCTTTTGGGAAAAAATGCCAAAGCCGTTGGTTTCTATCACCGTGGCGTCCACCACCTGCAGCAGGGTATTTTTGTCGTAGCGCCCCTCCACCACGATCACTTCTTTTATTTTCGGCTTTGTCATGCCGGTTCCTCCATCGTCAATTGCGCAAACAGCTGGCACAACAGCGCTTTGTCGTCCGCGCCGGTGGACTTCATGGCAAAATCACAGTCCGCGCAGTCCCGAATGGCGCGTTCCAGTCGTCTGCGGCTGAAGTTTTTGGCCGCGTTGAGGTGCTTGCTTGCCAGAAAGTCATATCGCGTTGCAGTGGTGTCCATGTAATATCGCTTTCCCAGTCCCTCGTCCAGCGCAATGCGGGCGACATACAGATCCCGCATCTGCTTTCCCAACAGCGCAACGATTTTGATGGGGTCTTCCTCCCGCATTTGCAGCAGCTCCTGCAGCAGGGCGGCCGCTTTGCCATAATCCTGGCTGCCGATGGCGTCGGTCATGGCAAAGACATTGGCCTCCGGCACATGGTGCGCGACTGCGTCAATGTCCGCCCGGGTCACCACATTCCCTTTGGCATAGCTTGCGATTTTCTGGATCTCCGGCAGCAGGCCGCGCATCAGGTGGCCGGAAATGAACAGCAAATGATGGATGTCCGCCCGGGAGATCTCCTTTCCCTGCGCCCGGAAATGGCGCTCGATCCATTTTGCCAGGTCGCTGTCACTTTGTTTGACAAACTCCACATCCACCGCCAGCTTTTTCACAGCCTTGATCGCCGTGCGTCTGCCGTCCAGCTGATAGTTAAAATCCACCACAAAGGCCAGGGTGCAATAGTCCGGGATATCGGAGATGATCTTCTTCAACGCCTCTGCATTTTCATCGGTGATTTTGTTAAAATCCGTGGAGCGCACCTCCACCAGCGTATGACTGGAAAAAAAGGGCATGGCATTGACCGCTTCCTCCAGCTTCAGCGCGTCAAAGCTCGCGCCGTCCAGCACCCGGTGGTTGAATTCGGCAAAATCCGGCTCCACGCACTTTTCCCGTAGCAGCCCCAAAAAGTGCTCCCGCAGATAGGCCTCCTCTCCATAGAGAAGATAGAGCCTTTCCGGCGGCTCCTTTTTCAGCTTGGCAAGCGCGTTTTTATAAATCTGGATCTTATCTTTTTCCTTACTGCTTTTTCTGCTTGTGTATGCCACGGTTTTTCCCCCTTTCCTATGCATCGGCTTCGGGGAGCCGAAATGTGATGTCGCCGGATTTATCCGTGCGGTAATAGGGCACGCGCCATTCCTGCAGGCGCTGCAAAGTCTCCTCCGCCGGGTGGCCATAGTTGTTATAGCCCACGGAGATGGCCGCGTGGGCCGGTTGGGTCTGGCTCAGCAGCACGCGCCCGGTGGAAGCAGCGGAGCCGTGATGTCCCACCACCAGCAGATCCAGCTGCGGCAATTGGCTGTGTCCCACCAGCTGGAATTCCGTTTCCTCCTGCATATCTCCGGTGATGAGAAAGTCAAACTCTCCCATCGCGCCCAGACAGCTCAGGCCGCTTTCGTTGGCGTCCCCCTGTTCCAGCGGGGCAAACACCGTCATGGACAGGCTGTCCAGATACAGTTTTACATCCCGGGATACTTCGTGTATGCTCGTCCCCTGCTCCCGGGCAAGCTGCAAAATGCGGCTCCGCAGGGCAGAGTTCTCCTCCGGCGGCAGGAACAGATGCTCCACCTGCACTCTGGCCAGCAGGTCTTCCACGCCGTTAGCATGGTCTGCGTGAAGATGGGTCAGAACCAGCGCGTCGATCCGCTCCCTGCCCCTTGCACCCAAATAGGCCGCGCAGTGCTTTCCCGCGCCGCCGTCCCGGTTTCCGCCGCAGTCCACGACCACGGTTCCCTTTTGGGTCAAAACCGCGGTGCAAAGTCCCTGACCGATGTCCAGCACATTTACGCTTGGCTCCGCCCGCATTCCGAACAGGAGCACCGCGCAGAGCATAATGCAAGACACCCCGGCGGGAACCCACGGCTGAAATCCCCGCTTGCCGCCGGTGAGCAGAGCGATGATAAACACCAGATACACCAGCGCCAGCCAGAGCAGCACCCAGTGATTTTCCGTATATAAGGCACCGTGAGGCAGCTGCGCCAGCTTTCCGGAAACCACCAATATGTAACGCATTGTCCAGGCAGTTCCGCTGCCCAGCAGGGCCGCAAGTCCCGGAAAGACCAGGCTCAAAAGTAAAACCGCCCAGGACAGAACAAAGGCGAGGGTGAGCATCCACATACACAGTAAATTGGTCAAAAAGGAATACAGGGAAAGATAGCCAAAATAAGCAGCCATAAGCGGGGCGGAAAAAATCTGTACGCTGATGCTGACGGCAACAATGCCGGAGCCTGCCCAAATCAGCTTTTTCAGCCAGCGGCTGCGCAGCTTTTTCTCCCCGGTCAGGCGGCGCACGATCCAGTTCTGTATGGGCGCCGCCGCAAGGAAGATACCCGCTGTTGCCGCAAAGCTGAGCTGAAAGCTCACCCCGGCAATGGCGTGGGGATTGAGCAGCAGCAACAAAAATGCCGCCGCGCTCAGAGAGGTTGCTTGGTCGGATTCCCGCCTGGCCAGCGGTGCCAGAAGCAGGATGCACTGCATCAGTCCCGCCCGCAGTACCGGTGCTCCGGCGCCGGTGACAAGACAAAACAGCCCCACAAGAGGAATCCCGATCAGCGCCCGCTTGCGCGCATCCACCACCAGCAGACAGAGCACTGCCACCAAAACACTAACATGAAAACCGGAAACGGCTACAATATGCGCGATGCCGGAAATACAGATCCCGTCATACACCGCAGTTTGCTCCTGTAAGGCGGTTCTATCTCCCAAAAGCACGCCGCGAATCAGCGGCGACACATCGTCTGCCCAAAGGCCTGCCGCCTGCTCCGATAGCCGGTGCGCGATCCGCTGCGGCGTGTATATCCAGCTGTGCTTCCAGCTGCCGATCCGCTCGGCCTTTCCCTTGGGATAGGCCAGCAGCACAATGCCCCGGGAAAGATCGTTTTCCGTTTCCTCGCCCCGGCGAACGCCGGCGTCCCGCAGGGTGAAAGTTCCCCGGATCTCATCTCCCGGCTCCAGAGATGGCAGCAAATTTTCCCGGTCATATACCCGCGCCTTGCAGTGGTATCCGTCCGCCGTTGTCAAACGGAGCGTGACAAGAGAATAGTCCGCATATGTCGTGGTATAGCTCACGGCGCGGGCGGTTATTTCCTGCTGTTCTCCGTCCAGCTGTGCACCGGGTGAAACCCGAAAGGTATCGTATCCCCAAGTCCAGACCAACCCAAAGGCCAGCCCGACCAGCATCAGGCGCAAGCGCAGCCGCGGGCGCTTTGGCAAAGCGTGAATGGCAAAGGTCGCAGCCAGCGCACAGAGGGCAACAATGCATAAAGCCTTGTGGGGCAGCGCATAGACCGCCAAGGCATCCGCCGCTGCAAAGGCCGCGACAAAAAGAAATAATTTACGCATTCTCTCCCCCAAACTTTCTGTGTTAAGGCCGGTCTCCCCTGTTCTCCCATCTTGCTGCAACAGAGCAAAAGCCACCGCAAACGCTCTCGTCTGCGATGGCTTTTGCTGTTTCATCCGTTTCTATACACAGAGCCGCCGCAAAAGGAAACCAACATCAACGGTACTGCGCCCGTTCGCCGCCAATCAGCTTCGGCCGGGTATAGGCCGCGGTCAGATAGGCGTCGCCGATCTGCTTGACCGACAGGCGCAGCGGCACCGCAACAGCTTTCAGATGCATTCCGATCAATGTGCTGCCGATATCCAGCCCGGCGACCGCGCGGATCTGCTCCACAGCAACCGGCTCCCGCAGCATACTCCAAACCGCGGTGGCAAAGCTGCCGCCGGCTTTCGGCTTGGGCACCACACAGACCGGCTCATAGCCAAAACGGTCTGCGGCTTCCCGCTCCAGGATCAAGGCGCGGTTCAGATGCTCGCAGCACTGCGCCGCCAGGTACAGCCCCTTTTCCCGCAAGATGGGCAGGATTGCCTCCGCCACCGCCTTGGCCGCGTCCGGCGTGCTGCCTTTTCCGATGCGCTGACCAACGATCTCGCTGGAGGAGCAGCCCACAACGACCACATCGCCGGGACGCCAGCTTGCCTGCTCCAGCAGCTCCGTGATCGCGGCGGCGGCTGCCGTTTGAATTTCATGATACATGATCGCAAACCCTCTTTTTTCTTATTCCCAAGTTTCCCAAACTTCTGGGCAATAGCCCACCGTGGCCTGCTTGCCGTTGCGCACCACAGGGGTGCGGATCAGCGTGGGATCCTCCAAAAGCTTTTCAAACTTATCCGCATCATAGGCCAGGTATTCCAGCAGGGCATAGTCCGGGTGTTTTTCGTCGATCAGCTTTTGCAGCCCTACCGCGTTTTTCACCGAGGTCAGCTCCCCTTTGCTCATACCGTAGCGCTTGATGTCGATTGCCTGAAAACGGATGCGCCGTTCCTTGAACCAACGCTCCGCTTTTTTTGTGTCAAAGCATTTGTTTTTGCCAAAGATCTGTATGTTCAACGAAAATTCGCCTCCCAGGTTCGCAGAAGATTATTGTAGAATATATCCTGCACCAAAGCCTCGTCATATCCACTTTGGAGGAATACATTGTACAAATGCGCGGAATCAGATACATCATGCATATCTGCCGGCGTTCTTTCAATGCCGTCCCAATCGCTGCCAAGGCAAAGGTTTTTTTCACCGCCCCGAGAGAGGATGTGCTCCGCGTGACGCAGCACTTCGGCGCTATCCTCCGTTCCGCCCAGAAACACCGGATAGAAATTCAGCCCAATGCAGCCATTGGAATCCAGAATCGCATCGATCATGGGATCGGTTAGATTCCGCGCCCTGGCGCACAAGCTGCGGCAATCGGAGTGGCCGGCCAAAAGCGGTTTCCCGGCCTTGCTGCTCAGCTCGGCCATGTCCCAAAAGGCAGCATCCGAAATGTGGGACAGGTCAATGCAGATGCCATTGTCCCAACAGGCCTCCACAAAGGCGCGGCCCTCTGCTGTCAAACCACCGCCACCGTCCACGGCCGCGCCGCAAAGACAATTGCTGTCATTCCAGCACAGGTGGATGATGGAAACGCCCCGGCGGCGCAGCTCCGGCAGACGGCTACGATCACAGGCAAATTGATCTGCGCCCTCCACGGACAGCAGCGCCCCGATTTTTCCCTGGGCATTTACCTGCCGCAGCTGCTCCGGTGTGCGGCAAAGCACGATCCGGTCGGAAAACTGCGCTTCCTGCTGCTGCCAAAACGCCAGCGCCCGCTCCAAAATGGAGGGACGATCCGGAAGATCCCAAATGGCAAAGACCTGCGCCGCCGGGGCATAGTTTCCCAGGCGCGCCAAATCGATATGCAGTTTGTTTTTTGCGATATTTTCCCCACTGTACAGAGCACGGTTGAGTGTATCGCAGTGGGCATCGAACAGAGGGATCTTTTGCATTGCTTACACCTCGGTGACAACCGGCAGGATCATAGGACTGCGCTTCGTGGTCTTGTAGAGATAACCGGAAAGGTTTGTCCGGATCTTACTCTTTACCGCAGCCCAATCCACACCGCGCCCTTTGGACTTGGCGGCCTGATCCAGGCTTTCCTGCACCACCCGGCGCATTTCGTCCAGAAGCTGCTCCGATTCTTTGACATAGACAAAACCGCGCGTGATAATCTCCGGTCCGGAGATGATGCGGCCGTCCTGACGGGAAACCGTGAGCACAATGACAACCATGCCCTCATCGGCAAGGAGTTTACGATCCCGCAGCACAACGCTGCCGACCTCGCCCACGCCGGAGCCGTCTACCAGGACATCTCCGGAGGGAATATCCGGGCCGAAGCGAATGCTGCGCGGGGTCAGCTCCAGCGTGTTGCCGGTGGATGCGATCATGATATTGCGGGCATCAATTCCCATCAGCTGCGCCAGCTTTGCGTGCTTGCACAGGTGGCGATGCTCGCCATGGACAGGGATGAAGAACTTGGGCTTGAGCAGCGCCATCATGATCTTCAGCTCCTCCTGGCAGGCGTGACCGGAAACATGGAGCTTCCGGGAGCGCTCATAAATGACCTCTACACCCTTGTTATACAGTTCGTCGATGACGCGGGTGATGATCAGCTCATTGCCGGGAATGGCAGAGGCGGAAATGATCACGCGGTCACCGGTGTTCAGCTCGATTTGCCGGTGGTTATTAAACGCCATGCGGTACAGGGCGGACATCGGCTCGCCCTGGCTGCCGGTGGTGATGATGCACTGTCTGCTCTTGGGCAGGTTCTTGGCCTTGTTCAGGTCGATCAGCACATCCTTCGGCAGCTTCAGATAGCCCAGCTCCGAGGCGACCTTGACCACATTTTCCATGCTGCGGCCGGTAATGGCCACCTTCCGGCGATGCTTGTGGGCGCAGTTGATGATCTGCTGTACGCGGTGTACATTGGAGGCAAAGGTGGTGACGATAATGCGCTTATCGCAGCCCTTGAACAGATGATCAAGGCTTTCGCCCACGCTCTGCTCCGTGCCGGAATAGCCGTCCCGCTCCACATTGGTGGAGTCCTGCAGCAGCGCCAGAACGCCCTCCTGCCCCAGCTGACCAAAGCGTGCCAGATCGATGACGCGCCCGTCCACCGGGGTCAGGTCGATCTTGAAGTCACCGGTTTGCACGATCATACCGATCGGCGTGGCGATCGCCAGCGCGACCGCGTCCACAATGCTGTGGTTGACATGGATCGGCTCCACGATAAAGCAGCCGGCGCGGAAGCTTTCGCCCGCGGTCATGATGATCCGCTTGGTGCTGTCCAGCAGGCCGTGCTCGGCCAGCTTCAGCTCGATCAGGCCGTTGGTAAACTTGGTGGCATATACCGGCACATTGACCTGCTTGAGGACATAGGGCAACGCGCCGATGTGGTCCTCGTGACCGTGGGTGATCACGATGGCGCGGATGCGGTTCTTGTTTTTGACCAGATAGGTCACATCGGGAATGACGACATCAATACCGTACATATCCTCCGTGGGAAAGCCCATGCCGCAATCGACCACGATGATATCTTTGCCGTATTCATAGGCGGTCATGTTTTTGCCGATCTCATCCAGCCCTCCCAAGGGAATGATTTTCAATTTTCCGTTTCTAGGTGCCATTTTTTACTCCTTTTTATGCCCGAAATGGCGAGAAAACGGCAAAAAAGTGCCAAAACAAAGGCAATGGGTATACTCCTCCCTTGCCCTGCGGAAAACAACAGTTGACCGCCCCGACCCTGCTTCGCCGGAGCATATGCATTTCTGTGTTATTTTTCCCGTTTTTTTCCTTTTTCGTCCGCCGCCGCGGGCAGATTAAAATATATCTAAGAAGCGCCATTCTCGTGTGCGCATCAAAGGCAATTCCAAGGCTCTTGATTCACTATATGAACCATAACCAATTTTAGAAATTTTAACACAGATTTAGCATATTGTCAAATATTCAAATCGCAATTTTATACAATTTGTCTGTAATTCCCCCATGTATCCGGCAAAGAAAAAATTGCCATCCCCCGCAAGCCGGAGACGGCAATTTTGTGTTTTCATTTCAGTTTTTTTCCGGAAAAATGACCACAAGCATCATTTTAAAGCGGGTGCGCGCTTTCAGGGAGTGCGGCACTCCGGCAGGCATGAGAATAGACTGGCCGCCGCGCACCAGATGCGTTACACCGCCCACGGTGATCTCCGCCTCCCCCTCCAGCACATTCGCCATGGCGTCTCCGCCGGCGGCGTGGGTTCCGATCTCTTCCTCCTGATCAAATGCAAACAGGGTGATCCCCGCGCCAGGCTTTTGCGCCAGCGTCAAGCTGACGACCTGTCCCTTTTCGTATTCCACCATGCCGGCCAGATCCTGGGGCACCGCTTTTTCCATGTTTTTGATGAGCTGCTCTGCCATACTGTTTTCTCCTCCTTGTATTCAGGCCTTGTGCAGTATCATCTGCAGCAGCTTGAAGTCGTCTTCTCCATACAGCGCATAGGGCGTTCCGGCTGGGATAGCGGCACAGGCGCCGGGCTGCAGGGCAATCACCTGTTCCTCCTTATGCAGCAGCACCGTGCCCTCCAGCGCCAGGATCCAGCTGTCGCCGGGATAGATCTCCATATCCACGCCCTCCCCTTTGGCAAAGGCAAACAGGGTGATCTGGGCATTGGGGACTCGGGAAAGCGCCATACTGACCACGCGGCCGGGATGCACCTTCACCAGCTCCGCAAGCTGCGCCGGCACTTCCGGCATATTTTTCAAAAACTCCATACTCACACGCTCCTGATTTTTCTCGCGATCGCCTTACGAAGCAGATCCACCGGTATCATAGTAAAGGCAAGCAGCAGCACCACGCCCCAGGCGACCGGGGAAAAGGGTACGCAGCTGAACATATTGCCGATCCAGCGGAACACCGTTCCGGGCAGCAGAGGCGCATTGACCAGCGCGGCCTGCACCAGCAGAATGATCACAAACACGCGCATAAAGCCCGGATTGGCCCGCAGATTCCGGAAAATTCCAAAGCCGTCGTCCCGCACATTGAAGCCGTTAAAGAGCGCCGCGGCGATGAACAGCACAAAGTAGCCGGTCAAATGGGCGGCCTCGCTGGAAAACAGGCTGCGGAAAAAGGGATGCAGCAGATAAATAAAGCTCAGGCAGGACATCCAGGCGCCCATGATCAGGATCCGTCCCATCATGGGGCGGCTGATGATGCTCTCCTCCCGTCTGCGGGGCGGCTCCGCCATATAGCGCGCCTGGGCAGGCTCATTGCCCAGCATGATCGCGCCAAGGCCATCCATGACCAGATTGACAAACAGCAGGTGGGTCACCTTCAGCGGCTCATCCACCCCAAAGAACGGGGCGATGGCACTGACCAGAACCGCCGTGACATTGATGACCAGCTGGAAGGTACAGAACTTCAAAATATTATGATAGATCGTCCTGCCGTACCAGACCGCGTCCTTGATAGAGCGGAAGTTATCATCCAAAATGACGATTTTCCCGGCCTCCCGGGCGGCTTCCGTTCCACTGCCCATGGCAAAGCCGACATCGGCGCGCTTGAGGGCGGGACTGTCGTTAACACCGTCTCCGGTCATGCCCACCACAAGCCCAAGCTCCTGACACAGGCGCACCATGCGGGATTTGTCTGTGGGCAGGGCGCGGGCAATAACCCGCAAATGCGGGATACACTGCTTGACCTCCTCATCGCTCATCCCGTTGAGCTGGGCGGAGGTCAGCGCCAGCTGGTCTTCCGTCTGGAGCAATCCGGCGTCCCTGGCGATGGCGGCGGCGGTTTCCAAGCGGTCGCCGGTGATCATGACGACCTGGATCCCCGCCTGCTGCATCTGCTCGATCGCGTCCCGCGCCTCCGCCCGGACATCATCCCGGATGGCGACCAGACCAAACAGCACCAGATCCTCGTGGATCCGGTCTCTTTCCAGCGCCGCCTCGGAATACCCGAAAGCCAACACACGCATGGCTTTTTTGGCCAGACCGTCGATTTTGCGATCCAGCTTTTCTCTGTCCAGAGGACATTGCTCGCCCTGCTGGTTCAAATAATATTTTGCGTGCTCCAGCAGGCGCTCCGGCGCACCCTTATAGAATGTTCGCCCCAAAGATGCAATATGCACCTGGCTGAATTTGTTGGTGGAATTGAAGTCCTGCGCGGCATCCGCTGCAAGAGCGGCGTTTTCTTTCAGCGCCAGATACCGCGCCTCGCCCAAAAAGCGGAGCAGCGCCTGATCGGTGACATTACCGCCCAGCACCCGGTGCTCTCCATCAAAGAGCGATTGGGTGTTCTTGCCGATGGCAACATCCAGCAGCGGCCGGATCGCGCTTTGCTCCAGCTGCTGCTCGTCCAAGCTTTCGCCGTCTCCCAAGAAAAAATCCACGACCTCCAGCTTGCCTTTGGTAATGGTTCCGGTCTTGTCGCTGAACAGGATGTTCAGGGAGCCTGCCGTCTCGATACCCTCGGCTTTCCGCACCAGAACATTGTGGTCGAGCATTTTGCTGGTATTCTGCATCAGAACAATGGAGATCATCAGCGGCAGTCCCTCCGGCACCGCGCAGACGATGATCACCACCGCCAGGGAGACCGCGTGTACCAGATCCTGCAAAATCACCTGGGGCGCGGCGGAAAAATAAACGCCTGCCCCGCCGGCAACCAGAATAAAATGGATAAAGTACAAAATGGCAATGGCGATCGCGCCGATATACCCGAAGCGGGAAATTTGCTTTGCCAGCTTGCCCAGTTTGACTTTCAGAGGGGACAGCAGCTCCTCGCCCTGCATTTCCTGCGCCATTTTGCCCATCATGGTCGAAAGGCCAACCCGGCAGACCTCCAAAACGCCCTGTCCGTCCAGCACGACCGTCCCGCGGAACAGACTGTACTTGTCCACGAAGCTGTCGCCGGTGATCTCGTCGGAAAAGACGGCGTCTTTCTCCGCCGGGGATTTGGGACATTCCTCCGACTCGCCGTTCATAGCAGAGTTATCCACCAGCAGGCTGCCGGTGCGCAGCAGACCATCTGCCGGGATCTTGTCGCCGGCGTGCAGCAGAACACAGTCGCCAACGACGATCTCATCGGCGTCCAGCAGACACACGCTGCCATTGCGGTAGACCTTGCACTGCTCTTTTTCCGTGCGGTTTTTCAGCTCCCGGTATTTGGAATCGCTTGCCACGCCGGTTCTGGCCGTGACCACTGCCACGAGGAAAATCGCCACCAGCGTGCCAAGCGGCTCATAGATCTGGGAATAGCCCAAAAAGAACATGACCAGCATGATCCCGGCAATGACCAGAAGTAGCTTGATCATGGGGTCGCCAAAGGTCGCGGCAAATTCCTTCCAAAAAGTCGCCGGAGGCGCCTCCGGGATGGCGTTGCTGCCGTGTTTCTCCCGGGAGCGTTTGACCTCTTCCTGTGTGAGTCCTGTAATTTTCATGCAGATGCTCCTTGCTGTTTGCTGTGATTGTGGTTCATTATCCTACAATGCCCCAAAAATTACAAGTCTATTTTTTGTAAAATTTTATTGCCTGTTTTCCTTTCCTATGGTATGATTTACGGAATACAAGCTGCGGAGGTAATTCTTTTTATGCTATATAATCCTTTTGCCAGACTGGCGCGGTCGGAGTGGGTGCTCTGGCTCAGCTCCCTGGCGATCATACTGGTGTTCAATCTGCTGCCGGGAAAAGTGGATGTGCTCATGCTCTGCGCCACCATGATCGGCGCAACCGGGCTTGTCCTGCTGGCGCGAGGCGACCTTTGGGGACAGGTCACGACCATCGCCTTTTCCGTCCTGTATGCTATGATTGCCTACCGTTTTCGCTACTGGGGCGAGCTGATCACCTATGCGGGCATGACGCTGCCCATTGCGGTTGTCGCGCTGATCTCCTGGGTGCGCAATCCCTATACGGAGGGCGAGGTGGCCATCAACAAGCTGAAAAAACGCCAGATCATTCTGGCTTTTCCTTTGACCATCGGCATTACGGTTTTCTTTTTCTTTATTTTGCGGTATCTGCAAACGCCCAATCTGCTGCCCAGTACGCTTTCCGTTACCGCCAGCTTTCTTGCGGTATATCTGACGGCCATGCGCAGCCCCTGCTATGCGCTGGCCTATGCCAGCAACGATGTGATCCTGATTTTTCTGTGGAGCTTTGCCACCAAAACCGACATCAGCTATCTCCCCATTCTGGTCACCTTTATCATCTTTCTGGTCAATGATCTGTACGGCTTTTTCAGCTGGAAAAAGCGGGAAAAGCTCCAGCTTTCTCAAAAGCACGAATATTGATGACAAAATCGTCTTCATTTGATGCACAATGGATACGCCTTTGATGCAGATTCGATACAAATGTACGGTGTAATGGCTTTGCTGATGGATGTGGTCTCACACATCCGAAAAAAGATAAAATACAGCAAAAAAACAGCAAAGGAGAAATGGTAAATGAAGATGAAAAAGATGATTGCTGTGCCGGCTGCTTTGTGCGTGGCCGTTGCCCTGTTCGCAGGCTGCAGCAACAACACCCCCGCTGCCAACAACAGCAACAACTCCCCCGCTCCTGCCGCACCGGAAACCACCGCCCCGGTGGTGAGCACCGTCAGCGGCGGCAATGTGGAAAATGTGAACCTCCCTGAGGTCGCCTCCACCCTGTACTCTCAGGACGAGATCAACGCCGCGATTGAGGTCATCACCACGGAGTTTGCCAAGAACTGGAGCGGCTGCACGCTCAAGGAAATCGCCTACGCCGGCGATGAAGCGACCCAGGACCATCAGGACTGGGCGGACAGAAACAACGCCGATGAGGTGATCGTGCTGACCTCCACCTTCGATGTGGACTCCTCCGGCGGGAACGGCTCTCTGAACCCCAACACTACCTATGATAACTGGAACTGGATTCTGGTTCGCTCTGCCGGCGGCGTCTGGCAGCATGTGGATCACGGCTATTAATACACGCCGTATTCCGGTAAAACCTCTTCTCTTATAAACTCTCTTTATATCTCCCTATAGAAAATAAATGCTGGTCTATCCCCCTTTCTGTCTGTTACACTAACAGCCGGAGAGGGGGATAAATCATGTCCTTTTATGTTCTGGGAAATTTTTTGATTTACTGCGTGATCAACGCCTTTACGCCCGGCCCCGGGAATATTCTGGCGCTGAACACCATCACCAATTACGGCTGGAAAAAGGGCAAGCCGCTGTTTTTCGGCATTTTCGCCGGGTACTATGTGGTGCAGACGCTGTGCGGCATTTTTGTATATGGCATCAGTACTTTTCTGCCCCAAGTGCTCGGGATTTTGAAATACATCGGCGCGGCGTATATCCTTTGGCTGGCGATCCACATCGCCATCAGCAAGCCGCCGGAGGAAAACACGGAAAAATCCGCTTCTTTCCTCAAGGGCTTTCTGCTGCAATTTGTCAACATCAAAATCTATATGTTCGGCATCACTGCACTGACGGGCTATGTCACGGATTTTTACACCAGCCTTCCCATGCTGCTCCTGTTTGAATACAGCATTGCAACGATCGGCACCATCGCCACCGCCACCTGGATCGGCCTGGGAAGCCTGATCCAGCGATTTTACCGGCGGCATTTCCGCCCCATCAATATCATTCTGGCGCTGACGCTGGGAGAATGCATTTACAGCATTTTGTCATGACAAAAACAGACCCCCCCGGAAACCGTGATCTGTGTGGTTTCCGGGGGGGCTTTCGCTAGGTTCCCGCTTAGATTTTTTCAGCGATTTGCTTTTCTGCCAGCGCAATGACAAAGGCTGCGGTCTGCGCCAACGGAACGGCCAGCCATACCCCGGAAAGGTGCAGCTTCCCTGGCTGAAGCAGCAAAAGCAGCAGGGTAAAAATCGGCTCGGCATAAACCAATCTGTTTTTCTCCCGGGAGTTGACAGATGCCCGGAGATATCTTATACTGATAGTGCTACAGGCAAGGGTGTCTTTTCAGATGCCCTTGCCTGCTTATTTTTGTATAAAGGATGGGATGTTGTATGCGCCCGGTGATTGGACTGCTCCCCTTGTTTGATGAGGAAAAAGAAAGCTACTGGATGCTGCCCGGCTATATCCGATTGGTGGAACGCTGCCGGGGGCTGCCCCTGATCCTGCCGCCAACGACAGAACCGGATGCCCTTGCCCAATGCGCGGCGCTGTGCAACGGATTTCTATTCACAGGCGGCCACGATGTTTCCCCCGCCTTATACGGGCAAACTCCGCGCCCCTGCTGCGGCGCTCCCTGCCCGGAGCGGGACTCCATGGAAACGCAGCTGCTCCGGCTTGCATTGGAGCAAAAGAAAGCGGTTTTGGGAATCTGCCGGGGCATTCAGCTGATCAACGCGGTGTTGGGCGGAACGCTGTATCAGGATCTTCCCACAGAGCACCCCAGTCTGCTGGAGCACCATATGTCGCCGCCCTATGACCGCAGTGTACACACGGTAGAAATTTGCAAGGGCAGCCTGCTGGAGCAGCTTTTGGGCGTCCAGACCCTGCCGGTCAACAGCTATCACCATCAGGGCATTTGCGCACTTGCCCCCGGTCTGGAGGTCGATGCGGTCGCGCCGGACGGCCTGATCGAAGCCGCACATCTGCCCCAGCACCCGTTTTTGCTGGCAGTGCAGTGGCACCCGGAGTTTTCTTATCAGACCGACCCGGCCAGCGTAAAGCTGATGCAAGCCTTTGTGGACGCCTGCACAAAGGAATAAAAAACGCCATCCCTGAGTTTTTTTGCAGGGATGGCACGATATGTGGCCTTAATACGACCTTATTGCAAAGACAGGAATATCATTTTCGCCTGGTCGGACTGGTACCACTCGATGAAGGCCGCCTGGGCTTCGTCCATTTCCTCTTTGCTGTAGCCCTCCTCCCGCATGGTCCAGGAGATATAGGACAGCGGATCCGGCAGGTTCAGCAGCAGGGCATTGTTCTGGTCGATAAATTGCGCCATGTATTCTCTCGGCGGCAGGCGCAGCTCCTGCTGGGCAGCTTCCAGATACTCCTGCACGGTTTTTGCCGCGGCAAGCACAGCTGCGTTTTCTTCCGCAGCGGCCGGGTCGACTTCCTCCCGGAGCTGGCCAAGCAGCGCAAGAAGGTTTTCTCTTTCACTTCGCGTCATAACAGATGATCCTTTCCTGATTCCGAAAAATTCTGATATTTTTCTTTTCTCTCCGGCAGGCAAACACGCCCCCGGTTTCTCATAGAACTCTTAGGAATTGTAGCATATTCCCCGGCGCTTCGCAACACCTCCGCCACAGCAAAACTCAAAAGCTGGCAAAAACGAATTTCCCGGCCGGGGTCAGGTCATTTTCTGTCCAGGCGCGATCTGCGGGCGTGCCCGGCTTTAGCGCAGCGGAGGTCTCGTTTTTATCGCAAAGGGACCAGTTTGCCCAGCTGATGCCGTTTTGCTGCAAAAAGCGCAGCCATTCTGTACTCTCGGCGGTAAACACGCCGCCGCTGCCATCTGCGCGGCTGACGCCCCACTCGCTGACAAACACCGCAAGGCCCTTCTGTTTTGCCTCGCTGATGCGCTGCCGCAGCCATGCGCCATGGGTACCGGCGTAAAAATGGCAGGTGTACATCAGGTTTGTCCCGGCAAGGGGGTCTGCGGCGGCGTCCTGCAGATCCTGACTCCAAGTGCCGGAGCCGATGAGGATAATGCTGTTCGGCGCATTGGCGCGAATCGTCTTTACCATCGCCTCCGCATAGGGCTTGATGTTCTGCTGCCAGGTCACACCGCCGTTTGGCTCGTTGCAGATCTCATAGAGCACGGCAGGGCTGCCTGCATAGCGCGCGGAGGTCTCCCGGAAAAATTCCTGCGCTTCCTGCAGATGGCGCAGGGGATCGCCATCGGACAAAATATGCCAGTCGATGATCACATACATATCGTTTGCGATTGCCGCATCCATCGCCGCATAAGCCGCCTGCTTCATCTTTGCCGTGTCGGACAGATAGCCCCTCTCTCCGGTATACATCGCAACGCGAAACAGGTTGGCGCCGAATGCGGCGGTGTTGGCAATGGCCTGCCGGCTTGTGTACTGCGGGAACCACTGGATACCGTGGCTGCTCATGCCGTGCAGCAGAAAAGCCTCGCCTTTTTCATCGCAGAGCTGCGTTCCCTTTACCTGAAGCCAGCCGTGGGCAGACACGCCGCCCTCGGCTTTTTCCGGCGGCGTGGGGGTGTCGGGAACGCTGGGTGTCTGCCCGCCTGCGATAGTCTGGGCGCGGCGGATGACAGCACAAGCCTCCGCCCGGGTCAGACCGCTTTCCGGCTGAAAACGGCCATCCTCATTGCCCCGAAGCACGCCGCAGGCATAAGCCGCGAGCACCTTGTTATAATAGCGGCCGTTCAGCGCGGAGAAATCCGTGATTTTGGGCGCTTCCGTTGCATAATCGCCGGTTTTCTCCGGCAGCAGCGCCCGCATCAGGATATTTACCGCCAGCTGCCGCTGGATCGGCCGATCGTAGCTCTCTCCGCTCGGGGGCAGCTCGTCCCAATCGTACCATCCGGCCTGCAAGGCCGCCTGCATCGTGCCGGCTGCCCAGTGGGATGTGGTGGCGGAGGCGCTTTGCAGCCCGCCGCAGCGCCCGACAATGGAGACGAATTCCGCCGCCGTAATGGTGCTGTCCGGGCGAAAGCTGCCGTCCGGATACCCCCGGAGCAGATCGGAGTCGGCCATCGCGCCAACATCTTCGGCGTACCAGTCCCCGGGACTTACATCCGTAAAGGCAAGCGCCTGCAGCGGAAGCAGACACGCAAACAACACGCTCAGCAGCATTGCAAAAGCTCTTTTTTTCATGACACCGATCCTCCCTCATTCCGGACTTCCGCCGGTTGGATAGGGGCGAACAACATCCGTCAGCCCCAGCAGATAGTCCGTACTGGTTTGATAAAACCGCGCCAGCTGTATCAGCACCTCTGTGGGAATGTCACGCTTTCCCATTTCGTAATTGGAATAACAAACCTGTGTGCAGTTCAGGATCTTCGCCAGATCCTTTTGCAGGAGATCCCGATCCTCCCGTAAATCTCGAATTCTTCTGTACAAAACAAGCGCCCTCCTGTTTGCCTGATACACAGAAGTATATGTATAACATTTTGCTATATTGACTTACAAAACAAAATGTTATATATTATTATTCAGTCTCAAAATATACACTGCTCTGTCAAGGCAAAAAGGAGAAAACCATGAAAAAATATATTTTAGCCGCTATGTGTAGTTTGTTCCTTCTCTTCTGTTTCTGGGGCTGCGGCTGTCAGCACAAGTGGACAGACGCCACCTGCACCGCGCCAAAGCTTTGCACCAAATGCGGAGGAACGCGAGGAGACGCATTGGGACATGATGTAAAAGAATGGAAGCCACAAACCTCCACTAACGATACCGATATCCATGCGGAAATCGGCGTCTGCATTCGATGCGGAAAAATCGTTGACCATACCGCGCTGCTGGCGGAGCACAGCCCCAGCGACTGGATCACGATCGTCAGCGCCGATTCCGATACACCGGAACTCCGCATAAAAATCTGTACCGTCTGCGGCAAGGAATTAAAACGGGAATCCCGCCCCGCAGAGACACATGAATAAAACTGCGCCTGATGGCTGCAACGAGCAAACCATCAGGCGCAGAGTATTTCACGAGTTTAGAACTGCTTTAAGCTCTCCTCCAGATTTTCGATCAGAGCGCGGAGCTTCTGCTCCTTTTCCCGCTCAGCGTTCACGACCTTTTCCGGGGCGCGGGAGACAAAGTTTTCGTTGGCAAGCTTGGCAATCTGGCCGTCCAGATCCTTTTTCGCCTTTGCCAGTTCCTTTTCCATGCGCGCCTTTTCCTTGGCCAGGTCAACCAGCTCCGCCAAGGGCATGAACAGCTTTGCCTCGTCCGTGACCACGGTGACCATGCCGGTGGTATCCGCCGGCATCTGCTTGCTCACGCTGACGCTTCCCGCATAGGCCAGGCGAGAGATATAGCTCACGCCGGCTTCAAACACAGCGGGTCTGTCCGTGACAACAAGCAGCTGCGGCCGCTTGCTGGGAGGGACATTCATCTCACTGCGGCGGCTGCGCACGGCACGAATGGCATCCATCACCAGCTCAAAGTTG
>CAVBJJ010000022.1:22470-28630 GCA_963595735.1 bacterium
ATTGCAGCATCAGGAAATCTCCCTCGTGGGGCAGCGCCTGCCAGATTTCCTCTGTAATAAACGGCATATAGGGGTGCAGCAGCTTCAGAATATCCGTCAGGACATACAGCAAAACCTGCTGCGCCTGCACCTTCGCCGACTCGTCCTCGCCATTCAAACGCGCCTTGGTCAACTCGATGTACCAATCGCAGAAGCTGTCCCAGATAAAGTCATAAACCTTCTGGGCGGCAACACCCAATTCGTACTTCTCCATGTTCTCCGTGATTTCCCGAATGGCGGTGTTGAGCTTGGTCAGGATCCACTTGTCCTCCAGCTCCAGCTTCTCCGGCAGCTGGCAGCGGTCGATCTGGAGATTCATCATGACAAAGCGGCTGGCGTTCCAGATCTTGTTGGCAAAGTTGCGCATGGCCTCGCACTTTTCCACATAAAAGCGCATATCGTTTCCGGGGCTGTTGCCCGTAATCAGGTTAAAGCGCAGAGCGTCTGCACCGTATTTCTCCGCCATTTCCAGCGGGTCAATACCGTTGCCGAGGCTCTTGGACATCTTCCGTCCCTTGTCATCCCGCACCAGGCCATGGATAAATACGGTGTGGAACGGGGTCTTTTTCATGTGTTCGCAGCCGGAGAAAATCATTCTGGCGACCCAGAAGAAAATGATGTCATAGCCGGTGACCAGCACATCCGTGGGATAGAAATACTCCAGATCCTCCGTCTTCTCCGGCCAGCCCAATGTGCTGAACGGCCACAGCGCGGAGGAAAACCAGGTGTCCAGCACATCCGGATCCCGTTCCACATTCTTGCTACCGCACTTTTCGCAGGCGCAGACATCCTCCCGGGACACGGTGATGTGTCCGCAATCGCCGCAGTACCAGGCCGGGATCTGATGTCCCCACCAGAGCTGGCGGGAAATGCACCAGTCGTGGACATTTTCCATCCAGTTGGTATAGGTCTTTTTGAAGCGATCCGGCACAAAGCGGGTCTCGCCATCCTGAACGACCCGGAGCGCCTCCTGCGCCAGCGGCTCCATTTTGACAAACCACTGGGCGGAAATGATCGGCTCCACATCCGTGCCGCAGCGATAGCAGGTGCCGACATTGTGCTGGTGATCCTCAATCTTCTCCAGCAGTCCCAGCTCCTCCAGATCGGCAACGATTGCCTTTCTGGCAGCGTAGCGATCCATGCCCTGGTATTTTCCGCCTTTTTCGTTGACCACGCCCTTGTCATCCAAAACACGGATGGATTCCAAATTGTGGCGCAAGCCGACCTCAAAGTCGTTGGGGTCGTGCGCCGGCGTCATCTTTACGCAGCCGGTGCCGAATTCCAGATCCACATAGTCGTCCGCGACAATGGGGATCTCACGCTCCACCAGGGGCAGCAGGCATTTTTTGCCCACCAGATCCTGATAGCGCGGATCCTCCGGGTGCACGGCAACGCCGGTGTCGCCCAGCATGGTCTCCGGACGGGTGGTGGCAACAACAAGATAGCGCCCCGGCTCCCCTACGATCGGATATTTGATATGCCAAAGATGCCCCGGCTTGTCCTTGTATTCCACCTCTGCATCACTCAGGGCGGTAATGCAGTTGGGGCACCAGTTGACAATGCGGCTGCCCTTATAAATCAGATCCTTTTCATAAAGGGAGACGAACACCTCCCGCACGGCCTTGGAGCAGCCCTCGTCCATGGTGAAGCGGGCGCGATCCCAGTCACAGGAGGAACCCATCTTTTTCTGCTGCGCAACAATACGGTCGCCATATTGCCGCTTCCAGTCCCAGACGCGCTCCAGGAACTTTTCGCGTCCCAGATCGTGCCGCGTCAGTCCCTCGTTTTTCCGCAGGTATTCCTCCACCTTGATCTGGGTGGCAATTCCCGCATGGTCGGTGCCGGGGATCCAGAGTGCAGCATAGCCCTGCATCCGCTTAAACCGGATCAGGATATCCTGCAGGGTACAGTCCATAGCGTGACCCATGTGCAGCTGTCCGGTGACATTGGGGGGCGGCATGACGATGGTAAACGGCTTCTTCTTTGCATCCCGAAGTCCGCGGAAGCAACCGGCGTCCTGCCAACGCTGATAAATTTCCGGCTCCACCTTTTGCGGCTCGTAAACCTTGGGTAATTCTTTCATGAAACTTCTCCTTTATTGTCAGTGGCAAAAAAACAAAACGCCCCGGAGCTGACACTCCAGGGCGCAAAATGCGTGGTACCACCTGAATTCGCCGGAATCCCGGCGCACTCTGTGCCGATAACGCAGGCAGGCGGCGCGGCTTACTGTATCCTTTCAGCCGCACAACTCCCAGGCGACTTCCCCGGACGCAAAGCAGGTGCTTGCAGCAAACGCACCCTCTCTGTTGCTTTGGCGGAACCGGATACTACTCCTGATCGCAGTTTGTAACATTATAATTATATCCAGCGCTGTGTTTTTTGTCAAGCCGGATATGGCGTAAAATCGCCGCGCCTTTTCTTAGTGCGCTTCGTGCAGCACGATATGCACGATTCGTTCCCAATACAAATGCGTGGTATCCGCGTTTTGCGGCTCGGGGTCTGCGATTGCTTCGCTCAGCGCCGCAGCCAGACGCCGCTCAAATTCCGGCAGCGCACCGGGAAGCGGTTCGTCCACATTCTGCATTTCCGGCAGCGGCACAAAGCGGATATTGGCGTTGGGAATATTTTCCGAAAACCATTCCCGAACCCCCGGCAGCTCCGTGATCACCAGCTTTGCCCCGCAGGCCATCGCCTCCACCGCCACCAGCGGAATTCCCTCAAAAAAGGACGGCAGCACAAACACCTGGCTGGTCTGGTACATATGCACCAGCTTTTCCTGGGACACACGCCCCAGCAAGTGAATCGAATACGGGCTTTCTTTCGCCATGCGCTGGATCCGGGCGTATTCCTCCGGGTCGCTGTGGCCGCCGATCAGGTAAAACTCCACCTGATCCGGTGTTTGCTCCAGCTGCGACAGGCAGCGGATCAAGCTTACCACGCCCTTTTTCTCCGTGATTTTTCCCGCAAAGCAGACCTGAACCGGCTCGCCATATGTCGGCTTCTCTGCTGCTTTACGGAAGATTTTTCCGTTATACCCCGTTCCCACAACGGTGATCTTTTTTCGCGCTATCTCCGGGCTGAGCTGCAGCAACTCGGCAATTTTTTCCGCCTGCGGTCTTTGCAGGGCAAATATACGATCCAGCTTTTGCAGCTGGCTGCGGATATACGCCTGCTCCAACGGAATTTTTTCCAGCTGGCGCAGACAGGTCCCATGGCAGATGCCATAGATTTTATGCTCCGGCAAATGCTCCCGCACCAACGCCGTGAGCAGGTACAGGTGGTGACACAGGATCAGCTCCGGCTGGAAGCGCTCCACCACAGTGTCTAACTGCCGCAAAAATGCCCGCCGGAACTGTTCCAGCATTTCCGGCGTCAAGTCCCGGTAGCGGGTATTGGGATAAGGCATCATATCGGACATTCCCACAATGGAAAATGGCAGCGCCTCGCTGTGGAAATATACCGGGTAAAAGTCCACACTTTCCGGCAGGGAAATGGCATCCTCCCGATATACGCCGGCAATGACCGCCTGCTGGTGTCCCTCCTCCGCCATGACCTTTACCAGTTCTGTCAGATACACGCCGCTTCCGGTGCTGTTTGGTTTCTGGGCAGTGATGCTCAGAATGCGCATAGTCGCTCTCCCTCCATATTCCATTGCCAATGCAATGTCAATTTTCGATGGCTCCATTATAACAGCTTGAACCACAGAAGAAAAGGAAAAACGAAAATATGCGCAAATTCCGATTGGGAACTACAGCAGCATGGTCAGGCGTCCGCCCAGCGCCAAAACAGAGAAAAATGCCCCTGCCCCCGCCAGGAACTGCAATATTCCCAGGCCGCTGATACGGTTTCCGTCCACATCCTCTGTCAGCCAATTTACAAGCGCGCCCAACACATGATTCTTTTGTTTTTTCTGCACGGTTCTGGTCATAGCCAAGCCCTCCCTGTTGTATTTTCGCATCTTTCTATAGTGAATTTGATTCACTATCCTGCGTAAAAAAATATCTCTTTTTCGAGATTTCTTTCTTTTCCTGCTTGTAACTATAACATATAGGTGAATATTTGTCTACATCTTTTTTGATTTTCTTTATTTTTTGTTGACGAATTTTCACACCGGTGCTATACTGGTATTACTAAAAATGGAGGTGTATCATGGCGATTCACGAGACGATCAAGCAGCTGCGGGAAGAACGCAGGCTTTCCCAAAAGGCGCTGGCCGAAAAAACCGGTTACCGCGACCGCACCTCCATTGCCAAAATCGAAGCCGGGCTGGTAGACCTGACCCAGAGCAAAATTCTGGCCTTTGCCGCCGCCCTTGGCGTGAGTCCGGCAAAGCTGATGGGGCTGGAGATCCCCACCCCCCTGTTCGCTCCGGCAGAGCGCAGGCTGCTGGAGCAATACCGCGCCCTGGATCCGCACGGCCGCGAGCTGGTGGAGCTGGTAACGGAAAAAGAGCTCTCCCGCGTGTTGGCCGCCGCAAGCACTGCCGCGCAGGCGACAAAGCCACACCATTCCGGACGGGTCATCCCCCTGTTTTCCGCCCGCTTTGCCGCCGGTGTACCGGAACCGGACTTCGGCAATGCCCATGAGGAAATCCAGGTCGATGGAGAAAACCCCGCGGATTTTGCCATCCGCATTCACGGCGACAGCATGGAGCCATACCTGCCGGACGGCGCCCTGGCTTTTGGAAAACGCAAAAAACCACTGAACGGACAAATCGGCGCTTTTCTGCTGGACGGCGGCTTTCTGGTAAAGCAGTATTTCCGGGATCGCGTCGGCAACATCCATCTCCATTCCCTGAACCGAAGTCGGAAAGATTGTGATGTGATCCTCTCCCCGGACAGCAACCAGCAACTGGATTATTTTGGAACCATCCTGATGGATCGCGTGCCGCTCCCCGAATATGAATAACAAAACAGCCGTGTGATTTTCGCGTCACACGGCTGTTATTCTATGGAATATAGTCGATTTATTGTTTTTCCACCAGCGCTGTCAACTGAGAAACAGCATCCGCAAAGATGATATTCCGCATCTCCTCTTCCCGGGCAAAGCCCGCTTCGACAAAGCCGGTGAGCATGGCACGGAAGGTGTCATAGTATCCCTCGATACTCAGAAAAATCAGCTTTTTGTCCAGTACGTGGACATGGTTGAGGGACAAAATTTCGGAAACCTCATCCAGCGTCCCCATCCCACCGGGAAGCACCATAGCAAGATCCATCGTTTCGATCATGCAGCGCTTGCGCGCCGGGATATCCGGCACCCGCAGACAGACATCCACCGCAGGGTTTACCTTACTTTCCCAATATACCCCCTCCGGGACAACGCCAACGACCTTGCCGCCGGCCTGTTTTGCCGCCCGGCTCAGGATTCCCATGGTTCCGCCGGATGTCCCGCCATAGACCAGAGTATGCCCCTGGGCCGCGATCCATCGCCCCAACTCCGCCGCTGCCAGCCCATAGCTTTCCCGATTGCCCGGGGAGGCGCCCAAAAATACCGCTATGTTCATATGTACCTCTCTTTTTCCTGTTCCTGTTTTCTTCTATAATCATAATACCATAAGATTTTTCCCAGAACAAGAAAAAACACACGGGCAATCCGAAAGACAAAATGTAAAAAAGGAAGAAAAGCGAATCGCTTTTCTTCCTTTTTCTAATTTCTAAATTGATGTGAGACTTAGGCCTCTTCTTCCACCTCGGGGGCAACGCCGGTTGCCTCGCCGGTGGCGGAAATCTCATACACCAAGGCATCGCTTTCCGGCTCCAGATGCACGGGAGCGGAAACCTCTTCCTCCTCAGCCTTAGGGGCGGGAGCGGACAGAGCACGGATAGACAGAGAGATCTTGTGCTTATCCATATCGATGTTGGTGATCTTGGCATCCACATGCTCGCCCACGGTCAGAACCTCATCGGGCTTGCCGATGCGGCGGTTGGCGATCTGGGAAATATGGATCAGGCCATCCACACCGGGAACGACCTCTGCAAAAGCGCCGAAGTCCATCAGCTTGACAATGCGGACATTGGCAACGCTGCCGACCTTATAAGTGCTGATGAAACGATCCCAGGGGTTCTCGTTGGGATCCTTGTGACCAAGGGAAATCTTGCGCTTCTCCTTATCGAAGGAAATG
>CAVBJJ010000023.1:0-28577 GCA_963595735.1 bacterium
TACTTATGGATCTCGGCCACCTTGGCATGATTGGAAAAGGAAGTCGAAATCAGGCTGTAAAAGACAGCATGAAAAAGAATGGCGCCGTTTACTTTGCTGCCATTGGCGGAGCCGGCGCCCTGCTCAGCCGCTGCATCCGGAAAGCGGAGGTGATTGCCTATGACGATTTGGGCGCGGAGGCGATTCGCCGTCTGGAAGTAGTGGACTTCCCTGCTATCGTTGTAAACGACTGTCACGGCGGAGACTTATACGCAAGTGGCCGCGCGGCGTATTTAGCTGGAAAGGGTACAAAAAAATGAGCGTTTCCCGGGAGGATATCCCCCCTGTTCTGCGTGGATTTTTGACTTACCACGAAACGATCAAAGGGCATTCCAAGGCGACAGTGGATGAATATTATTTAGATTTGCGCACTTTCTTCCGTTTTTTGAAGCTGCATCGTGGTTTGGTTCCCCGCACAACAGAGTTGGAGGACATTTCCATTCTGGATGTAGATATCCCATTTGTGGCACAGGTCACGCTGTCAGAGGTCTATGAATATCTGAATTTCTTGTCCAGAGACCGGATTAAAAACCAAAAAAGCCGCCAGATAGACTATGGTCTGACGGCGACTTCTCGTGCCCGGAAAATTGCGGCTATCCGCAGTTATTTCAAATATCTTACCCAAAAAGAAAAGCTGTTGGAGACCAATCCCGTGCAGGATCTGGACTCCCCGAAAGTCCCCAAAATGCTGCCGCGCTATTTGAATTTGGACGAGTCCATTCAATTATTGCAGTCCGTTTCCGGAAAAAACAAGGAAAGAGATTACTGTATTCTCAGCATTTTTCTCAATTGCGGTTTGCGAATCTCCGAGATCGTCAACCTGAACCTGAATGATTTCCGGGAAAATCACCTGCGCGTGCGCGGAAAGGGCAACCGAGAACGCGTTGTGTATTTGAACGAGGCCGTACAGGAGGCTGTACAGGATTATCTCGAGGTACGAAAAAAACTATCTGCGCCACCGGAAGAGCCTGCACTGTTTTTATCCAACCGTCGTACCCGCATCAGCCGGGAGGCAATACACGCCATGGTAAAAAATCGCTTACTCCAAGCTGGTTTGGATCGGGAAAAATATTCCTCCCATAAGTTGCGCCATACCGCTGCGACGCTCATGCTGCAAAACGGCGTGGATGTGCGCACGATACAGGAGATTTTGGGACACGAAAACCTGAATACCACCCAGATTTACACCCATGTAGACAACGCAGAGCTGCGGATCGCAGCAGATGCCAACCCGCTTTCTACTTTGAAAAAGAATAAGTGATTACAAAAACAGTGGCGCAGCTCTCCAGAAAGAGAACTGCGCCACTGTTTTTGTGTAGTCGGCTATGCCCTTGCAGCTTATTTCTTGTCCACTGCGCCGCCAAACATGGAGCCTCCCATCAGTTTTTTGTAATAGCTCTTTGTCTGATACAAAGCGCCAACTGGATTATGAGCAAGAACACGATCCTTTGTGACCAGCGTTGTACAAAGGGTCTTATTATATTTGTAGAACAAGCTGTCGTGTCCCACACACAGCCCCATCACAACATTCAGCTGACATCCGGCTTTCTCCAGCAGTCTGGCCTGCATGATGGGATTGCACATGGCCGGACCGGTGACTGCGCAGTATTCTTCCCGCACACCGATATCCATCTTATCTACGGAGGCGACCTTGCAAATCGCAGTATATGGCTGCAAACCGTTTTTCTTCAGAATCTGGGCAAACACTTTGCTTTCTTCAATCAGGCCAAAGCAGGTCGCGATTCCAATTTTAGTGAAGTGCATCCGCTTTGCAAACTCAACGATCTCCTCCACGCGGGTGTATTTGCCATAGAACTCACCCTCCAGTTCCGCAGAAATCACCGTTACCTTGTTGTTTTCTTCCTCCATGTACAACGCAGTAACCTCATCGATTTCCTCCTGTGTCAGCCCGGTTGTCAGGCAAAAGTCGGGATAATGGGTATCCCGTTTGGCACAGTGCTGTGTGCCGCAGTCACTACATGACAAAATTTTTTCCTCGCTCATTTCGATTTCTTCCTTTCCTTTTTGCATTGGTTTGTATGTTTTTCTACAATTGTAGGAGAGATTCGGCGTTTTTATGGAATATCAATTCCAGTTCCCGGTCTGTTAAATCCATGCTTAATATAGTGTTGCGCTCTTTTGCAGCAATCCCCATCGGAAAATCCGATCCAAATAAAATCCGCTCTGCACCATAAGTACGAATCAACTCTTTGCCGCGTTGGATTCCTGTGAAAGAAAAAGCACTGGAAGTATCCAGATAGCAAGACCTGTCACGAAGATATTCCAGAGCCAAATCATATACCGACCAACCACCGAAGTGGGCTGCAATTACAATCAGCTTGGGAAAGGCGTCCATCACGCGGCATAACCGCGCCGGATGGGACCAATTATAACGATAATCTCCGCAATGGAACAATACAGGAACCTGTTTTTCTTCCAGTGCCGCATAAAAGTCCCACATTCGGGGGTCATCCATCGCAAAACGCTGCATATCCGGATGCAGCTTCACACCCCGTAATCCAAGCGAAAGCATGCGTTCCAGTTCCGCCAGGGGATCCGGATGGTCAATGTGCATGGTGCCATAACCATAAAACTCCGGGTGAACTGCACACTGGGAAGCAATAAAGTTGTTAACCACCTCTACCTGTGATGCTGTGACAGCTGCAGAATGGACAACAAAACCGCGCACACCGCCGTTTCGTCCAATTTGCAAAAGATTTTCCGCCGTTCCCAAGCCGCCCATATCCAAGCCGTAAAAGCTGCCAATATTGAGTACTGCCTTTGCGGCAATTTTATTCGGATAGATGTGTGCGTGGAAATCAATTATATTCATTGCTTTACCCTTCTTTGTGTTTCGCCAGTACTCCCATTTTATTCTACTCTCTTTTGTTCGTCAAGAAGAAAGTCCGTTTTTTATCCGGTTTTTTCTGTGCTCTTTGTCTATTCCTGTCTGCACCAAATTTTTAGTGTAAAAATACACAATTTCCCAGTAGAGCAAATGCCCTACCGGGAAATCATATCATGTATTTTCTTCTTTTGCTGCCGGCAAGCGCACCGTAAATTTACTGCCGACATTCACTTCGCTGGTAACGGAAATTGTTCCCTCGCAAAGATCCACGATTTTTTTCGCGATAGACAAGCCCAGTCCTTGGCCGGCACTTGTACTGTCACCTTGATAATAGGGGGCAAATAAATGCTTCCGTGTCTCGGCAGAGATCCCGATTCCGGTATCTTCTACTTCCACAACGGCCATATCACCTTCTAAAAACAGGCGAACGATAATTTCGCCGCCCTCCGGCGTGTATTTGACGGCATTTCCCAGAATATTCAGCCAAAGCTGCTGCAAAAGCTCTTTGTTATAGACCACTTTCACAGACTGAATATCGCCGGTGAACTCGATATTTTTTTGCAGCCAGCTATCCGAGAGCATAATGGCACACTGGCGGATCTGCTCGCCCAAATCATACCGCTCTGTATTCGTGACGATTTGCTGGGCATTGAGCTTGGACAAAAGAATATTGCTTTGCGTTAATTTGGAAAGCCGCTCGGACTCCTCCTTGATAATACGCAGATATTGCTCCTGTTCTTCTTTCGACAGTTCTTTTTCCAGCATCAGAGACGCGAAACCGTTGATGGAAGCCAGCGGGGTTTTGAATTCATGGGAATAGTGATTGATAAAATCGTTCCGCAGAATTTGCAGGCTTTCCAGCTCCGCGCTCATGCGGTTGAAGTTCTTATATACCTGGGACATGGAATCCCGCGTTTTATAATCAATGCGAACGGAAAAATCTCCATTTGCCACTTTTTGGATGCTTGTACTCAGAGTTGCTAATTCCCGCAGCCGACGCCGGTATACTACCGCGTTGTTGATAAAGATCATCAGCAGCACAAAAACCGCACCGCACAAAAACTGACACTCGGAGCGGAGATAGGTATCCTGTAGGGAAAACTGCTCTTTCATAATCCAAGTTGTCAAAAGGAATGCACCCTGGCTGAGCGCCACGCCGACCAAGGACAGGATCAAGGTAGTGGCAATAAACTTTTTACTGGAACGAGAAAGCAGCTTTTTGCTATTCAGACTGATTCTAAATTTTCCAGGCATATTATAAGCTCTCTTCCTTTCGGATATCCGCCCGATAGCCCAAACCCTTGATGGTTAAAATGTGAATTTCCGGCATTCCGGCAAGACGGTTGCGGATACGAGAAATATGTGTTTTCACTGTATCCTTGCCACTTTCTGAGTTGATTCCCCAAATGCTATCCAGCAGCTGTTCTTTAGAAAAAATCTGGTTGGGATAGGACAGCAGCTTAAACAGCAGGTCGAATTCTTTTTTCGGCAGTTCTATATACTCCTTGTCGGAATACACTGCGTATTTTTCCGAATCCACAGTAACAGAACCGATCACAATTTTCTTTTCCTGCGCAATATTGGCACGGCGCAAAAGGGCATTAATTCGCCAGCGCAGTTCTTCACTGCTAAACGGCTTTGTCATGTAGTCATCCGTACCGAGGGAAAAACCGCGCTGCTTATCTTCCAAAGATTCTTTTGCCGTCAGCAGCAGACACGGCATTGTATACCCCTCCTCCCGCAGAGTTCGCAGGAGTTCATAGCCATCCATACGCGGCATCATGATATCCGCAACTACAATATCAATTCCGCCCTTGTGAATATAGTCCAAAGCCTCCACCCCATCGCAGGCGCTGATGACAGTGTAACGATCTGCCAGGCGCGCCGCAGTGAGCAAACGCAAATTTCTATCATCTTCTACAATCAGTACAGTCGCCATGATATCGCCTTTCTTGCATTTTACTGCTTTTCTACTACACAAACGCCGAACGCGCCAGGACCCGCATGAGTGGCAACCACACCGCCATTCGGAATCCAAATGACCTCCTGGAATCCCTGCTCTTTCGCCTGGGCAGTCAACTCTGCCCGCAGCGTGTCCGGCAGGCCGGGAGAAAAAGGAAACATGATCCGCCGGTAGTCCAGTTCATAGGGCTGCACAAACTCTGCCAGCAGCTTTTTGGAAACGCGCGCCATTGCGCCGCGGTATTTCTTGGTTACCACAAGCGTACCATCTTTGATCTCAATCAGCGGATTGATAGAGAGAATCTTTGCACCCAGATAAGCAACATTGCTCACACGGCCACCGGCTCGAGGATAGTCCAAATCGCCAGGGAAAAATCCCATATGGGTCAGCTCGCCGTAACGATGTACCTGCGCCACGATTTCATCCAGACTGGCCTCCGGGTGCTGCTGGATGTACTCCGCTGTCAGCACAATTACCATGCTCTGCCCGGCAGACACCTGCTTGGTGTCCACACTGGTCACATAATCTCGACCGATCGCCGCCACCAGTGCGCTCTGATAGGCGCAGGTGGTTGCCGCAGAGTAGGCCAGATGCAGAATGTGGTGCTCCGGGTGCTGGGCATGGATCTGGTCGAAGAACAGATTAAAGTCATCAATGTTGCTGCCGCTGGTTCTTGGCAGTACGCCTGTTTTCTTATAGTGGTCGAACACATCCGTTACCGGGAAAGAGCCATCCGGCTTGTTCACACCGCTGAAATCCACATGCATGGGAACGATTTCAACATGATACTTTTCGGCCAGATTCGGGGGCAGATCCGCACCGGTTTCTGCAACAATAATATATTTACTCATCCTGCATCACTCCAGATGTCAAATTAAATATAGTGTACGATAGTACAGAATGAGTATAGAGGTGCAGTGTTGTTGTATCGTAAACTCAAACGCAAATATAGTTTACGATAACTTTACATATATGTAAAGTACCGCCGGAAAATCTTGATTTTTCCGTATGCTGTGCCGTTTTATGGGAAGAATATGCCTATATCGGGAAATGGGAAGAGAGGTAAAACTTCTGATGCAGAAACATCTGGGAAAGAACTCTGTGCGACTGGCGCATCCGCCTTCTATTATCGAAGGTGCTTGTGTTGTGGGAGAAAAAGAGGGAGACGGTCCGTTGGGGCGCAGCTTTGACTGCATTAGCTCGGATGCATATTTCGGCGCTGCAAGCTGGGAAAAAGCAGAAAGCGCCATGCTGAAGCAGGCCTTTGATCTGGTGTGCGAAAAAGCAAAACTCTCGTCCGGCAAAGTGGATTATGTTTTTGCGGGAGACTTGCTCAACCAGTGTGTCAGCACCGCATATGCCATGCGGGAAAGTGATCTTGCCTATTTCGGCCTCTACGGCGCCTGTTCAACAATGGCGGAAAGTCTTTCGCTGGCGGCAATGACGATAGACGGCGGATTCGCCAATACGGTCTGCGCCATGACCGGTTCGCACTTTTGCTCGGCGGAACGGCAATTCCGCTTTCCCCTAGAGTACGGCGGAGTGCGTACCCCAACTGCACAATGGACTGTAACCGGCGCCGGTGCAATCCTACTGCAAAGAGATGGCCCCGGCCCATATGTCACCCATCTTACCACGGGACGAATTGTAGACGCCGGCGTAACAGACATGAGCAACATGGGCGCTGCAATGGCGCCAGCCGCACTGGATACTCTAAAAACACATTTTATCGACACCGGGCGCAAACCCAGTGATTACGACGCGATCGTAACCGGCGATTTGGGACTGCTGGGACAGGATATCCTGCGAGATCTGTTGGCAGCCGAAGGCTTTTCGTTGGGAGAAAATTACATGGACTGCGGCAGCATGATTTTTGACGGCAGTACCCAGGACACAAAATCCGGCGGCTCCGGCTGTGGATGCAGCGCCTCTGTCCTAGCTGGGTATTTGCTGCAGGAGATGCGAAAGGGTCGCTGGCCAAGACTGCTGTTCTGCGCCACAGGCGCACTGATGTCTCCGACATCCTCCCAACAGGGCGAGAGCATTCCGGGAATTTGTCACGCGGTGTGCCTGGATATGAAAAAGGAGGATTAACCATACTATGTTTTTGGAGTTGCTGCGCGCTTTTCTGATCGGCGGTCTGCTTTGCTGTGCGGCGCAAATCCTGATTGACCGCACACAGCTCACTCCGGCTCGGATTTTGACACTATATGTGGTCGCAGGCGTTGTGCTGGGCGCAATCGGGGTCTACCAGCCGCTTGTGGACTTTGCAGGCGCCGGAGCCACGGTTCCCCTGCTTGGCTTTGGAAACACCATTGCCAAAGGGATGCGGGAGGCGATCCAGCAGCATGGTCTGTTGGGGATTTTTTCCGGCAGCTTCACGGCGGCTTCCGCCGGAATCGGGGCCGCAGTGCTGTTTGGCTGGTTGATTTCTCTGGTCTGCAAATCCAAAGAGAAATAAAGCCGGAACACAAGAAAGAGTCTGGATACACAAGTTTGGCCGTATCCAGACTTTTTTCTTTTCCCTTTTTGTAAATTTTACATCCATCATGGGGATTTTGTGCCACAAGGCGCGACAGCTGTGCTACAATAGTAGTACGCAAAACAAGGAGGGGACATATGAATACGATCTCCATTCATCCATACAAGCCCTTTATTCCGGAAACGGCTACCCGACTGATCATCGGCTCTATTCCGCCACTGCGTTTTTGCAGCCCCGCTGGAAACAGAGAACTTTTCCCCAATGATGTGGACTTTTATTACGGCTCCCGCAGCAACAGTTTTTGGAAAATCTTATCTGCTATCACCGGAACACAGTTGGAGTACTGCAACAGCGCTATCGCCGTTGCGCAGCGTAAGGAATTACTAAATTCGCTTCACACAGGTATTACTGACATTATTGAAACCTGTGTACATGACAAAGGAAACGCGGATGATGCTTCCCTGCGGGAAATTACATACAAAGACATCCGTTCGTTACTGCGTGAGTATACTCATATTGACACGCTTATTTACACCAGTGCATTCATCGTCAAACAGATGAACGCTGCAGGGGTTCCGGATCAAAAGCGCCATGCACATTGGGATAAAACAAGAAAGAACGGTATGGTTTCTATTAACGGAAGAAATTACACGGTTCATGTTTTATATTCTCCATCGCCCAATGCGCTGCGCAGCATTCGTCGCGAAACCAGATCGGCGCAGTACCAAGAGATTTTTCTGCGTACTTATGATTCCTGATTTGTAGATCCTCCCCTGCTGAAAGCGAATAAAGGCATAACAAAAGCAGACCAGAGAAACGATTGCTTCGATTCTGGTCTGCTCATGTTTTATCCTTCAAAAAAACTGTATACTTCCGTTGATATCTGGGTGATGTGTTCCCGTGCCGCTGCCGTATTGGGCAGTTTGTCTGTCATGACGCACAGAATGTACGGCAACTCCCCTTTCCAGATAATCGCGGCATCGTTTTCCACGGTGTCCAGTTCGCCGGTCTTGTTTGCGGTCTGCACCCCAAATGGTACACCGGCCGGTATCTTTTCGGTGCGTTCCTGCTTTTTGAGCGCCGCGAGAATATTGCTCGCTCCTAGCACTTTTCCATCCAGAACCCCGCGCAGAAAAGCGCAGCAATCCGCAACGGAAGTGTAATTGTCTGTTTGCGCGGAAAAATCCAGCATCAGCCGCCCCATAGTGGTGTCATAATATCCCTGCGCCTTACAGTATGCATTGACAACACCCATTCCGGCAATCGCATCACCGCTGCCAAGGCGGCGCGTGAGGGTATTTGTTGCATCGTTATCGCTCTGCGAGAGCATTTTGGAAAACAGCGCATCGGTCTCACCCGGATACTGTTCCAACGCAGTGAGCTTTTCCCTGTCACGCTGTACGCAAGCTGCCACATATAGCTTGATCAGGCTGGCCGACGGCATTGCGCGGCTGTTTGCAGAAACACAAACGACTTCCTCCGGTGCGATCACACCGATGCTCCATGTTCCGCCGTACTGCGCGGCACTCCGATACAGACTATCCACCTTTTCTTGTAAAGTCGTATCCGGTATTTCCGTTGCTGCTGCCGCGGGCGCCTCCTGAGAGGCGGCAGAGGTTTCCGTGGGTACCGGGGGGTGCTTTGCTTCTTGCGGCTGTTCGCTTTTGATCTGTTCCACCGGCCGCTGTACTTCCTGCGTTTCTGTTTCCGGTCTGGAACAGCCCGCAAAGATGATGCACAGGGTAAACAGAAGCGCGAGCAGCTTACTGTATCTGTTCATAGTATGCATGAATGCCCTCCGCGATTCCCTTTGCCATCTTTTTCTGAAACTCCGGCTGTGCCATCGCCATATCATCCTGCGCATTGGTCATGAAGCCCATCTCGATCAGTGCGACCGGGACTTTGCTCCAGTTGATACCGGTCATGGTGTCATTGCATTGAACGCCATCGTTGGAAAATCCCGTCTCGGCGCAGTATGCCGTCAAAATGCAGTCTGCCAGAGCCTTGCTTTGCTGCGCAAGCGCACCGACATACGGGTTCTGCGCCGAGGGTACAAGCATGAGCGCACCGCTTGTGCTTGCATTTTCGCTCCCATTTGCGTGGATGCGTACATAAACATCCGCACCGGCCTCGTTGGCTTTCTGCGCCCGCTCGGCGTTGCTGATAGCGGTCTCATTGTTCTCCCGCACCAACAGGGTCTGAAATCCCATTTGCTCCAGTTCGTCGCGCAGCAGCAGCGCGATCTGCAGATTCAGCTCATATTCCGCAAGCCCGGAAAACCGTCCGGCGGTGCCTGTCGTTGCCTTGGCTTTCAAGGTGGATGCCCCCGGCCCGTTTGGTTCCTTTGCGCTCATGTCAATGTCCCAGGCCTGGTGTCCCGGGTCGATCGCCACCAGAAAATGTGTTTGCTCCGGCGCCGCTGTTGGCTGCTGTTCCGGCTGCGGCTGCTCTGTCGGTTCCGGTGCTGTGCTTTCCACCGGCTGTTTCACTTCCACCTCAGAGACTTCGGTAATCTGTTGCGCTTGTTTTGTCGTTGTAGGCATACTGCTGCAGGCCGTTAGCGCTGCCAAAACCACAGCAGCAAGCAGCACAAGCCATCCCCTACGCATCAAGCTTGTACCCATCGGGGTCGATACTGAACTCGATTTTTGCAAGGAAGTCCGCATTCTGCTTTTCGACACTGGAAAGCACACTTGTATCGAAGTTTTTCGGTGCGATCGTACCTCTGTACCAGGAGCGGGAGTTGAAGTACTCCTGCAGTTCTGAAGATGCAAACTTCCTGCCATGCCGGGCATAAATTTCGTTCTTCGCGTAGTTGATCTCCCGCAGTGACAGCCCTGTCACATCCGCATTGGTCAGCACGCGGTCATCGCTTTGCGGAAGAATTTCATACGATGATGTGTTCGCTGAACCGTCATAGATCGGCGTGTTGTCCGGCTTTGACTCCTCTGCAGCCTGCACGATCGCCGAGCCATCTGCATTGGTCAACTCATCCACATAGAGCACCAGCGTGCCGCCGTTGAGATACAGAGAACCCTTTGCCTTGACTTTCTGGCGGAGTGGCAGCTTATTCCAAAGCGCGGAGTCCACGCTGTTGTTTTCGATGTAAACCGAGGAAATATCTTTCAAAAGAGAATCCTTGCCATCTGTATTTTGCAGCTGAATGTCTATTGCCTTGTCCCAGTCGATAAACAGACGGGAATTGGTCGCCACCTTGACGGTACCCTCAAAGGACACATCCTTGCCATCGGTCACAAGTCCTGCCTCCTGCCCTTCGATGTTCTCTACGATTTCCTCTTTGGCATCCACACTTTTCTCCTTGGGCATGAGCTTGGGCACAAGCAGAACCACAGCGATCACTGCCGCGGCCACAACGCAGGCAATCACAATCAGAAGTACATGATTTTTCTTCTGCGGCTGCATATACTGCGGCTTTTCTTCGGGCATCCCCGCTCGCGGCGCACCGCAGGATGTGCAGAATTTCATGTTTTCGGACATGGGCGCACCACATACGCGGCAGGTGCTTGTGTTTTCCTGCTCCGCGCCGCAGAAAGTACAAAATCGACTTCCCTCTTTGAGTTCCGCGCCGCAATGCTTACATCTCATATTACTTTATCCCCCCTGTGTTTTTCTGTTTTTAGTATAGCAGTTAACGGGAGGTAATTCAACTCTCAAATCGACACACAGCTTACAAAATATAGTAAAACGCCCACTTTTCTACCTTTTTTTGGGGGAATCGCTTGTTATAACGACAATTCCTCCCCATCTTTCGGTAAGATTACCATGCGGTTCGGACAGAGTTCACGCATTTTCTGCGGCGCCTCGGTGTGCATTGGGATTACGACTTCCGGGTCTGCTTTTTTCAATTCCAGTACACGCAAAACGCTGCCATCGTAGGCCAGTAGGTCGATTTTTTCTGTCTGATCGCTGTGCTTGTTTTTCAATAGTTAACAAGCTTCTGCGCAGGGAAAGCATCCTTACTGCCCTATAAAACGAACTGTCCCAAAAGATTCCTTACAGAAGCTTTTGAGACAGTCCGTTGGCGTCTTATTTGTTACAACAGAACATTAAACTGTGATGCAAAATCCGTTTACTTCCCTGCGTACAGCCGATAGAGGAAGGTGACGATCTGGGCGCGGGTGCAGGCCGCATCCGGGCTGAATGTGGTTTCGCTGGTGCCTTTGGTGATGCCATTGTCTGTCGCCCACTTCACTGCCGCGGCGTAGTAGGCGTCCGCTGCCACATCCCGGAACGCGGGGGCGCCGTTGGCGCTCGCCTTGGCCGCGCGGAACAGGAATGTCACGCCCTGGGCACGGGTGCAGGTGTCCTCCGGACTAAAGGTAGTTGCGCTGGTCCCGGTGGTGATGCCGTTCTCCACCGCCCAGGCCACTGCCTTGGCATAGTAGGCATCTGCCGCTACATCGGAAAAGCTCTCTGCGCTCTTCGCCGCGGGGGAACCCGCCGTGCGCCACAGGAAAGTGACGATCTGGGCGCGGGTGCAGGCCGCATCCGGGCTGAACAGCCCATTTCCTGTGCCGCCGGTGATTTCCTTTTCCGCCGCCCACTTGACGGCATCATAGTAGTAATCATCTGCGGAAACATCCGTAAAGGGATCCGACACGGGGAGCTTGACAAATCTGGCCTGAACATCCACCTTGCTGCCCGGCATGGTGAACGAATACCGGCCGTTGCCCTTGTCGGTCAGCTGCAGGGCGCTGCCCTTGCTGCCCTGGGCGGTGAGGTCTGCCAGCTGATATCCGGTGTCAGCCTTGACGGTAATGGTCACTGTGCTGCCCTGGGCGGCGTTCTTCTGATCCACCGTCACCGTGCCGTTTTCCGTTGCATCCGGGAGGTTCACGGGATAGGTGGTGGAGCCGCCGGAGGAGCTGCGCTTGGCGATGCTCAGCTCGCCGTCCACATACCGGATGGTGTAATTATCGGAGGCCTCTGCGCCGCTGGCTCGGATCACCGCCGTGCCGATCTGGGTCATGTCCGGCGCGGTGGGATAGCTTAGCACGATGGTGCCGCCCAGGGTGTCCTCGCCAAACAGACCCTCTACGGTGTAGTCCTTGTCCAGCTCCGGAGCGCTCAGATCCGGTGCAGTACTGCCGACATAGGCAGTCTTGTTCGTGACCGTGATGGTGACGACAGCCTTTTTGATCTGGAACAGGTAGGTCTTGTTCTCCGTGCTGCCATCCTCCCACTTGGTGTTGTCCGGGTCATTCAGCGCCACGGTGACGATGTGTCCCGCCTCGTTGGCGGCGGTGGCGGTGTTGCCGGTGACGGTGTAGGCCTCGCTCTCCGCCAGTTCGTAGGTCTGGGCTTCCCCGTTATAAGTGAACACGGTGGAGTCCGCCGTGGGGGCGGGGATGGGCTTCTTGTTTACCGTCAGGGTGTAGGACACCGTTGCCTCAGCATAATCTGCGGTGGCGGCAGCCTTGGCCGTGATGGCCACGGTGCCGGCCTTGAGAATATGTACCTTGCCGGTACTGTCCACCGTAGCAATAGCCTTGTCGCCGCTGGTGTAGCTCACGCTGCTGCCCGCGACCGCACCAGTGGCCGCAACGGTGAAGTCCGGGTCGCCATAGGTCTTGGTCAGGGACGCGCCGGCGCTCAGCTTTCCGTCTTCAAACCGGAAGTCCGCCTGCGGCAGCTTGCTTGTCACTGTGTAGGTACCTGGCTGGAATATGATCGTGTAGTTATCGCTCAGTTTCAGGGTGCCCTGGGTGATCTGGTAGGTGTTCACGCTGTCCTTGTCGGCGTTGGTCGCCAGCGCGCCGGTGAAAGCGTCGCTGCCAACGAGCGCAGGGGCATAGGTATAGGTCAGCGCAACCAGATTTTGTCCCACGCGGGAGGTCTTGTTCTCTGCCGTTACGGTGATGGCTTTCTTGGTCACCGTCAACTTCTTTGTACCGTCCACCGTAACGGTGTAGTTGCCGTTGCTGGCGGCGCCGGTCACATCATAGCTTCCCACATTGGAGGTTGCCGTGGCCGTGGTGTTCAATTTCAGCCCCAAAGACTCGAGGGTATCACTGCCCACCAGCGCAGCTTTCGGCGCGGTGGCGGTGAAGGTGGGGTTCGCATCGCCGTAGACGCGGCTGACTGCGTTGACCGTTACGGTAATCGGCTTTGCGTTTACCGTCAGCTTCTTTGCGCCGCTGATTGTGACCTTGTAGTTGCCATTGCTGGCGGTACCGGTCACATCGTAGCTTCCCACATTGGAGGTCGCCGTGGCCGTGGTGCTCAACTTCAGCCCCAAAGACTCGAGGGTATCGTTGCCCACCAGCGCGTCTTTTTCCACGGTGGCGGTAAAGGACGGATTCGCGTCGCCGTAAATGCGGCTGATTGCATTGACTGTTACAGTAATGGGCTTGGCGTTTACTGTCAGCTTCTTTATACCGTCAACGGTGACAGTGTAGTTTTTGTTTCTGGCAGTACCGGTCACATCATAGCTTCCTGCGTTGGAGCTGGCTGTGGCCGTGGTGCTCAGCTTCAGTCCCAGAGATTCAAGGGTGTCGCTGCCCACCAGCGCGTCTTTCTCCACAGTGACGGTAAAGGTGGGATTCGCTTCGCCGTAAATGCGGCTGACTGCATCCACTGTTACCGTGATGGGCTTTGCGTTCACTGTCAGCTCGTAGCTTGCCGTGGCTTTGGTATATTTGCCGTCCACCGCGGCGGCTGTGGCCGTGATGGTCGTGGTGCCCGCACTTTTGATGGTAAGCTTGCCGGTTTCATCCACTTCCGCAACGGCGGGGTTGCTGCTGACATAGGTGACCTTGCCGCCGTCCGTGCGGTCGTTGCTTGCCGCGTTGGTGAATGCGTCGCCGTAGGTCACTGACTGTACGCCGGATTTTTCAAATGTCAGCGTCTGCTTCGCCAGACCGATGGTGTATTCCTTTTTGACATTCGCGGGCAGCTTGTAGTTGCCTGCCTTGTCGCCGGTCAGGCCGGTGGCGGTGGCGGTGTGGGTGCCGACTGTCATGACATCGCCGCCCTGGATCACCACATAGACTTTGCCCTTGTCTGCTTCCAGCAGGTTGCCTGCCAGCGCATAAACATAGCCTTCTTCGCCCTCTTTGTCGCCAAAGGTGCGGTTTTCGGTGTTTTGCCAGATAAGCGTGACTTCGCGCTGCTCGACCGTCAGCGTACCGGGAACGATTGTAATCTCATAGTTGGATGCGGTCAATCCGCCCGGCGTGATGATATAGAGGCCTGCATCGCTGCCCGGAGAATAGCTGTAGGTATAGGTCAGTGAGCCGCCGAGGACGGTTTCATTCTCGCCCTCCACAAAGCCCTTGTACTTCACACCCTTGTTGACAGCCACATCGCCGTAGGTGATGGTATTGTTGTTCGCGGTAACAGTCAGCTCCGCCTTTTTGATGGTGTACTCCACGCTGACCGTCTTGCCGCCCAGGGTGATGCTGGCGGTGTAGGTACCGGCGTTCTTGGGCAGCGCGCCGTTTTCCAGACTCTCCGGACCGTACTGACCCATTTTCGCGTAGCGGATCACAGGCGCTTCGTCACCGGTTTGCAGGGTGTTCTCCAGCGTCGCGGGCTGGTCTTTGCCGGTGTAGGTCAAAGTGCCTGTGGGCACTTTGAGCGTCACGCTGCCGCCGGTGGCGTTGGGGCAGGAATTGTCCTCATTCTTACAGGTGGCGGTGATGGTTGCGCCATCCTCGCTGACTGTGTATTCCCAATTGTGCTGGTGTTTGCCGAAGTAAAGATTACCGGTATCGTCACGGGTGATGACATACTCGCTGCCGTTATCACAGTTGAAGAACGAATTGTAATCCGCTTCCGCGGTTGCGCCGGTGGCAAACTTCGTTTTTCCGGTATCGGGCAACTGTACCAGCCGTACGCTGATTTTTGCGCCGTTCTTCAGGCCGTCCGTCCCGATGGTAATGGTCTTGCCGCTGCGCAGATAGATGTTGCTGTCGATACCGTCCGCACCCTTAACATACACGCCGTCAGCAACCGACCATTTACCGTTTTTAAAGTTGTCATAGACCTTCGCCGTGCCGGAGACCCGGAAGGTGCTACTCACATACACTCCACCGCAGGGGTAGTCGTCTCTGGAGCCGTTGTTCCCCTTGACCTCGCCGCCGGACATTTCAAAGGTGCCGTCCACATACACGCCGCCTGCTATTCTAGCCGTGTTGCCCAAGATGGTGCCGTCAGACATTTTGAACATGCCGTACATAAGCGTATTGCTGCTATTATACGCACATCCCACGCACACACCGCCGCCGCTAGTACTGGCCATGTTTCCGGAGATCGTGCCGCCGGTCATCGTAAAGGTGCCCCAAACATACACACCGCCGCCTTCGGACATCTTAGTAATGTTCTCACTAATGTAGTAGTACGCCCGGTTATCCGAAATGGCGCCGCCGCTCATTGTAAAGGCGGCACTTTCATCCACATACACGCCGCCGCCTTGGCACACGGGGTTGTATTTGCCCTCAGCCACATTGCCGCAGATGGTGCCGTCATACAGCTCGAAGGTGCTGTTGTCCCCCACATACACACCGGCGCCATGCTGCGCGCTGTTGTTGCTGATCTCACCGCCATACAGGTGGAAGCGGCCGCCGGTGGACGCACCGGTACTTTTGCCCACATACACGCCGCCGCCTTCGGTCAGCCAGCTATCCGTTAATGTAAGCGCATTTCCGGTGATACTGCCGCCGTACATGGTGAACGCACCGCTGTAGACCTTCACACCGGAACCGGTCGTGCCGCTGGCGTGGGTGATCTGGCCGTACTTGCCAGCTTCGCCCTTGCAGTCCGTCAGCGTGAAGTGTTTCCCGGAGTTGACCCCGATCACGGGGGTGTTGGCTGTGGTGCTTGTCTGCGTGATCGTGTGTCCGCAGAGGTCCAGCACAATGTAATCATTGGGCTCCCATTTTGCGTCCAACTGAATGTCCGCAGTCAGCCGATAATACTTGGGGGAGTTCGCCGTGCCGCCCGCAAGATTATTGGAAAGGCTGGAAACATCCGTCCAAATCACATTTTCGTGCTGGTAACTGCCGTCCGCATTCTTGTGCGTGCAGGTCTCGCCGCAGATGGGATGCTCGTGCAGCGTACCGGTGTAAAGCACGATGGTGTTGCCGGACTGCTTCAGCTTGTAGGCGTCGTCGCCCTCAAAGGTGAAGCGCGCCGCATCCTGGCTTGTCAGGGTATAGGTATCGGTTCCCTTGACCAACACGAGGGTTTTGCCTTCCACAGGCAGATTACCGCCGACATTCATGCTGATCGTGTCACCGGTCAGCTTGCCGGTAACCACAATGGGATACCAGGAACTAGACAGATAAATATTGTTCGCCGTGTTCTTGCTGCCCGCCGTGTTGTTCTGGAGCGTCACATCACCTGAAAGCTTAAAATAATAGCTGCTGTTGTACACACCGCCGCCATTGTTATACGCCGTGTTGCCGGTGATGGAACCGCCGGTCATGATAAAGGAAGACAGGCCGTCGATATACACGCCGCCGCCACTGCTCGCGCTGTTGTCAGCGATAGAACCTCCGGCCATGTTGACCGTACTCTCATCATACGATCCACCAAGGCTGATGCCGCCGCCGGCGCTGCCATAGTTATTGGAGATCATGCCGTCATACAGATTGAATACGCAGGCGTTGCGCACATACACACCGCCGCCGCTAGACGCGTTGTTGCAGGAAATCCTGCCGCCATACATGGTAAAAGTTTTTCCGTTGATCACGCCGCCGCCGTAGCTGCTGGCGTTGGAACTGGTGGCCGTGTTGCCAACGATGCCGCCGCCGTACATGGTAAAGGTTCCGCTGTAGTTGACGCGCACACCGCTGCCTTTGTATTTTGCTGTGCCATTCATTCCATGGGTGATGATGCCGCCCTCCACAGCGAAGCTGCCCTCCGCGTTCTCTGCCGGCACCCACACATTCATGGAAGAGCCCTTGGTAAAATAGTGCGTGCTTCTGTCGCTGTCGCTGTCGCAGAGTGTAAGGGCAGCGTTCACAGTGATCGCATCGCAGTCGCTGTTGACTGTGAGCGCGTATCCGTTCAGGTCGAGGTTCACGCTCTGGCTGATGTATAGCCCCTTATCTAGCGTGAGGTCACCGTTCAGATAGTAGTTGCCTGCCGCCAGTGTATAATACTCTGTGCCGCTTCTGGTTATTGTACTCAAATTTGCGCTGCCCACAGTCAGCGGCATCCACAGCACATCAGTATGGGGCGTGGTAATATCGGTGTGGCCGCCGCAGCTCGCGCCGCAGATGGGGTGCTTTTGCAGGAGGCTCGCCGGTGTGGTTTTGCGCTTCAGGGTGACCGCATTGTCAATATTCAGGAAGTCGTAGTCCTCTCCCGCGTCGGCGGAGAAATATCCCATGTCCGCGTCGGTCACGGTATACTTCGCCGTGCCGCCGACAGCATTGACGAAATCGCCCTCTGCGGGTGCTTTCGCCGTAGTCACGCCAATGGACGCGCCAGCGCCCAGTGCGTCTTTGACGGTAACGGTCATGCCGCTGGCCAGGTAGATGTTGTTCTCGGCATCGCCGCTCTTGTTCCCGGTGATCTCCGGCGTGCCGGACACATTCAAGGTGCTGGATTTGATATAGCTGCTCAAATAGACACCGCCGCCATTTTTAGCCTTGTTGCCGGTGATGATGCCGTTCGACACATTGACGTAAGTGGTGCCCCCGCTGTCTCCCACATTCACGCCCACGCCGCCGCCATTTTCCGTGGCCGTGTTGTTGGAGATCGTACCACTGGCTATGGTGGCGCCGCCGCTTCTCGCACTTAAGCCGCCGCCATTTTTAGCCGTATTGCTAGAGATCGTGCCGCCGTACAGATTGAATTTTGCATACTGGCCTCTCGTATACACACCGCCGCCGTCTTCCGCGGCTGTGTTGCCGGTGATGGCGCCGCCGTACAGGTTAAAGCGTCCGCCATACATACTCCGCTGCTCGCTTCCAAACCGCACACCGCCGCCGTAATCGGCGGTGTTGCCGGTGATCGTGCCGCCGAACATATCGAACCGGGCATTGTCGGTGTCATAGTCGGAAGACGCATACACACCGCTGCCGGTATACTTTGTCGTACCATCCGTTGTCCCATGGGTGATCGTACCGGTATCTTTGCAGTCTGTCAGTGCGAAGGCTGCCGCGATACCGCCGAAGCCCAAATAAAGGATCACAGCGTCAAAATCCCCGTTGGCCGTGATGCTGTTGCCGTTCAGGCAGAGCTTCACATCTTTCGAAGTGTAGGGGATGTAGAGCGGATGATCCAGCGTGATGTCGCCTGCCAGATAATAGTTCCCAGCCGGAAGCGTGTAGCATACGCTATTGTAAGCAGGGCTGTATTGGTCTGTGACTTCCGCTGCTTCCAGCGCGGTGCCGTCCACCGTCAGTTCGCCGTCACTGCTCATGGACAACACCTTGTCAAAGGAAGTCTCGCCGCTCTCTGCATGGCCGCTGACTTCCGTGCAAGCTTTCCCGCCACAGAGGTAGTGGGTATGCTCCCCTGTCTGCACAGCCGCCTCGCCCGCGCTTGTCTGCGCAGCGGGTTTCGCTGTGGTTTCTTCTGCTTCCGCCTGCTCCGGCTCTTCCGCCACAGGCGCTTCATTCTGCTCTGGAGCCGTCGAAACCTGGGTCGTTTCGTCCTGCTCCGGAGTTTGCCCCTGGCTCGGCTCCACCGCCAGCGCCGCCGTGGGCAGCAGCGTCAGGCATAGCGCCAAGGCCAGAAGCAGACTTAAGGCTTTTTTCTTCATGACTTGTTCCTCCTCTTCCTTGTGGGCAAACGGCACGGCACAGTTCTACCCATTCTTGGTGCCATTATACACCGTACATCAATGTACGACGCAAGTGCTTTTCGGAAAATTGTCGAAAAATTTTATAAGATTTTGCATATTATTCCGCATCGAGCGTCTTCCATCTTCCCCGCCCCCCTTTTTTTACAAGCACGGCTGTCTTGGAAAGCGAATAAAATCGGGGCTGTCTCTTCCTCGGAGACAACCCCATTTTCATCTTGGTTATTCTTATTTTTTCAATTGTGCTGTCCATTCGGATTCTCGAAAGCCCACAAGAACAAAATCCTCCCCCACTAAAAGTGGGCGCTTGACCAGCATTCCATCCGTGGCAAGCAGCCGGAGCATTTCGTCCTCTTGCATACCGGGCAGCTTGTCTTTCAATTGCATGGATTTATACAGCAATCCACTGGTGTTGAAAAATTTCTTCAGCGGCAATCCGCTGCGCTTATACCATGCGGCCAGTTCCTCATAAGTGGGATTCTCCAGTTTGATATCCCGGAGCTCATATGTGACCTGATTTTCATCCAAGTAGTTTCTTGCTTTCTGGCAGGTAGTGCATTGGGGATAGCAGATAAAAAGCATTTTTCTCACGCTCCTAATCGACGCAAAGGTATTTGAAATAATGATAGCGCATCCGCTTGAAAAAAGCAAGAAACGGAAAAACACTTCCTGTTCCACGCCGGTGTGTCATTTCCGAATCAGAGCAGAAAATAAAATCGCCACATCGTGTTTACCGCGCAAGGGAACCGGCGCTGTACTTTCCCTGCACCGCCGCTGGAAGCATGTTATACTGCACTTCCTCCCAGGCGAGAACACCGCGAATCGGCATGGTATACAGGCAAATAAAAGCACCGTCCTTGAGCTGCCTGGAGACGCCGAATGTTATGTCTTTTGCATTTCCGTTTTTGTCATAGCAATGCAGCGTATAAGAGTATTCCATATTCCCGACAAAGCTGACCACACCGCCGCCTGTACGGTTTTTCTCCAGTCTGCTGTTGTCGATTTGCCCATAATACGCGGTACTGCCCGCACCGGAAAAAAGAAAAATGCCAAGGCAAATTCCAAGTGCGGCAACAATTCCTATTCCGATTCCTACTTTTTTCTTCATAGATGTCCTCCTGACTACCAGCTCTTTGCAGAGCGGTTTTTGTTTCGATGGTGAAATCCATCATCTGTAGGACATTCTACCACGCCAATCTTGCGCGGAGCTTGCTGCAATCTTACATTTGCCTTAATAATTCCAGAATACATAAAAAACCCAGAGAAGTGTGTCATCCCTCTGGGTTTCCTGCTGGGTGTCCCCCTGTGCGCCATAGTCCTGCCAAGCTTTTTTGTTGCGTTCCGGTATGGATTGCGTTATAATAAGAAAAATTTGTTTTCCCATTATAATTTTATTTGCAAGAGGTAGCTATGTTTGAATTGATCAAAACAGAGGGCGCGGCAAGACGCGGCGCTTACACCACGCCGCACGGAACTGTCCAAACACCGGTTTTCATGAATGTTGGTACCAGCGCCGCAATCAAAGGCGGCGTTTCCGCAGCGGATCTGAAAACGCTGGGATGTCAGGTGGAATTGTCCAACACCTATCACCTGCATGTGCGTCCGGGAGACGGTCTGATCAAATCTATGGGCGGTCTGCATAAATTCATGACCTGGGATGCGCCGATGCTGACGGACAGCGGCGGCTTTCAGGTGTTTTCGCTGGCGCAGCTGCGCAAGATCAAGGAGGAAGGCGTTAGCTTCAACTCCCATGTTGACGGGCGAAAGATTTTTATGGGACCGGAGGAAAGTATGCGTATCCAGGCCAATTTGGGCAGCGACATTGCCATGGCCTTTGATGAGTGCATCAAAATTCCTTCGCCCTATGAATATGTGAAAGCCAGCTGCGATCGCACGACCCGTTGGCTGCAGCGCTGCAAAACGGCTTTGCGGGAGTATACCAGTCAGGATGACGCGGTCAACCCCGGTCAAGTCCTTTGGGGAATCAATCAGGGGGCAGTGTTTCATGATCTGCGCATTCGTCATATGCAGCAAATCGTGGAGCTGGATCTTCCCGGCTATGCCATTGGCGGATTGGCTGTGGGCGAGACAGCTCAGGAAATGTATGACACCATTGAAGCGTTGAATCCGTATATGCCAAAAAACAAGCCGCGCTACCTGATGGGCGTTGGCACGCCGACCAATATTATAGAGGCGGTGTCCCGCGGCATAGATTTCTTTGATTGTGTGATGCCCTCCCGCAATGGACGGCACGGCCACTTGAATACCTGGAGCGGCATTATCAATATCAACAACAAAAAGTATGAAATGGATGAATCGCCCATTGATCCCCAGTGCGACTGCCCGGTGTGCCGGCGCTATTCCCGCGCCTATCTTCGGCATCTGTTCAAATCCGGGGAGATGCTGGCCTCCCGGCTGGCAGTGATGCACAACCTTTATTTTTACAACAAGCTGATGGCAAAAATCCGGGAAGCGCTGGACGCCGGCGTCTTTGCCGCTTTCCGCGCCCAATACAGCGGGATGCTGGATCAGCACATCTGAGAAAAGAAAGCCAAGGTTCGCGGCAGAAAAAACTTGCATTTTCTCCCAGAACATAGTACAATCAGAAAAGCAATTTACTTTGGAGGTTCTGTACATGACGAAACTCAAGCGCATTCTCCCCGTCGCAGCGCTGGCAATGTTCGCATTGTTCACCATGACGGGATGTACCGCTGCCGGAAGTGGAACAGATGGTTCCGGCGGTGGTCTCGGCGGCTACAGCATGATCCTGATGCTGGTTGTTCTGGTCGCGGTTTTCTACTTCTTCATGATCCGCCCCGAAAACAAGCGGAAAAAGAAGCAGCAGGAAATGCGGGAGTCCTTGGCTGTTGGTGACAAGATCGTTACGATCGGCGGCATGATTGGCCGTGTTGTCAGCATTGGCAGCGACCACCTCACTTTCGAGACCGGCGAGGATCGCGTTCGCATCCAGGTTGCCAAGTGGGCAATTTCCACCACCGGTAAGGATGTTGCGGAAGCTGAGCAGCAAAAGTAAAAAACGCTGTAAAAATACAGGAGCGAGTGATATTGCTCCTGTATTTTTATAAAAAACTCATAGTATACAAAGGACACAATGTGAAATCGACAGGAGGAACTCCCCTATGAAAAAATGGATCGCATTGCTCTGCACACTCGGCTTGCTGGCTGGCTTCGGCGCCTGCAGCAAGGCCCCCACAAGCCCTGCAACAACAAGTCCGCTTCCGGCCAACGGAAGCGAGGTCACCGAAACACCTGCTCCCAGCGCTCCCGCCGAAAGCGGGGAGGCCACGCCGGCGGAAGCAATCGTCTCTGCATTTCTGAACATGGAAAACACCGACAGTATGACGCCGGAGGAAATTGCCCAGCAAATCATTGGCCAGAATCTGGTGCCGGTGGACTGCGAAGCCACGGCAGTCGAACCCGGTTTTCTGCCTGGATTCTCGGAGGATGTCACCGGTTTTGCCGCTGCCTGCAACTTTGGGGCGATCATCAGCCCAATCCCCTACACCGGCTATGTTTTCCAGCTGGAGGAGGAAGCGGACGCCGACAGCTTTATCCAACAGCTGCGGGACAAGGCAAACCTGAACTGGAATGTCTGTACCTCTGCCGATGAAATGAAGGTCGACCAAAAGGGCGACAAGGTGATTTTTGTCATGGCACCTGCCAGCTTTGATGACTGATTGCTTCCGTCATCGTCCCAAGCGAATTTTTGCCTGGTGTCTGGCCGCTGCGCTGGGAATGGCCTTGCTCTGCACGGCCTGCAGCCGACAGGAACCGGCGCAGCCTAGCGCAATGCCGGCGGATACCATACCGGAAAGCGGCGCGCTTTACAGGACGGAGGGCTACATCTCCAAGCTGGATTATCCGCTCCGGAAGAATATGCTGCAAAACGCAGCCGACAAGATACAGACGGTGTATCAAAGTCTGCTTTCCGGCACGGATTGCAAGGTCTATTTTTCCGTCATTCCGGACAAGAACTATTTTCTTGCGCCGCGCTGCGGATACCCCGTGCTGGATCATGAACGCCTGGTACAGGAATTGCAGGAAAAGCTTCCTTTTGCCGTGTATCTGGACATCTTCCCCGCGCTGACACTGCGATCCTATTACAAGACCGATCTGCATTGGCGGCAGGAAAAGCTTTCTCCAGTGGCAGATGTGTTGGCAGCAGGTATGGGCATAAAGCTGACAGATACATTCACGACCTGCACCTGGGAAACGCCGTTTTGCGGCGCTTACGCGGCAGATGATACCGATGCCGAGACGCTATATTATCTGACCTCTCCCCTGCTGGAGTCCTGCAAAGTCACAAGCTACAGCACCGGCACGCCCGCACCTGCGCTTCTCTATGACATGAACAAGGCCGAGGGAAAGAACGCATATGAGATGTTTCTCTCCGGTGCGCAGGCGATTTTGGTGCTGGAAAATGAGCAAGCGACCACTGCGCGGGAGCTTGTGATCTTCCGGGATTCCTTTGCCTCCAGCCTGTTGCCGCTTTTGGCTTCCGGCTATTCCAAAATCACGCTGGTTGATCCCCGCTATATCCGCAGCGACCACCTGGCGCAATTTCTTACTTTTGATCAGCAGGATGTACTTTTCCTGTACAGCGCTACGATCCTGAACAACAGCATCAGCTGGAAATAATACAGAACACAGGGAGACACCGGTAAGCCGGGAATCTCCCTGTGTTTTGCTGTTTGGCTATCCGTTCTTTTTTGAGTACTGTTTTCCGGTATGGTCGATCTCATAGTCCGAGCGGTAGATCAGCTCCGAGATGGGAACGATGGTGTAGCCATCCGCCTGCAGCTGTTCAAGAATCCCCGGCAAGGCCTCGGGAGTGTGCTTTGCGGCATTGTGAAACAGCACGATGCTGCCGCTTTCCACCTGGGAGAGCACCCGCTCCTGGATCTCCTGGGCGGGGATTTCTTTCCAATCCAGACTGTCCACGCTCCACTGAATCGGATAGATTCCCATGTCGTTGAGCGTGGTGATCACATGGTCATCATATTCGCCATAGGGGCAGCGGAACAGGATCGGCGCTTTTCCAGTGATTTTTTCGATTTTATCACTGCAGGCGGTCACATTGCTGCGAATCTCCTCCGTGCTCAGCTGCGAAAAGTGCGCGTGATCCAGGGAGTGACTCATGATCTCGTGCCCCTTGTCGGAAAGTGCGCGGACGCTCTCCGGGTATTTATCCACCCAGTCCCCCACGACAAAGAAAGTGGTTTTTACGCCGTATTTTTCCAGAATGTCAATCAAGGTCTGGGTATCCTCATTGCCCCAGGCGGCGTCAAAACTGATGCTGATGTATTTATCGTCCCGGCTGACGCTGTAAATGGGCAAGGGGCGGTCTGCTGCCGCCGCACCGGCAACAATGGGACTGACGATTACCGCAACCGCAGCAAGGATCGCCCCCAGAACGCCAAAAAGCTTCTTTTTATTTTTGGTTTGCTTGTATTTCATGTCTGCATCGCTCCTATCCGCAAAATCTGTGGTTTATCCTATGCAGCAAAATTGCCGGTCAGCACCGATTAGTTTCGGTGCGGATCGGCAATCCTTTCCAAAATGCGGCTTCCGTTTTCTTTCAGCCATTGGCGGCAGGACTCATATTACGGATAGGCCTGCAAAACCAGCGCGTAAAACGCGGGAGAATGGTTCATCTCCCTGCGATGGCACAGCTCGTGGACGATCACGCTGTTCAGAACCTCCGGCGGTGTGAGCATGAGCAGGCAATTGAAATTCAAATTCCCACGGCTGCTGCAGCTGCCCCAGCGGGTTCTCTGCCTGCGGATGCTGATGCGGCCATAGTCCACGCCAATTTTTTCGGCATAAAACGCCACTCTGGCAGGGATGTGTTCCCGCGCGGCGGCTTCCAGCTGTTCCAGCTCCGCTGGCGACAGGGGGACGACCGGCGGTTTTGCTTCCATGCGGGCTTTCATCTTGGCATAATTTGTATGGATCCAATCCCGGTGTGCCTGAATAAAAGCCTGAAGCTGGTAATCTGAGACATGATACGGCGCGCGGACGAGAATGCGAAGATCCGGCTTGATCTCCAGACCGAGGGTTTTGCGTCCGCTGCGGATAATTTCAATTTTCTGTTCCATGATAGGCTGGGTTCTCCTTACTGTGAAATTCCAGGCACATGAGAATAAACTGCTGCATGGACGCCTGGAAATCCAAGTGTCGCAGTTCCCTGCCAATTTGCCGCAGCGCCTGCCGCATAATCGGATTTTCCGCGCAGCTGCTGTTCAAGCCGATCCCATGAAAGTAGATCATCAGCTGCACGGCGTCGGCCGTTTCCACAGAAATATGCAGCAGCGCGGCCAGCCGCTGAGCGAGCACATCCGCCCCGGCATAATATTTTTTCTTGAACGCCGCCAGCTTGTCTATAGAGACATTGGTCTCGATGATCGTCAGGAGGATATCGCCATATCGCAGGTAATCCCTGTGGTTTTGGAGGACGGCGGCCCAGACAGCAGCATAGCTTTCCAGCGTGCCGCCTGGCTTCACCGGAAGCCGTTCCAGCAATTCCGCAAAATAAGCTTCCCGCTTTTCCTCGCACAGCGCCAGAAATATTTCCTCTTTGGTTGTGACATACTTATATAAATTTCCGCGAGACCAGGAAAGCCGATTGGCAATCGCGCTCAGAGTGATCTCCTGATAGGTACAGGTGGCAAACAGCTGGTCGGCCGCAGACATGATCTCCTGCATTCTCTGCTGCTTTTGCTGTTCATTTCTGGCTCTGATAAAATCCGGCATCACACATCCTCTTTCTTGTGGGGTCTTCCCTTATCCGTCGCGTCTTTCGATACCCATTATACCGGATTGTTTTCCGATTGACAACCGGCAGAATCTGTGCTATCTTTTAGATAAGAAACGCCTTGTCACTTATTAGCAGGGCGACAGAATGCAAATTTGTTTGAAATGGAGGCATATATATGTTAGGCAATTTCAGCTATTGCAATCCCACCCGTCTGCATTTTGGCAAGGATGCCATGCAGCATCTCAAATCGGAGCTGGCACAGTATGGCGACAAGGTCATGCTGATCTATGGCGGTGGTTCCATCAAGAAAAACGGGATTTATGACCAGGTGTGCAGCGCCCTGCGGGAAGCGGGAAAAACCGTGATTGAAGACCCCGGCGTTATGCCCAATCCCACAGTGGAAAAGCTCTATGAGGGCTGCAAGCGCGCCAAGGAAAACGATGTGGATCTTCTGCTAGCCGTGGGTGGCGGGTCTGTGTGCGACTATGCAAAGGCAGTTTCCGTTTCCGCTTGGTGTTCCGAAGACCCTTGGGACAAGTACTATCTTCGCATGGAGGAGCCGGACAACCGCATCCTCCCGGTCGGCTGCGTGCTGACCATGGTGGGTACCGGTTCGGAAATGAACGGCGGCTCTGTGATCAGCAACCATGCCCAGAAACTAAAGATCGGTCATGTGTTCGGAACGGAAGTCATGCCCAAGTTCACCGTACTGAACCCCGCCTTTACTTTTTCCGTGCCTCAACGGCAGATGACTGCCGGCATTTATGACGCGTTCAATCATATTTGCGAACAGTATTTTTCCGGTGACGATGACAACACCAGCGATTATATCAGCGAGGGGCTGATGAAGTCCCTGATTCACAGTTCCCGCATTGCTGTAAAAAATCCGGAGGATTACGAGGCACGCAGCAATATCATGTGGTCCGCCACCTGGGCGCTGAACACCCTGATCGCCATGGGAAAATCCACAGACTGGATGGTGCATATGATCGGACAGGCCATCGGCGCTTACACGGATGCGACCCATGGTATGACACTTTCAGCGGTCTCGCTGGCCTATTATCGCCACATTCTGTCGGACGGTCTGGAAAAATTCAAGCGCTTTGCCACCCATGTTTGGGATATCGACCCCATTGGAAAAACAGATACGGAGCTGGCGCTTGCGGGATTGTCCGCCATGGAGGCCTGGATGCACGAGCTGGGACTGGTCATGCATATCCGGGAGCTCGGCGTGACGGATGATATGCTGGACGGCATTGTCAAGGCTACCTTTCTTCTGGACGGCGGATATAAAACGCTGACCGGGGACGATGTGCTTCAAATCCTGAAAGCCAGTATGTAAAAAGCTTTCCAAAATGCACAGCGAAGCAGGATTTTGCTTCTGTCTGTGCATTTTGTCTTGTTATCGGGAGCATTATCGAAAAGTTTATGTTGACTTTTTGTGTTATATTTGCGAAAATAAGGTGAAGATATGAGTTTCCAGATTCTGGAAATACATATCAAATACAAATGAAGGAGAAGAGTCCCATGAAAATGAAAAAGATCGTTGCTGTGCTCGCGGCTCTGTGTATGGCGGTTGCGCTGTTCGCAGGCTGCAGCAGTAATAACAACAGCAACAACACTGTCAAAGACAGTGCCACACCTGCGCCTGCCGCGCCCGCTACCACTGCACCCGCGGTGGACGAGGTCAACGGCGGCGAGCCCGTTGAACTGACCGTGTTTGCGGCCGCTTCTATGACCGAGACCCTGGATCAGCTGGCCGAGGTTTACAAGGAAGCCCACCCCAATGTGACCATCAACTTCAACTACGATTCCTCCGGCACCCTGAAGACCCAGATCGAGGAAGGCGCTGTCTGCGACCTGTTCATCTCCGCTGCTCCCAAGCAGATGAATGAGCTGGACATCACCGCCGATCCCGAGGTGAATGTGGACGGTCTGGACTTCGTTCAGTCCGATACCCGCATCGACCTGCTGGAGAACAAGGTTGCTCTGGCTGTCACCGACGAGAACGCTGCCAACATCAAGTCCTATGATGATCTGGCCGAGGCTCTGAAGGCCGGTACTGTGAAGCTGGCGATTGGTAACGCCGATGTGCCCGTGGGGCAGTATACCCAGAAGATCTTTGAGTACTATGGTCTGAATGAGGAAGAGCTGGCCAGCGCCGGTGTCCTCAGCTATGGCACCAATGTGAAGGAAGTCACCACCCAGGTCGCCGAGGGCACTGTGGATTGCGGCATCATTTACGCCACCGATGCGTTCTCCGCCAATCTGGCCGCGGTTGACTTTGCTACCGCCGAGATGTGCGGTCAGGTGATCTATCCTGCCGCCGTGATGAAGAACAGCGAGCATCAGGATGTGGCTGTGTCCTTCCTGAACTTCCTGACCTCTGCCGAGGCAAGCGAAGTGTTCGAGTCTGTCGGCTTCACTCCCCTGGCGAAGTAAGGAATAGCAAAACAGAAAATTCTTTTTCGGAATTGGATAGGCGAGTGTTTTTTCACTCGCCTATTTTCCGCATCTTTTATGTTAAAATAAAGTCAGACCAGTAAAGTATAAAAAGTATGATGTCTTTCGTAGACGGGTAAAGAAAAAGGCGGTTAGGCATGGATTGGTTTCCTCTAATTAACTCCCTGCGTATTGCAGGTATCAGCACGGTTATAATTTTCTTTGTTGGCATTTTTGCGGCCTACTATA
>CAVBJJ010000024.1:0-16761 GCA_963595735.1 bacterium
CTGGAGGGGCAGTCGGTGATTTTCAGAACAGGCGTGCTGATTTTGTAGTTTGCGGTCAGGTTGATGGTTTTGCTTTTGCCGATGCGCTTCCCGACAATGACAAAATTCTGGCTGCCCTCATCCTCAAATACATAAGTGTAGGTTCCGGAATATGTATTGCTGTAGGAAAGCTTGCTTAGCTTCACGGTTTCGCCGTTTACGGTTACCGTGCTGCCTTTTTCCGCAAGAACCGTTATGGTCACGGTCTTTTTGTCGGCACTGTAGCTGAGTTCTGCAGACATCTGCAGCTCGGTATCAAAATCCGAGAATGCCTGTTTCAGCGCGCGGTTGAGCAGCACCACGGTCTCCGCTCTGGTAATGCCCTGGGTTGGGCCAAAGCTGCCGTCCGGATAACCGGTGATCAAACCCTTTTCACAGGCAATGCTGACATACGGGACAAGCTTTGGCGAAATCATGCTGCCGTCCGAGAAAGTGTAAGAGGCATAGTTCGAGTTAGTGGCGTCCTCAGCGGTGTAGCCCATCATGCGAACCAGCGCAACGGCCATATCCTCTCGCGTGGCATATTCCGCAGGGTGGAAAGAGGGAAGCCCGCCAAAGGGACTTGCATACCCGGTCAGGAACTCTTTGCACATTTCAATATAGGGGTAAGACCAACGATTTTTGGACACATCGGCAAAGCTTGGCGTGGTGGGCGTTTCCGGAGTCTGCTTGAAAGCGGATACCAACAGCTTGCAGAATTCCTCTCTGGTAACTCCGCTGTCCGGATGGAAGCTGCCGTCGTCATATCCGTTGATAATGCCCTGCTGCACAAAGGAATCAATTTGGTTCTTTGCCCAGTAGTCGGCGGGTACATCGTAAAAGATGCTGCGCCCGTAGGCACCCTGACTTGCGCGGATCTCGTCTTCAAAATCGACAGTGGCGAGAGCACTCACGCTGCAGCTTGTCAGAATTGCCAATGCGGCGATTACACAGCAAAGTTTTTTGAATTTCATAAGAATCCCCCTTTTGACATTTTTGATATTGGAATGATGGCTACCTAAAAAATAACACAAATGTATTCAAATGTCAACAAATGTGTTCAGAGACGGGAGCGGGATATACTACACTCAAGCAGAGGTGTAGCGATGAGTCAGAATCAACTGGATCCCTGTCTCGTGGGAAAAGTGATCGCGCGGATGCGGGCGAAAAAGGGCGTGACCCAGGAGGTGCTCAGCGGGCTTTCGGATATCGGCAGAACCCATTTGAGCGCCATTGAGCGGGGCGAGCGCAAGCCAACGCTGGAGACCCTGTATCGCATCAGCAATGCGCTGGATCTTCCCATGAGCACGATCGTCATGGAAATCGAAAAGGAACTGCGGAAAAATGAGTAAAAGGACAAGCGGCGTGAAAACCGGCTTGTCCTTTTCGTTTGTTAAAAAGTCCATGGATTTTCCGACTTTGCTTATCCGCAGGCGGCGCGGTCGATGCAGGCGGGGCTTCAGAGCAGCTTGTGCAAAAGGCCGCGCTTTGGTGTGGGCAGCAGCGCCTTTTTCGGATCCCACACCAGCTGCGCCAGATTGCGGTCGGTGCGGATGCAAAACGGGTCCGCCCCCATGGCGTCAGCCTCCTTTTCCAGCTGTGCCAGAAACAGGTCGTAATAGTCCCAGTCCTTTTCCCGCAGCCCCAGCTCCCTGGCCAGCGTTGGCAGCAGGTTTTCGTGAAAGCGCCGCAGGCTGATCCCGGCCGGGCGGCGGGCGTGCAGGGCGTGGTAGGCGGTTTTTTCGTCCAGCGTCCGCTCCAGATAATAGCGCTCGCCCCGCAGGCCATACAGGGCGCGCTGGCCGTCGAAATACCCCAGCTTCATGTTGTGCTTTGCCGCCTTGGCGTCAAAGCGCAGCACCGGCCCCAGGTCGGCCTTGGGGGCGATGGTGGTCAGGCGCACATTGTCCGGAATACGGACATGACGCTGGATGCCAAGCCCATAGATCCGCAGCACCAGAATGTCCGTATAGCCCCGGCTGATCAGGGAGTGGATGGGGACAAGATCCTGCACGCCGCCGTCGGTATAGCGCTTGCCGTCGGCCATGGGCTTATGCTTGAACACGGGGAAATAGGCGCTGGCCAGGAGCATATCGTGAATTTGCCCCTCCGGCAGCTCCTTGACGGCAATGTCCAGCTCCGTCCGCTCGGTCAGAGAATAGGTCATGAGGAAAAAGTCCACATCCGATTGCCGGATGCGCGCCTCGGAGACCTGCTCCCGGATCATGTTTTGCAGGGGCGTGACATCAATACCGCCCTCCCGGACGGCTTCGATGATATAATGGCTGATCTGCCGGAAGTCCCGGAGCTTATGCCGCCGGAGCAGCTCCCGCCGCGCCTTTTGGTCGAACAGGGCGGAAAAGAGCTTGTCGTCGGCGTGCTCCATGATTTGGGAAAAGGCGATGTGCTCCCAAACGGTCTTGGCCTGCTCCAGATCCCGCATGGTCATGAAAGCGCCGTTGAGCGCCCCCACGGAGGAGCCGGACACGGCGTTATACCGCAGGCCGGCCTCCTCCAGCGCCTGCCAGACGCCGATTTGATAGGCGCCCTTTGCACCGCCGCCCTCCAGGGCGATGGCATAAGTTCGGGACAGATCCATTTGCAGCTGCATCATACCGCTCCTTTGTTTTCATACTGACCCGTATCATATCATAGCCCGGGGCAAGGCCGCAAGTATCAAGTATATTACACACAATAGCATACTCCGGTGCGCCGGGGCATAGAGTGTTTGGAGAAAGGGGGAGGATGCCGTTGCGTACCAATCTCAAGGAGCTGCGCAGCAAGGAGGTCATCTGCGTGGACAGCGGGCAGCGCCTGGGCTATATTCAGGATGTAGAGGTGGACATGGCGGCGGGAAAGCTGCTGAGTCTGCTGGTGCCGGGGCAGAGCCGCGGCCTGTTCGGCAGGGCGGAGGATATGGTCGTTCCCTGGGAGGCCATTTGTCGCATCGGAGATGATATTATCCTGGTGGATCTCCAGCCGGGCGGCCGAAACGGAAAAAATAAAGGAATTTGGCCGGAAAACGCTTAAAAATATCTTGCAATTTACCCTGGTGTTTGTTATAATACCAGGGCATTCCGTACGCGGGGGACACTTGCGGCCGTGTGGCGCTGCTGTTTTGCGGCGCTGGGCTGCGCAGGGCTTTATGCCCCTGCGGAGGTAAAAACAAACAAAATTCAGGAGGAACAAAACAATGGCAGTCGTATCTATGAAGCAGCTTCTGGAGGCCGGTGTCCACTTTGGTCACCAGACCCGTCGTTGGAACCCCAAGATGTCCGAATACATCTACATGGAGCGCAACGGCATCTATATCATCGACCTGCAGAAGACCGTGAAGAAGCTGGAGGAGGCTTACGCTTTCGTCCGCAGCCTGGCAGAGAACGGCCAGAGCGTGCTGTTCGTCGGCACCAAGAAGCAGGCTCAGGACGCCGTCCGGGAAGAGGCCGAGCGCGTGGGTCAGTACTTCGTCAACGCCCGCTGGCTGGGCGGTATGCTCACCAACTTCAAGACCATGCGTACCCGTATCGACCGTCTGGCACAGCTGAAGAAGATGCAGGAGGACGGCACCTTCGATATGCTTCCCAAGAAGGAAGTCATGAAGTTGCTGGGCGAGATGGCCAAGCTGGAGAAGTATCTGGGCGGTGTGAAGGAGATGAAAAAGCTCCCCGGCGCACTGTTCGTGATCGATCCCCGCAAGGAGCACAACGCCATCGCCGAGGCACGCAAGCTGCACATCCCCATCGTCGCCATTGTCGATACCAACTGCGACCCCGATGAGGTCGACTATGTGATCCCCGGCAACGATGACGCCATCCGTGCCATCCGCCTGATCTCTTCCATCATGGCCAACGCCGTGCTGGAGGGTCGTCAGGGTCAGGACGCCGAGGCCGAGGCCAAGGACGAGGCTCCCGCTGCCGAGTAAGCAGAACCAAACAAAATCTTTATCAGGGGGAAGCGCTTTTTCCCCCTGTTTTTCGGATGATCCCGAACCAAAGAACTATTTAGGAGGAACACAGAAATGGCTTTTACCGCTAAGGATGTCAAAACGCTCCGTGAAATGACCAATGTCGGTATGATGGACTGCAAGAAAGCGCTGGTCGAGACCGATGGTGATATGGACAAGGCAGTCGAGTGGCTGCGTGAAAAGGGCCTGGCCAAGGCCGCCAAGAAGGCCGGCCGCATCGCTGCCGAGGGTATGGCTTACGCTCTCGTAGAGGGCGGCGTGGGCGCTGTTGTGGAGGTCAACTGCGAGACCGACTTCTGCGCCAAGTCCGACCTGTTCGTGGCTTTCGTCAAGGATGTCGCCAAGGCCGTCATCGACAGCAACCCCGCCGATGTGGACGCGCTGATGAACTGCAAGTACCCCGGCACCGATTTGACCATTGCCGAGACCATGCCCGAGAAGGTCATGTCCATCGGTGAGAACCTGCAGATCCGCCGCTTCGCCCGCTATGCGGAGAACACCAGCGTTGCCTATGTCCACGCCGGTGGCAAGATCGGCGTGCTGGTCAACCTGGCTGTGGAGGGCAATGTGGATGTCAGCGAGATGGGCAAGGATGTTGCCATGCAGATCGCCGCGCTCAGCCCCCGCTTCTGGGACAAGAGCCAGGTGGGCGAGGATGTCCTGGCCGAGGAGAAGAAGATCATGCTGGCGCAGATGGACAATGACCCCAAGATGGCTGCCAAGCCCGAGCAGGTCAAGGTCAAGATCGTCGAGGGCAAGCTCAACAAGTTCTATGAGGAGAACTGCCTGCTGCAGCAGGAGTTTGTCAAGGACAACAGCATGACTGTGGAGCAGTACCTGACCAGCGCCGCCAAGGCACAGGGCGGCAGCGTCAAGTTTGTGGACGCCGTTCGCTTCCTGAAGGGCGAGGGCATCGAGAAGAAGGAAGAGGACTTCGCCGCCGAGGTCGCTGCCCAGCTGAAGAAGTAAATTCCTTTTTTCCAATAACGAGTACTATAAAAAGTGTGTGTTCCCCAGTGGGAGCACACACTTTTTTTGACTTCGCTTATCCGCCGAGTATTTTGGTGGAGCCAAAATACTGTGGGAAACGATACTGCCTGCTTTTGACAGCCTTGCCTCTCCTCTTGGGAGAGGTGGCTGAGCGCAGCGAAGACGGAGAGGGCAAACAATGACCGTACCACAGGAACCCGTGGGGCTTGCGCTTATCTGCCGAACCCTCTCAGTCGCCTGCGGCGACAGCTCTCCCAGGGGGAGAGCCAAGGACAGGTATAACCCGTTACATAGTTTTTTAACAGGCTGAATGGAAAAAGACCGCCTTTCGCGGTCTTTTTCCATTCAGATATCAAATTCTCTGTCAATGCACCGGCGCACCATCTCAATGGCGCTGTCGGTATATTCCATCTCGCCGTTATCGAACATCAGCACCGCGCCGTAAATCAGGGAACGGATCACATACAGCCGGCGATCTCGGTCGGCTGCGCCGATGTGCTGCTCCTTGCAGTATTTGCGCACCAGCACCTGGGTGGTGCTGTTCAGCTCGCCCCGCAGCTTGTGATAAACATTGTCAAAAGCATCGTTTTTCATCAACAGGATGGAGCGGTAATGGGGCTTTTCCATCAGAAAGCGGACATAGGCGATGCTCAGCTCCACCAGCTGCCGCCGGGTGTTTCCGGGGTGGGCATGGATGATATGGTGCTGCACCTGCCGCCACTGGAGATTGACATAGTTGATGATCTCTGCGATAAACTCCTGCTTGTCCTTAAAATGCTTGTAGGGTGCGGCGCAGGAGACGCCGCAGTTGGCAGCCACGCGGCGGATGGAGAAGTCGGCCAGACTGTGCTGGTCGATCTCCAAAATGCCTGCCTGCAACAGCATTTCCCGGGTTTTTGCGCCGTTGCGGCGGTCTGGGGTGGTCTGCTGTGTCTGGCAGCTGCGCATGGACACACTCATGCGCCCTGGGGACGCCCCAAAGCGCGGAAACGGGCGTAACGCGCCTCCAGCAAATTCTCCTCCGTGCAGGCGGAAAGCGTATCCAATTCCTTGGCCAGCGCCCGGCGCAGATAGTCAAAATGCGCCTGCTGTCCCAGCTGCTTTTCCGGCACGATGTGATCCACCACGCCCAGCGCCAGGGCGTCCTCCGCAGTCAGGTGCAGGGAGGCGGCAGCCTCCGGCGCCTTGCTGGCGTCCTTCCAGAGAATGCTGGCGCAGCCCTCCGGCGAGATCACCGAGTACACCGCGTTTGCCAGCATCCACACCCGATCCGCTACCGCCAGCGCCAGTGCGCCGCCGGAGCCGCCCTCGCCCACAAGGAGGGAGAGGGTGGGGGTGCGCAGCGTCATCATTTCCATCAGGTTTTCCGCAATGGCCTGTCCCTGTCCCCGCTCCTCCGCGCCGATGCCGCAGCGGGCGCCGGAGGTGTCGATAAAGCAGAGCACGGGTCTGTGGAACTTTTCGGCCTGCTTCATCAGGCGCAGCGCCTTGCGGTAGCCCTCCGGATCCGGCGCACCGAAGTGGCGCGCTACCCGATCCCGGGCGCTGTGTCCCTTTTCAATGGCGATCACGGTCACAGGACGGCCGTCCAGCCGGGCAATGCCGCCCACAATGGCAGGGTCGTCGGCAAAGCGGCGATCACCGTGCAGCTCGATGAAGTCCGTGCAGATATTCTGGATAAAGTCCAGACCGGTCGGCCGGGTGCTGCTGCGCGCGGCCTTGACACGATTATAAGCTGTTGTCTCCATGTGTTACCCTCCGCAATGCAGCTGCAGCAGCTGCGTGATGAGTACTTTTTGCCGGGCGCGGGGGACGATGGCGTCCACAAAGCCGTGCTCCAGCAAAAATTCCGCCGTCTGGAAGCCCCGGGGCAGAGATTTTTTGGTGGTCTGCTCAATGACCCGGCGGCCGGCAAAGCCGATCATTGCCCCCGGCTCGGCCAGGGTGATGTCTCCCTCCATGGCAAAGCTGGCGGTCACGCCGCCGGTGGTGGGGTCGGTGAGTACGGTGATATACAGCAGGCCGGCATCGCTGTGGCGCTTGACCGCGCCGCTGACCTTGGCCATCTGCATCAGGGAAAGCAGTCCCTCCTGCATCCGCGCGCCGCCGGAGACGGTGTAGCCCACCACGGGCAGACGCTGCGCCAGCGCGTATTCAAACAGGCAGGTCAGCCGCTCGCCTACCACGGTACCCATACTGCCCATCATGAAATGGGGATCCATCACAAACAGGCAGCAGCGCTGTCCGCCGATGCTGGCGGTGCCGCAGGTGACAGCTTCGTCCTCGCCGCTGGCCAGACGCACGGTGCCGAGCTTTTTCTGGTAGCCGGGAAACTGCAGAGGATCGGTGCTGCGGATGTCCTGAAACATGGGCTGATAGCTGCCCTCATCCGCGATCATCGCCAGCCGCTGCCGGGTCTTCATGCGGAAATGATGGCCGCAGTCGCAGACATTGTTGTTGGCCCACAGGCGCGTCAGGGGAATACTTTTCCGGCAGTTGGGGCAGCTCTCCTCCGGCTCGATGTCGTCGGACTGCACCGCCATGGTGCGGCCGCCCTTTTCCAGTTCGTTTTTCGGTTTGTATAAGAAATTCAGAAATGCCATGATCTTGCCTACTTTCCGAAGAATGTCAGGTCATACGCACCGGTGGCAAAACGGGTGTCGTCCATGATGCGCAGCTGTTCCTCGATGTTGGTGGGGATGCCGTCCACCACCAGTTCACACAAAGCGGATTTCATCTTGCGAATGGCCTCCTCCCGGGTGCTGGCGAACACGATCAGCTTGCCCAGCAGGGAGTCATAATAGGGCGTGATGTGGATGCCGGAGACCAGATAGCTGTCAAAACGCACAAAGGGGCCGCCGGGGACATGGAGCAGATGCAGCTTGCCGGGGGCCTGGGCGTTGATGCGGCACTCGATGGCGCAGCCCTTCAGGTTCACATCCTCCTGGCTGAAGCGCAGGGGAATACCGGCGGCAATGCGGATCTGCCACTTGACCAGATCCAGCTTGGTCAGGGATTCGGTCACGCTGTGCTCCACCTGAAGGCGGACATTCATCTCCATGAACCAGAAATTGCCCTGTCTGTCCAGCAGAAATTCCAGCGTTCCCGCGCCCACATAGCGGATGGCCTGCACCGCCTGGGTCACCTGCTGGATCAGCTTGTCCCGCTGCTCGTCTCCCACGGCGGGGGAGGGGGATTCCTCGATCAGCTTCTGGTTGCGGCGCTGCACGGAGCAGTCCCGCTCGCCGAGACAGACCACATTGCCGTACTCATCTGCCAGTACCTGCATTTCCACATGGCGGGCGGGGTAGATGAATTTTTCCATATATACAGATTCGTCGTTGAACGCGGCCTTACCCTCGGCAACGGCCTGCTGAAAGGCGTGTTCCATCTCCTCCGCCGCCCGCACCAGGCGAATGCCCCGGCCACCGCCGCCGGAACAGGCCTTGAGCATGACGGGGTAGCCGATCTCCTCCGCCGCCCGCAGGGCGTCCTGCACGGTTTTCAGCGCCTCCGTGCCGGGGATGACCGGAAGACCGGCGGCTTTCAGCTGCCGCTTGATGATGGCCTTGTCGCTGAGCTCCTCCATATTCTCGGCGCTGGGGCCGATGAACACAATGCCATGCTGCCGGCAAAGGGCGGCAAACTTGGGGTTTTCCGAGAGAAAGCCATAGCCGGGGTGGATGGCCTGGGCGCCGGATACCAGCGCGGCGCTGATGATGCGCTCCTGGTTCAGGTAGCTGTCCGCCGCGTCCGGCTTGCCGATGCAATAGCTTTCGTCCGCCAGCGCCACATGCAGGGCGTTTTTATCTGCCTGGGAATAGACCGCAACGGTGGAAATGCCCATTTCCTTGCAGGCGCGGATGATGCGCACGGCGATCTCGCCGCGGTTGGCGATCAGAATTTTGGAAAACATGGCTTACCTCCCCATGACGGCAAAGGAAAAGCTTGCCTTTACGCAGAGCTTGCCATCCACGCTGCCGGTGCCCTCCGCAAAATAAAAGGGGGGTTTGGCCTTGGTGATGCGGCAGCGGGTCTCAAAGGTGTCGCCGGGCTTGACCTGAGCCTTAAAGCGCACCTGATCCAATCCGGTAAACAGGGGCAGCTTGTTGGCGGTGACCATGTCGGAGGCCAAAAGCACGCAGGCGGACTGCGCCATCATCTCGCACTGGATCACGCCGGGGACGATGGGATTGCCGGGGAAATGCCCCTGCAAAAACCATTCGTCGCCCCGGACATGATACTTGCCGCAGGCGTATTCCCCATCCTTGACCAGCTCGTCCAGCAGCAGCATGGCGTCCCGGTGGGGCAGGATTTGTTTCAGTTCTTCCCGATCCATTGCCTTACTCCTTTATCTTGAACAGGGTGTGGCCGAAGTCCACGGCCTGCTTGTTGCTGACGCAGACCTCCAGAATGGTGCAGTCCTGCTCGGCAACGATCTCGTTCATCAGCTTCATGGATTCGATGATGCACAGTACATCGCCCTTTTTGACCGTGTCGCCGGGCTTGACGAAAGGCTCGGCGTTTTCCGCCGGGGCGCAGTAAAACACGCCCACCATGGGGGAGGTGACGATGGCGGCGTCGGTATATTCCTCCGTCGGGGCGGGCGCTGTCCCGGCAGCCGGAGCCGGCGCGGGAGCCGCGACCATGACCGGTGCGGTCGGTACGGCGGCAGGCGCTGCGGGAAGATTCCGCTCCAGACGCAGCTTGCAGTCGTTTTCCGTGATCTCCAGACCGGTCAGATCCATATCACGCATCAGTTCCGCATACATACGCAGATTTTTCTCATTCATCACGAAAACCTCAGACCTTTCTGAAAGTCAGGCAGGCGTTGTGGCCGCCGAAGCCCAGAGAGCTGGACAGGGCGATGGAGATATCGGCGCGCACTGCCTTGTTGGGGGTGTAGTTCAGGTCGCAGGCGGGGTCGGCCTCCAGCAGATTGATGGTGGGGGGGATGATACCCTCATTGAGCGCCTTGATGCAGGCGATGGCCTCCACCGCGCCGGCAGCGCCCAGCATGTGTCCGGTCATGGACTTTGTGGAGCTGATCAGCACCTTTTCCCGGGCGGTTTCCTCGCCAACGGCCTTTTTGATGGCCAGGGTCTCGGTGGTGTCATTGAGGGGGGTGCCGGTGCCGTGGGCGTTGATGTACAGCAGCTCACTGCCGTCATAGCCGGCCTCGTCCAGAGAATCCCGGATGGCGCGGGCGGCGCCGCTGGCGTCGGGCTTGGGAGAGGTGATGTGGTAGGCGTCGCAGGTGGAGCCATAGCCGCAAAGCTCGGCATAGATCTTCGCACCGCGCGCCTTGGCGTGCTCGTATTCCTCCAGCACCAGCGCACCGGCGCCCTCGCCGATCACAAAGCCGTTGTGGCGTTTGTCAAAGGGCAGAGAGGCGGCGTTGGGATCCTCGGCAGTGGACAGGGCGTGCATATTGCTGAAGCCGGCCACGCTGCACTCGGAAATAGCGCCCTCGGAGCCGCCGGTGATGACCGCATCGGCATAGCCGTGGCGGATCAGACGCAGCGCCTCGCCAATGGCGTTGGAGCCGGAGGCGCAGGCGGTAACGGCGGGCAGGGCGGCGCCCTGGCAGTTAAAGCGAATGGCGATCATGCCGGCGGCCATGTTGGCGATCATCATCGGCACAAAGAAGGGGGAGACCCGGCGGGGACCCTTGTCCCGGAGCTTGCTGTGCTCCTCCTGGAAGGTGCGGATGCCGCCGATGCCGGAGCCGTAGTACACGGCGATGCGCTCCGGCGGCAGGGTGCCGATGATGCCGCTTTCCTCCACGGCCTGGCAGGCTGCGGCCAGACCCAGCTGGGCATATCGGTCGCTGCGAAGCATATCGGCCTTTTCCATATAATCACGGGGGTTGAAGTCTTTGACCTCTGCGGCCAGTTTGGCCTTGTACTCCGTGGTGTCAAACAGGGTGATGGGGGCGATGCCGTGAACGCCGTTGATGAGGCTGTTCCAGCAATCTTCCACATTGTTGCCCACCGGGGTGATAGCACCCATGCCGGTGACAACAACTCTGCGCGTTTTGTTTTCCATGAAATTCTCCTATGTATCTTCTGCGCCGCAGCACAGCTTGAGTTTACATTGCAATGCCGCCGTCGACCCGCAGCACTTCGCCGGTGATGTATCCGGCGGTGGCCAGAAAGGCCGCGGCCTTGGCGATCTCCTCCGGCTTGCCCATGCGTCCCATGGGGATCATGCCGGTCAGGGCTTCCCGATCCAGCGCGCCGGTCATGTCGGTTTCGATAAAGCCGGGGGCGATGGCGTTGCAGACGATATTTTTGGCTGCCAGCTCCCGGGCGGTGGACTTGGTCAGACCGATCAGCCCGGCCTTTGCCGCGGCATAGTTTGCCTGACCGGCGTTGCCCATGATGCCGGAAATGGAGCTGATGTTGATGATGCAGCCGCCGCGCCGCCGCAGAAACAGGCCGGTGCAGTGTCGGATCATGTTGAACGCGCCCTTGAGGTTGATGCGCAGCACGGTGTCGAAGTCCGATTCCTTCATCATGGCGATCAGCCCGTCCCGGGTCACGCCGGCGTTGTTGACCAGAATGTCCGCGCCGCCGAAGTCCGCCTTGATCTTGGCGACCGTTTCCTTGGCGGCTTCAAAGTCGGATACATCGCAGACATAGGCCTCGGCCTTGGCGCCGGAAAGCTCCCGGCAGCTCTGGCAGACCGCCTGGGCGGCCTCGTGATTGCTGCTGTACAGGATGGCAACGGCAGCGCCGTGGGAAGCCAGCTCTCTGGCGATGGCAGCGCCGATGCCCCGGGAGCCGCCGGTGACGATGGCGACCTTTTCTTTTAAAGCGTTCAAGAGTTCACCTCCGCAAGAACAGATGTCAGTCCGGCCATGTCGGAGACGGCCAGCACATGCACCTGCGAGTCGATTTTGGAGATCAGCTTGCTGAGAGTGTCTCCCGGACCGATCTCGATAAAGGTATCCGCGCCGGACTGGATCATGTGGCGCACGATCGCCTCCCAGCGCACAGGGGCGCTGATCTGCTTTGCCAGCAGACCGGCGAAATCTTCGGTATAGGGCAGGCCAGTGCAGTTGGAATACAGCACGGGAACAGGGGCGGAAAATTGCACCTGCGCCAGATCGGCGGCAAAGGCTGCAGCGGCGTCCTGCATATAGGGGGAGTGGAAGCCGCCGCCGACCTTCAGCGGCAGCGCCCGGCCGCCGGCAGCCTTGACTGCGGCGGAAAGCTCCGGCATTTTCTCTGCGGGGCCGGAGACCACCAGCTGACCGGGGCAGTTGTAGTTGACCGGATACATACCGGGAATACCGGCGCAGATCTGCTCCACCTCCTCGTTGGGCAGCTTCAGCACCGCGGCCATGGAGGCGGGGTGCTTTTCCGCGTCCCGCTGCATCAGCTCGCCACGGCGGCAGACCAGACGAAACACGGTTTCAAAATCCGCCGCGCCGGAGCAGCACAGGGCGGAAAGCTCACCCAGAGACATTCCCGCAACCATGTCCGGCCGCAGCCCGCCATCCGCCAGCGCGGCGGCAATGGCAAGCTCCATGGCGAACATACAGGGCTGGGTGTTTTTCGTCTCCTTCAGCTCGGCCTCCGTGCCGGAAAAGCACTGCTGCATGGTGCCGGGGCGCAGCTTGTCCGCCTGGGCGAACACGGCCGCCGCAGGGGCGGAGCCGTTGCAGATATCCTGCCCCATGCCGGGCTTCTGGGCGCCCTGGCCGGCAAAAACGAATGCTATTTTACCCATTTTGCAGCTCCTTTCAGGATCGGCTCGGCTTCCTCCACCAGCTCGCGGACGATATCCGCGGCGGGCTGCACCTGCTTGACCAGCGCGGCGCTCTGGCCGCAAAGGAAGCAGCCCTGCTCCAGATCGCCCTCCTGCACCGCCAGGCGCAGGGTGCCGGAGGCCTTGCCGGTGAGCTCCTCATCGGTCATGCCGCTGAACTCCGCTTTTGCGTAATTGCGCGCAAAATTGGTGCGCAGACTGCGCACCGGGTGTCCCAGCCGCTTACCGGTGACCATGGTGCAGAGGTCGCCGGCCTTGATGACCTTTTCTTTGTAGGTGGGGTGGATGGTACACTCTTCCGCGCTGAGAAAGCGGGTGCCCACCTGCACACCGCAGGCGCCCAACATAAAAGCGGCGGCGACTCCGCGGCCATCGGCAATCCCGCCGGCTGCCACCACCGGCAGCTCGGTGGCGTCGCAGATCAGCGGCACCAGCACCATGGTGGTCAGCTCGCCCACATGGCCGCCGCTTTCGCCGCCCTCCGCGATCAGGGCGGAAGCGCCCAGCCGGGTCATGCGTTTGGCCATGGCAACGGATGCCACCACCGGGATCACCTGGATGCCGGCTTCCTTCCAAAGCGCCATGTACTTGCTGGGGTCTCCCGCGCCGGTGGTCACAACGGCGACCTTTTCCTCCGCCACCATCGCGGCGATCTCCGAAGCGTGGGGACTCATGAGCATGATGTTCACGCCAAAGGGCTTGTCGGTCAGTTCTTTTGCGATATGGATCTGCTCACGCACCCGTTCGGCGGAAGCGCTGCCGGCGGCAATAATACCCAGACCGCCGCCGTTGGAAACAGCAGCGGCCAGTTTGCCGTCGGCGATCCACGCCATGCCGCCCTGGAGTACAGGATAGCGGATGTGCAGCAGATCACACAGTACGGATCGGATCATGGGGCTTAGCCCTTCATGCGGGCTTCAACCAGCTCGACCAGATTGCCAACGGTCTCCACCTTCTGATCCAACTCGATCTCCATATCCAGGGCCTCCTCCAGCTGCATGACCAGCTCCACGGAGTCCAGGGAGTCGATGCCCAGATCCTTAAAGGTGCTCTCCATCTTCACATCTTCCACGGCGCAGTCCGTGCGGTCGGCGATCAGTTCGGCGATAGTCTTGAAAACCATGATAGTATTCCTCCTGAAAAATTATGAATTGTTTGTTTTTTTCTCTTGCAAGGTTAACGGTGATAACCATTGCGGCGATTCTACGACAGGGGGCGTTCCAGCAGCGTTCCGAAAAACGGCGCTGAAATTTGAACAAATTGCAAACATCTGCCCGTTGGCAATATTTTTTTCATATTCTGCTACCTATTATAAATATAGCCCTGCGCGAAAAAGGAAAAAAGCGCCCGCAGGAACGCAAATTTTCTCCGGGAAAAAAAGAATGGAAAAATTTTGGAAACCATGTATAATAGTAGGTCAGAACAAGCGGCAAGACCCGAAAGGAGGGAAAAGCCCATGGATTTGTTTGCACAAACAGCAGCAACGGACTTTCGTGTGCTGCGGGAAATATATGATGTGATCGTGGCGGTGGATGTTCCCCGGCAGACCATAGAGACCATTCAGGTGTCGCCCTATATCCGCGTGCCCCAGGTGGGGGAAAAGGGCTTGGCGGCGGCCATTGCGGAGTGGACGGCGCAGTATGTGCTGCAGGAGGATCGGGAGTACATGGAAGCGCTCTTTGGCAGAATGCTCTGCGGAGAAGCCCTGTGTTCGGGGAGCAAAGCGCCCCAGTTCCGCTTTCGCTTCCAGCCCCATTTCGACCTGGTGCATGGCCAGCCCCGCGACATTCTCCGCCGCTATGCCGGCGCACTGCTGGATCTGGAGCAGGGGCATTATCTGTTCTGCTGCAACGAGGAGACCCGGCACATTCTCGACCCCAACCGGCAGGCCATGGAGACCCGGGCGCTGGAAAAGCGCTGCCGCCAGACCGACCGGCTGCTGGATCATTTAACGGAGAGTATGCTGGCCTTTGAGGTGGAGCACGGCAACATCCGCCCGCTGTACATCAGCGATAATATGTGCTACTTCTTCGGCATGGAGCGGGAACGCTTTCTGCACAGTATCTCCCAGGGTATGCCGGCGAAAAAATTCCTGGCGAAAAGCCCGGTCAGCTATAAAAATTTCCAAAAGCTGCTGCAAACCGGCGAGGGCAGATTTGAATACATCCATGTGGAGACCGGGGACAAGCGCCTGATGAAAGCGCTGTTTATCCGCAATGCCGCGCCGACGGAGCGGGGGGAGGACTCCGGTATCGTGGTGATGCAGGATATCACGGAGCAGGACAGCGCCCAGCTGCCCCTTGCCTCGGAAAAGAAAGAGGTCTATATCCGCACCTTTGGATATTTTGATGTGTTCGTCAACGGCAGAGCCATCATGTTCCGGCATGAAAAGGCCAAGGAACTGTTGGCGGTGCTGGTGGATCGGCGGGGGGGCTTTGTCTCCGCCGGCGAGGTCATCAGCTGTCTGTGGGAGGAGGAGTCGGCCAACCGGGTCACCCTTTCCCGCTGCCGCAAGGTGGCGCTGCGCCTGCGCAATATTTTGCAGGAATACGGCATAGAGGATATCATCGAGACCGTGGACGGCCAGCGCCGGCTGGTGCCGGAAAAGGTCAAGTGCGACCTGTACGATTACCTCAGCGGCGACCCGGCATACAAGGATCAGTTCAAGGGCTCCTATTTGCTCAACTACAGCTGGGCGGAGGTGAGCCTGGGAGAGCTGATGCAATAGGAAAAAGAGAAAATCACAAACCCCGCCCTTTCGTTTTTCGGCGAAAGGGCGGGGTTTGCACTGCGGCAGGCTATAAAATGCGGCTCATTTCCCGCCGGAGACGCAGGATGATGCGCTTTTCCAGACGACTGATGTAGCTCTGGGAAATGCCCATGCGGTCGGCGACCTCCTTTTGGGTGCACTCCCGGCTGCCCCGCAGGCCGAAGCGCTGGGTGATGATGCTTTTTTCCCGCTGCTCCAGACGATCCACCGCCTGGAGCAGCAATTGCCGCTCCACATCGTCCTCCAGCGGTCGGCTGACCTCGTCCTCCGGGGTGCCCAGCACATCGGAAAGCAGAAGCTCGTTGCCGTCCCAATCGGTATTCAACGGTTCGTCAAAGCTCAGCTCCATCCGCTGGCTGCTGATTTTGCGCAGATGCATGAGAATTTCGTTTTCGATGCAGCGGGAGGCATAGGTGGCCAGCTTGATATTTTTGTCCGTCCGAAAGGTGCCGATGGCCTTGATCAGGCCGATGGTGCCGATGGAGATCAGATCCTCCAGCCCCACGCCGGTGTTTTCAAAGCGCCGGGCGATATAGACCACCAGGCGGAGATTGTGCTCGATCAGCTTTTGCTTGGCCCAGTCCTCGCCGGCGGAAAGGGCGGCGATGGTACGCGCCTCCTCCTCCCGGGGCAGGGGTGGGGGCAGGGTGTCGCTGCCGCCGATGTAGTGGACCGGCGGGCTGCTCCACAAACGCCGCAGCAGCTGTTCCAGACGGGAAAAAAGATCCTGTTTCATAAAAAGCTCCTCCTGTTTTTTACAGTACGCCCACCAGCGCCTGGTAGCTTCCATCCGGGGAGAGGGGCGTGGGGGAAATGGCAAGCAGCAGATCGGCCGGCTGGCCGTCCACGGACAAGAGATCCGGGCGGAACACCGGCAGCAGCCCGGACTCCACCCCCACGGCCGCATAGGGCAGCAGGCGGAAGCTGCCCCGCAGCCCTGGCAGCTCCTGCAGGGCGGATAACAGCAGCAGGGGGTCCCGCAGCTGCAGCACGGCCTCCGCTCCTTCCGGCAGCAGGGGCAGCATGACGGCGCTGTCCGCCACCAGCACATTGCGGCCGCTCATGGGGTCAAACAGGCTGTTTCCGGTGTCCTGCAGGGCGCGGAAAGCGGAGTTTTTTCCGGCAAAAACGGCGGTCACCGGCAAAATGCGCCCCTTGGACAGCCGGGCGCTGTGGCGAAACAGCAGGGAGAGCGCGGCATAGCAGGCGGCAAAGCCCAGGCACAGCACCCGCAGGGAAATAC
>CAVBJJ010000024.1:16771-27871 GCA_963595735.1 bacterium
GGGAAATACTGCCTCCGGGGCACAGTAGCTGGAGCGCGCCGCCAAAGGCGGCGGAAACCGCCAGGAACACCAGGCAGCGCCGGAGAAAATGGGGCTGGCCGCCAAAGGCCGCCGACCCCAGCAGCAGCGCAAAGCCCAGTTTTGCCCACAGCTGGGACAGTAGCTCCAGCCCCGGCAGCGCCGCCGCCACGGCATAGGCTCCGCCCAGCAGGGCCGCCGCGGCATAGCGCTTTCGGCGGGGGACGGCGCCGGACAAATGCCCGGCGCACAGCAGCAGAAGATAATCCGCCGCGGTATTGAGCAGGAAGATCCGGTCTATGTAAACAACGGTCATGATACACTCCTATTTCCGATATGGTTGGCGGGGGGACTTGCGGCAGCCGGCCTTTTGGATCGCTTGCTTTTGATTATAGCCGGGGGCGGGTGAAAATCCTGTCATTTGCGGCTTGTCAGAGAATGTGGTACCGTGCTACAATAAACCAGATCCCGCCCCTGCCGCCCCGGCGGAGCGGGGGAAAAAGCCGCTTGCGCCGGGAAAAAACAGGAATTCGGAAAAAAAGGCTTTTCATAGCGGCAAAAATATATTAAAATATAAAAAAGTATACGCATGGTACTGCCGTGCGGCACAAAAAATCAAGAGAGGGAGTGAACCCCTATGGAGACCCCTGTTTATAAAAGAGTTTTGCTCAAGCTCAGCGGTGAAGCGCTGGCAGGCAGCAAGCGCACCGGTCTGGACTTTGCCGTGATCGAGCGCGTCTGCCGTGAGGTCAAGCGCTGCGTGGAATTGGGCGTGCAGGTCGGCATCGTGGTAGGCGGCGGCAATTTCTGGCGCGGCATGAAGGACGGCGCCGGAAAGGTCGAGCGCACCCGCGCCGACTACATGGGTATGATGGCCACGGTCATGAACAGTCTGGCCGTTGCCGATGTGCTGGAGGGGCTTGGCGTGTCCGCCCGGGTGCAGACCGCCATTGAAATGCGCCAGGTAGCGGAGCCGTTTACCCGGCTGAAGGCCATGGAGCGCCTGAACCGCGGCCAGGTCGTGATCTTCGGCTGCGGCACCGGCTGCCCGTATTTCTCCACGGACACGGCCGCCGTGCTCCGGGCAACGGAGATCAACGCGGACGCCATTTTGCTGGCAAAGAACATCGACGGCGTATACAGCGCCGACCCCCGCACGGATTCCAGCGCGGTAAAGTTCGACGCCATCAGCTATGACGAGGTCCTGGCGCGCCGTCTGGCGGTCATGGACAGCACCGCCACCAGCCTGGCAATGGACAACAACATCCCCGTGATCGTCTTTGCGCTGGAGGATCCCAAGAACATCGTGCGCGTGGTGCAGGGCGAAAAGGTCGGCACCGTCGTGGGCGGTTGAAGCAGCGCCAGATCACGCAACATTATTTTGGAGGAAACAGAATATGTCTGAAATCAAAGATTACGAAGCCAAAATGAAAAAGTCCCTGGACTACCTTTCCACCCAGTTTGCCTCTGTTCGCGCCGGCCGCGCCAATGCCGGCGTGCTCGACCAGATACAGGTGGAGTACTACGGCACCCCGACGCCCATCCAGCAGGTGGGCACGATCGCCTCTCCCGATCCCCGCACGCTGACCATCCAGCCTTGGGATACCAGCATCCTCAAGGAGATCGAAAAGGCCATTCTGGCCAGCGACCTGGGCATCAATCCCCAGAACGACGGCCGCATCATCCGGCTGGTATTCCCCCAGCTGACGGAGGAGCGCCGCAAGGAGTTGAGCAAGCAGGTGCGCAAGTATGGCGAGGACGGTAAGGTCGCGGTGCGCAATGTCCGCCGGGACGCCCTGGACGCGTTCAAAAAGCAGCAGAAAAAGGGCGAGATCACCGAGGACGACCTGAAGGATCTGGAAAAGCGGCTGCAAAAGCTGACCGACGACTACACCAAAAAGGTGGACGAAGCGACCGCCAAAAAAGAGAAAGAGTTGTCTGAGATCTAATGGGCCTGTTCAGTAAAAACACAAACAAGGCAGCGGGGGAGGTCGATTTCACGGCGCTCCCCCGCCATATTGCCATCATTATGGACGGCAACGGCCGCTGGGCGCAAAAGCGCGGTCTGCCCCGCACGGCGGGACACGCTGCCGGGGCGGAGGCCTTTCGCCGCATCGCCAACTATGCCCAGAAGATCGGCCTGGAATATCTGACCGTGTACGCCTTTTCCACGGAAAACTGGAAGCGGCCGGAGGAAGAAGTCAGCACCATCATGAGCCTGATCGAAAATCAGCTGCGGGGCGTGATTGCCCGGGTGCTGCGGGAAAAAATCCGTATGCGCTTTTTCGGCGACCGCAGTCTGCTGCCGGAATCCCTGCAAAAGCTGGAGCAGGAGATCGCGGAGATGAGCGCCGACTATGACGGCTGCCAGGTGAATTTCTGCATCAACTACGGCGGCCGGGACGAGATCCTGCAGGGGGTTCGCGCCTATGGCGAGGCCTGCGCCCGGGGCGAAGCGCCGGAGCTGAATGCGGAGAGCTTTGGCAACTACCTTTACACGGCCGGCGTGCCGGATCCGGATCTGATCATCCGCTCCGGCGGCGAGCAGCGCATTTCCAACTTCCTGCTGTGGCAGGCGGCCTATTCCGAATTTTACTTCACCGATGTGCTCTGGCCGGAGTTTTCCTCCGGAGACCTGGACGCCGCCATTGCGGAGTTCCAGCGCCGGAACCGTCGTTTTGGGGGCATAAAGAAATGAAACAGCGTGTGTTAACAGCGGCAATCGGCGCGCCGCTTCTGCTTTTGCTTTTGCTTTTGGCGCCCTCCTGGGGAACGCTGGCGCTGGTGTGCGCCATGTCCGGCGGCGCCTGCTGGGAGCTTTTGCGCGCCGTGGGGCCGAAAGAATACAAGGGCTGTGTGCTGCTGATCCCCGCGGCGGTGGCAAGCCCGCTGATTTTGGCTGTTGTACCCGGCACGCTCCCCATTGCCGCCTGGGTCATGATCTGGACGGTGTATGCCTTTGCCTGCGCGGTGTTCCGCTATGGAAAGCCGGAAAAGCAGCTGCATTTTGCAACGGTCATGGCGGGACTGCTGGGTGTGTTTCTGGTGCCGGCGGCGTTTACCACCATCTTTTTCCTGCGGGAAATGGGGAACGCACTGGTACTGCTGCCCCTGTGCTGCGCCTTTGGCAGCGACACGGTGGCGCTGTTTGCGGGAATGCTCTTCGGCAAGCACAAGCTGGCGCCCCATGTCAGCCCGAAAAAGACCATCGAGGGCTCTTTGGGCGGCTTTGTGGGCAGCCTGTTTCTGGTGGCGGTGTATGCGGTGTTCGTCCACTTTGCCTTCCAGATGCGGGTAAGTGTGCCGGCTGTCATTGCGCTGGGGCTGCTGGGCAGCTTCATGGGACAGCTGGGCGATTTGAGCTTTTCCGTGATCAAGCGGGAGTTTGGGGTAAAGGACTACAGCAAGCTTCTGCCGGGACACGGCGGCGTGCTCGACCGCTTTGACAGCGTGGCCTTTGTCGCGCCGGTGGTCTGGCTGGTGGCCAGAACCATGCTTTGATAGGAAAGAAAAAACCGGGCGGACAAGTTTTTTGTCCGCCTTGTTTTGTCCGCAGGACGGAATGTCGGCGGAACAGCAAAGCCCAAAAGGCCTCGGACCCTTTGGGCAAAGAAGGAAGCGTGTAAGCTATGATAAACAGTATTTCCATTTTAGGCTCCACAGGTTCCATCGGCAAGCAGACCATCGCTGTGGCGCAGCACCTGAATCTGCCGGTGCGGGCGCTGGCGGCGGGGCGCAATATTATCCAGTTGGAGCAGCAGGCGCGTCTGCTGCACCCGGCGCTGGTGGCCGTCTATGACGCCGGGCAGGCAAAGGAGCTTGCCATCGCTCTGGCGGACACGGATATCCGTGTGGTCGGCGGCGCGGTGGGGCTGAAAGAGGCCGCCGTAGTGCCGGGCGCGGACTGCGTGGTCACGGCGGTTTCCGGCGCGGTGGGTCTGGAGCCGACACTTGCCGCTATTCGTGCCGGGCGGCGGATCGCTCTGGCCAACAAGGAAACGCTGGTCTGCGCCGGGGAGATCGTCATGGCGCTGGCGGCAAAGCTGGGCGTGGAAATTTTGCCGGTGGACAGCGAGCACTCGGCGATTTTTCAGTCCCTGCAGGGCAGACGGGCGGAGCTGCGGCGCATTTTGCTCACGGCCTCCGGCGGTCCCTTCCGGGGGCGCAGCCGGGAATCCCTGGGGGATATCACGCCCCAGCAGGCGGTGCGCCATCCCAACTGGAGCATGGGCGCAAAGATCAGCGTGGACAGCGCGACCCTGATGAACAAGGGGCTGGAGCTGATCGAGGCCATGCACCTGTTTTCCTGCACGCCGGATATGATCGAGGTGCTGGTGCATCCGGAAAGCGTGGTGCACTCCGGCGTGGAGTTTATCGACGGCTCCGTGATCGCCCAGCTGGGCGTGCCGGATATGGGGCTGCCCATCCAGTATGCCCTGACCTGGCCGGTACGCACGCCGGGCAGAGCGGAACCTCTGGATCTGTTCCGGGTGGGGGCGCTGCACTTTGAAGCGCCGGATGTCCACAGCTTTCCCTGTCTGCAGGTGGCCATGGACTGCGCCCGCAGCGGCGGCACCGCCCCGGCGGCGATGAACGCGGCGAACGAGGTGGCCGTGGCGCGCTTTTTGCGGGAGGAGATCGGCTTTCTGGACATTGCCGACTGTGTTGCGGAGGCTGTGCAGAGCATAGACTTTACCGCAGCGCCGGATCTGGGAGAAATCCTGGAGGCCGACCGGGCGGCAAGAGCCTTTGCCGCGGCCTATCCCGGTACCAGATAAGGGCGCAAATATCAAGAACATTGAGGTAGCATATGTATATTATCCTGGCGATCCTGATTTTTTGTTTGCTGATTTTTTCCCATGAGCTGGGACACTTTATGGCAGCGCGGGCCAGCGGCGTGCGGGTGCTGGAGTTTTCCATGGGCATGGGTCCGGCGCTGTGGAAAAAGCAGCGGGGCGAGACCCTGTATGCCATCCGCTGCCTGCCGCTGGGGGGCTATTGTGCGCTGGAGGGGGAGGACGAAAGCTCGGAGGATCCCAAGGCGTTTACCAACGCGGCGCTGCCCAAAAAGCTGCTGATCCTGGTGGCGGGCGTGGCGATGAACTTTCTGGTGGGCTTTGTGATCGTGCTGGTGCTGTTTTCCGGAAAGAGCTTTTCCGCGCCGGTGGTCACGGGCTTTATGGACGGTTGCCCCTATGAGAGCGCGGAGGCCTTTCAGGTGGGCGACCGCTTTTACCGGGTCAACGGCGAGCGGGTCTATTTTTCCGGAGATGTAAGCCGCTTTTTGCAGCGGGGCACGGGAACGCCGGAGTTTGAGATCATCCGCAACGGAGAAAAACAAAAGCTCACCCTGGAAATGCAGCCGCGAGAGTACGAATACCAGGGACAGACCGGCACCTACTATGGCTTTCTCATGGAGCAGTTGGATTCCGGGCCGCTGAATCATCTGCGCTATTCCTGGTACCAGTCCCTGGACTTTGTGCGCATGGTGCGCATGGGGCTGACGGATCTGGTGACCGGCGCGGTGAGCGTCAAGGAGGTATCCGGCGTGGTGGGCATTGTGGACACCATCAACCAGGTGGGGCAGCAGGCGCCAACGGCCAGGGACGCCCTTTGGTCTATCGGCTATCTGACGGCGTTGGTGGCCATGAATCTGGCGGTGATGAACCTGCTTCCCATTCCGGCGCTGGACGGCGGCCGCATTGTGTTTTTGCTGATCGGTACGCTGGTGGCAAAGATTCGCGGCAGACGGCTGGATCCCAAGTATGAGGGCTGGATCCACGGCGTGACCCTGATTTTGCTGATCGGGCTGATGGTCGTGGTGATGTTTAATGATGTGGCGAGGATGGTAACACGATGACAGACAGAACAAAAACAAGACAGATCCGAGTCGGCGGGCTTGCCATCGGCGGCGGCGCGGCGATCCCGGTGCAGTCCATGTGCAACACGCCGGCGTACGATGCGGCGGCAACGCTGGAGCAGATCCGGGCGCTGGCGGCTGCCGGCTGCGATCTGGTGCGTTTGGCGGTGCCGGATATGCAGGCGGTGCAGGTGTTTGGCCGGGTGCGGGAGGAAAGCCCGCTGCCGCTGGTGGCCGACATCCATTTTGACTACAAGCTGGCGCTGGGCGCCATTGACGCGGGGGCGGATAAGATCCGCATCAATCCCGGCAATATCGGCGGACAGGAGCGGGTGCGCATTGTGGCGGAGGCCTGCAAAAAGCGCGGTTTGCCCATTCGCATCGGCGTAAACGGCGGCAGTCTGGAAAAAAACCTGCTGGCGCAGTACGGCAACACGCCCCGGGCACTGGTGGAAAGCGCGTTGGGGCATATTCGCCTGCTGGAACAGGAAGAGTTTTATGACATCTGCGTTTCCATCAAGTCCTCGGATGTGCAAAAAACCGCGGCGGCCTATGCCCTGCTGGCGCAGGAGGTGGACTACCCCCTGCACCTGGGGATCACGGAGACCGGCACGCCCTATATGGGACTGGTCAAGTCTGCGGCGGGCATCGGCGGAATGCTGCTGACCGGGATCGGGGATACCCTGCGGGTGTCCCTGACAGCCGACCCGGTGGAGGAAGTCCGGGCGGGCATTGCGATCCTGAAGGCCGTGGGACTGCGGAAGGAGGGGGTCAACATCGTCTCCTGTCCCACCTGCGGCAGAACCCAGATCGACCTGATTCCCATGGCAAGCCAGGTGGAGGCGCTGCTGGCGGACATCAAAACGCCGCTGGATGTGGCGGTGATGGGCTGCGTGGTCAACGGCCCCGGCGAAGCCCGGGAGGCGGATTACGGTCTGGCCGGCGGAAAAGGGCAGGGCGTGCTGTTCCGCCGGGGAGAGATCGTAGGGAAGGTGCCAGAGCAAAATCTGGCACAGGCGCTTTCCGACCTGATCCATACCGACCTGCGGGAAAAAGGAGGCGCTCATGAGCCGGCCTGAGAGTTTTTTGGAGATGTTCGCCTGCTGTGAAAGCCTGCGCAGCGCAGGCGGGGGACTGGAAAAGGCAAAGGTGCGCGGGGTGGTGATCCACCGGGAGAGAATGCATCTGGAGGCCGATGTGCTGTTTGCCGCCTGTCCCGCGCCGGCGGATCTGACCATGCTGGAGGGGCGCATCAGCTCTGCCTATCGGCTGCGCTCGGCCAAGATCCGCGCTGACTGGCCCCGGGAGCGCTTTGTGCCGAATCCGGAAAAGGGCACCGCCACCGGCGGGGGAGAGGTGCTCATGGGAAAGCCCATCCGCCGGCCGCCCCAGCCCATGGCGGGGCTGAGTCTGGAAAGCGGTACGGTGGTGCTGGAGGGCAGCGTGTTCGCCGTGGACAATCGGGACACCCGCAGCGGCGGCAAGGTGCTCAGCTTCTGCATCACCGATCACACCGGCTCGATCCAGGTCAGCCAGTTTTTTAAGCCGGAGGACGACAAGAGCATTCTGGATAAAATCAAAAAGGGCGATTATCTCCGGGTGCAGGGGCAGGTGATCCTCAACCGCTATGAGCAGGATCTGGCGCTGGCGCCCCGGAGCATTATGAAGGCCAAGCGCCCCCAGCGGGAGGACACCGCCCCCGGGGACAAGCGGGTGGAGCTGCATCTGCACACCCGGTACAGCAGCCTGGACGCCCTGACCGACCCCGCCGCCGCCGTGGCCACTGCGGCGCGTTGGGGACACCCCGCCATTGCCATCACCGACCACGGCGTTGCCCAGGGTTTTCCGGAGGCCTGGAAAGCGGCGGGCAAGCATGACATCAAGCTGATCTATGGGCTGGAGGGCTACTACATCAACGATGTGGACGACAAGCTGGCCGTGACGGAAAACGGCGCAGGCCCGCTGGATCAGGAATATGTGGCCTTTGACATTGAGACAACGGGGCTGCACGCGGAGCGGGATCGCATCACGGAGATCGGCGCGACCCTGTTCCGCAATGGCGAGATCCTGGACAGCTTCAACACCTTTGTGGACCCGGAAATGGCCATTCCGCCGAAGATCACGGAGCTGACGGGTATTACCAACGCCGATGTCCGGGGCGCGCCGGACGAGGGCACGGCGCTGCGGGCTTTTTTGGAATTTGCCGGGGGCAGACCCCTGATCGCCCACAACGCGGATTTTGACATCGGCTTTCTTGCGGAAACGGCGCAGCGCTGCGACATTCCCTTTGCGCCGGTGTATCTGGACAGTCTGGTGCTGTCCCAAAGCCTGCTGCCGGAAATGCGGCGGCACAAGCTGAATCTGGTGGCCGACCGGCTGGGATTGCCGGAATTCAACCACCACAGAGCCAGCGACGACGCGGCCACGGTGGCCTACATGATGGCAAAATTCTTGCCCATGCTGGCCGAGCGCGGCCTGACCCGGCTGGAGGAGCTGAACCCGGCGCTGACCCGGCTGCGGCAGAGCCACAACAACAGACCCAAGGCGCGGCACATCATCCTGCTGGTGAAGAACAAAACGGGACTGAAGAACCTCTACCGCCTGATCAGCGATTCCCACCTGCACCATTTCCACCGCAATCCCATCATTCCCAAAAGCCTGCTGATGCAGCACCGGGAGGGATTGATCATCGGCTCGGCCTGCGAGGCCGGCGAGGTATTCGATGCCATCGTCCGCCGCAAGAGCAAGCGGGAGCTGCGCCGACTGGCGTCCTTTTATGACTATCTGGAGATTCAGCCCATCTGCAACAACCAGTTCATGGTGGAAAAGGGGCTGATCGCCGACCAGGAGGGACTGCGGGAGCTGAACCGGCAGGTGGTCGCTCTGGCGGACAGCCTGGGGAAGCCCACGGTGGCAACGGGCGATGTCCATTTTCTGGAGCCGGAGGACGAGATTTACCGCCACATTCTCCTGGCGGCCAAGAAATTTGCCGATGCGGACAAGCCGCTGCCCATCTACTTCAAAACGACGGATGAAATGCTGGAGGAATTCGCCTATCTGGGCGAGGCGCGCTGCCGGGAGGTGGTCATCACCAATCCCCGAGCCATCGCCGACCAGGTGGAGCAGTTCGAGCTTTTGCCCAAGGAGCTGTTTACCCCCAAGATCGAAAACTCCGTGGAGGATCTGCAGGCGCTGGTGTATGGAAAAATGCACGATCTGTACGGCGAAAACCCGCCGGAGGTGGTCAAAAAGCGCGTGGAGACCGAGCTGGGGGACATCATCAACTGTCACTACGATGTGATCTATATGTCCGCGCAAAAGCTGGTTGCCAATTCGCTGGAGGCCGGTTATCTGGTGGGCAGCCGCGGCAGCGTGGGCTCCTCTATTGTGGCCTATATGTCCGGTATTACGGAGGTCAACTCCCTGCCGCCCCATTACCGCTGCCCCAAATGCAAGCACAGCGATTTTGACGCCGGGGCGGGCTATGGCTGCGGCGCGGATATGCCGGATAAAAACTGCCCGGTGTGCGGTACGCCTCTGGACAAGGACGGCTTTGACATTCCCTTTGAGACCTTTTTGGGCTTTGGCGGCGGCAAGGTGCCGGATATCGACCTGAACTTTTCCGGTGAATATCAGGCCCGCGCCCATAAGTACACGGAGGAGCTGTTCGGCCGGGATCATGTGTTCCGCGCCGGTACCATCGGCACGCTGGCGGAAAAAACCGCTTACGGCTATGTGAAAAAATATCTGGAAGAGAAGGGCATGGTCGTCACCAAGGCGGAGGAAAACCGGCTGGCGGCGGGCTGCGTGGGCGTCAAGCGCACCACGGGGCAGCACCCCGGCGGTCTGGTCATCATTCCCCAGGACATGGATGTAACGGATTTCTGCCCGGTACAGCACCCGGCGGACGACGCCACCAGCGACATCATCACCACCCATTTTGAATACCACTGCATGGAGGCAAACCTCCTGAAGCTGGACGAGCTGGGGCACGATGATCCCACCATGATCCGTATGCTGGAGGACATGACCGGTGTGGACGCCAAGAAGATCCACCTGGACGATCCGGAAACCATGGGTATTTTCCAGTCCCCGGCGCCGCTGGGGCTGCCGGACGACGACCCCATTGTGGGAAAGACCGGCTCCATCGGGATCCCGGAGTTCGGCACGGGCTTTACCCGGCAGATGCTGGTGGATACCCAGCCGGACGCCTTTGACACGCTGGTGCGGCTTTCCGGTTTTTCCCACGGCACGGATGTGTGGCTGGGCAACGCCAAGGATCTGATTTTGTCCGGCACGGCCTCCGTTAAAGAGACGATCGGCTGCCGGGACGATATCATGCTGTACCTGATCTCCTGCGGTCTGCCGGAAAAGCGGGCGTTCAAGATCATGGAAGCTGTGCGAAAGGGCAGAGGGCTGCCGGAGGGCGCGGAGGAGGAAATGGTGGCCGCCGGCGTGCCGGACTGGTACATCGGCAGCTGCAAGAAGATCAAATACCTGTTCCCCAAGGCGCACGCGGTGGCCTATGTGATGATGGCCTTTCGTATTGCATGGTTCAAGGTACATAAGCCCCTGGCCTTTTACAGCGCCTATTTTTACCGGCGCAGCCAGAAGGACGGTTTTGACGCCGAGAGCATGACCCAGGGCATCGACACCGTGCGTAAGCGCATTGGGGAAATTCAGCGAAACCCCAACGCCACCGCCAAGGAGCAGGATCTGCTGACCACGCTGGAGGCAGTGTATGAGTTTTATCTCCGGGGCTTTTCCTTTGCCAACATTGACCTGTACAAATCCCATGCCACCAAGTTTTTGCTGGAGGGAGACAAGCAGCTGCGCCCGCCCTTTGTGGCCATTTCCGGCCTGGGCGAGACAGCGGCGGCGGATCTGATGCGCTGCCAGGAAACGGGGAAGCGCTTTGTCTCCGTGGAGGAGGTCTCCGCCAATTGCACCCGCGTCAGCCAGAGCCATCTGGAGGTGCTGAAAAGTCTGGGCGCCCTGGGCGAAATGCCGGACACCAGCCAAATGAGTTTGTTTTGACCAAAGCACAAAACAGGATAGAAAAAGCCGAAGCAGTGGCGCAAAACCACTGCTTCGGCTCAGCTTGTCAAAAAAGTCCCGGATTTCCGGGGCTTTTTTGACTTCGCTTATCCGCCGAGTATTTTGGCGTGGCCAAAATACTGTGGGAAAGCCCAGAAAAGGGCTTTCCGCGGCGGTTTATCTCA
>CAVBJJ010000025.1:0-27193 GCA_963595735.1 bacterium
GGGCCCTGCAGCACCCAGGCCAGTTCCCGCCGAAGGGTAGACTGCCGCTTGCGCTCCGTTGCCGCCTGCATTTCCTCTCGACGCGCCTTGCCGTCCAGATAGGCGGAATAGCCGCCCTCGTAGAAATACACCTTTCCAAAGCTTACCTCCGCCGTGCGGGTGGTCACCCGCTCCAGAAAATAGCGGTCGTGGGTGACCAGCAGCAGCGCGCCGGAAAAGCGCGCCAGATACTCCTCCAGCCAGTGGATCATTTCCGCATCCAGATGGTTGGTCGGCTCATCCAGGATCAGCACATCTGCCGGATGCACCAGACAGGCCGCCATGGCCACTCGCTTGCGCTGGCCGCCGGAGAGATTTCCTACCTTTTCCTGCACATTCGTAATCCCCAGCCGCGTCAGAATCTCGATCGCCTCATACTCCGCCAAGGCTCTGGCGCCGGCATCCAGCCCGGCATAGACCTGCTCCAGAACCGTATTTTCCGGGTCGTCCTGAAAATTCTGCGGCAAGTACTCCACGCGGACATTGGGATCCGTGGTAACGCTGCCGCTGTCCGGCTCCTCCTTCCCCGCGGCCAGACGCAAAAGGGTGGATTTTCCCGCGCCGTTCACGCCGATAACGCCCACCCGGTCGCCGGGGGTGAGATACAGGGTCACATCGTCCAGCAGCTGGCGGTCGCCATAGGTCTTGGATATATGTTCAATGTTCAACAGCATGGTTCTGCTCCTTTTTCCTTGCCGGGTTTTTGTCCTCGCAGGGCACGGCGGTCTGGCATTTGCCGCAGCCCAACCGTGGGGCATAGCGCGCCTTTGTCTCCAGCAGCCAGGCCTTGCAGCGCACATTGGATTTCTCCATTTGTGGCGAGATTGCCTCCACGGGACAGCGCTTTTGACAAAGGCCGCAGCGAATACAGTTGGCATAAATGTCTGTATACGCCCGCGTATCCGGCGGCACCGCGATATCCAGCAGCATACTGGCCAGCCGCCCTGCCATTCCCTTTTCTGTAATAATGCCGCCGGACAACCCAAAGCTGCCCAGACCGCACACATAGGCCGCGTGGCGCTCAGACCAATTGCTGGTGAAAATGGGCGTCTTGTCCGCGGGAAAGCCCGGCAGTCCCTTGCCGTCCAAAGACAGGGCAAAGCGCGGATCCTGCGCCGGAATACAGCAGGTGATGCCTTTTTGCTCCAGCGCCCCGCAAAGCTGCCGCATCAGGGCGGCGATGAAGCTTTGCCCCTCAATTCGGCCATGCAGCCACAGGGCGGAGGGCTGCGCCGCGTCCCCGCGATTGCTCTTTCGCACAGCAAGAGAAAAGGGGAAAAACAGACTGACCACTGTGCGTGCCTGGGGCATCCACTCCCGTGGAGGCAGATACCAGGGGCCGACCGCCTCCGCTTGCCGAAGCCGGTCAAACAGGCCATCCGCCGCATCGCCGAAGCCCAGCAGAGGCGGATCGTACAACCGCACCCCCGCCAGCGCCGGGTCTATAGCGTCTTCCGGTGTGATGTCGTTTCCCGGTGCTGCTGCAAATTGCGCCTGGATCAGTCGGGTCAGTTCCTCTTTGTCCATATGCGCCCTCCTTCTGCATTTTCTTCCATATTCTATTATAATACCGCATTTTTCTTTTCGAATAAAGAAAAACTTTGTCGGGATCGTAAACGAAAGGTAACGGTATTTCCGCAAAATGCTTACGCTCAGGATACATCCATGCCGTATACTATAAACCAAGCCTGAGAAGGAGGTTTTGCATATGATAACGAACAAGGCGATTGCCATTGGAAATAAAATTCTGCCCCGTCCCCTGATTCAGGGCGGCATGGGCATTGGCGTCAGTCGCTGCCGCCTGGCCGGTGCGGTGGCGCGAAACGGCGGCATGGGCGTACTCTCTACCGCGCAGATTGGCTATGACCACCCGGATTTTTCCCGAAATCCGGAGGGCTGCAACTTGCAGGTGCTGCCCCAGCAGATCCGGCAGGCCAAAGCGCTTTCTCAAAGGAACGGACTTGTCGGCGTCAACATCATGTCCGTCACGCAGCTGTATGGGGACTATGTGAAAACCGCCTGCGAAGCCGGCGTGGACGCCATCATCTCCGGCGCGGGTCTGCCTTTGGAGCTGCCCAAGTTCGCCGCCGGCTATGATGTGGCGCTGGCGCCGATCGTCTCCACCGCAAAATCCGCCCAGGTCATTTTGAAGTACTGGGACCGCCGCTACCACCGCACTGCGGATTTTCTGGTGGTGGAGGGGCCCAAGGCCGGCGGACATCTGGGCTTTTCCCGGGAGGAATTAGCGGATATAGAGCATCTGGACTATGATGCGGAAATCCAAAGCATTCTCGCCTGCAAGGCGCACTTTGAAGAAAAATATGGCGTGGAGATCCCGGTCTTTGTCGCCGGTGGCATCTTCACGGCGGAGGATGTCGCCCATGCCCTGGCGCTGGGCGCGGACGGCGTGCAGGTGGCCAGTCTTTTTGTGGCAACAGAGGAATGTGATGCCAGCGAGGCCTACAAGCAGGCCTATATTCAGGCACAGCCGGAGGATATCGTCATTCTGCAAAGCCCGGTGGGAATGCCCGGCCGGGCGGTGAAAAACGCCTTTGTGGAGCGGGTGCTGACCGCGCCGCCCAAGATTCAAAAATGCTTTCAGTGCCTGCGCGCCTGTGATCCCGCCACCGCTCCCTACTGCATCACCCAGGCGCTGATCAACGCAGTGCAGGGCGATCTGGAGCATGGCCTGATTTTTTGCGGCGCACGCACCGGTGAGATCCGGCAGATCAGCACCGTTGCTGCGGTCATGGATCGACTGCTCGGCAGCCCGGCCGTCTCCCGGGAATCCGCATGAAGCACATAAAATAAAATACAACGCAAAATGCCCCGGTGCAAGCTCGATTGGAACTTGCACCGGGGCATCCTGTTATTCCTGTTTACTATGCTTTTTCATTTTGCAGCGTGACGATATAAACCGGGTTTTGCGCCGTCATGAGATGATAGCGCCCCAGGCTGCGGCCCTTGCTGACCGCCACTTCCGCAACATCCACCTGGGAAAATTCCGGCAGCAGCGCCGTCAGCTCCGCCATCGTCTCCAGCGTAATCGCATTGGCCACAATACGCACGGTGGGATTTTTCTTCAGCAGCAGCGCCACGATTTCCCGGAGGTTGCCGGAACTGCCGCCGATAAAGGCGTGTGTGGGCGCGGGAAGCGCCTGCAAGGCCTCCGGCGCCTCGCCTTGCACGACCTCCAAATTGGAAACCTGAAATTTTTCTCTGTTTTGGAGAATTAAATTGACTGCACTTTCTTTTTTCTCGATAGCATAGACCATCCCACCGGGCACCTGCAGGGCACACTCCACGGAGACGCTGCCGCTGCCCGCGCCGATGTCATACACCACCGCATCCCGGGTCAGTTGCAGCTTGGAAAGGGAAACGCTGCGCACCTCCGCCTTTGTCATGGGCACGGTGTCCCGGTCAAAGGCCTCGTCCGGCAGGCCGTGGGTCATGATCGCCTGCCCGGCATAGGGGTTCTCAATCAGCAGTACGCTCAGAGAATCATAGTCATTTTTCTCTAATTCATCTATACATCCGCTCGTAATTTTCTCATCCGGATATCCAAGATGTTGGCCGACATGGGCACGCAGCCGCCCAAAGCCCGCCTTTTGCAGGCGGCGCAGCGCCTGCTGGGCACCGTCCTTTCCGCCCAACAGTGTAAATACCGCGTCATTCCGCCGCACTTCCCGCACCAGATCGCAATTTCTGCCGTGCAGGCTGACCGCCCGCACCGTCTCCCAGGGGCGTTGCAGACGGGCGCAGAAATAGGACAGACTGCCGACCCCCGGCAGCACCTCCACATGAATTTCTTCCGGCAGCTCCCGTAGCAGCGACTGCGCACCGCTGTAAAATCCCGTGTCGCCGGAAAGCAGCACCGCAAATTTTCTGCAGTCCCCGGTTTGGCGGATCAGGGCGGCGATCTCCCCGGCAGCAATCGCCGTATAAACGCGCTTTCCGCCTGTGTCCACGCTTTCCAGCATCCGCTTTGCGCCGATCAGGCAATCTGCCTGCTGCAGCGCCTGCTCCATCGCCAGGGTGCGGGTACCCGCATTGCCCATGCCGATGCCCACCAGCACCACCTGCTTTTCCGTCGGGAGCGCAAAGCGCTTTTCCAGCTGCGCCAGCACCTGCTCCAGGGAGTCTCCCGGCTGCTGCTGCGGTCTGCCGATGATGACCGGCTGCACCCCGGCACGCCGGGCGGCGCGAATTTTGTCGGCATAGCCGCCGGCCTTTCCGGTGTCCTTGGTGACCAGATATCTGGCGTCCACCGCCCGGAGCATAGCCAGGTTCATCTCCTCGCTGAAGGGTCCCTGCATCGCCAGGATATGACTGGATTCCAAACCGCTTTCCTGACACAGCTGCAAAGAGGACGACAGCGGCAGCACCCGGGCATACAAGCGCCCGCGTAAGGCCGGATCTTCACAGAATTGGGACAGATTCTTGCTGCCCGTGGTCAAAAGCACATTGCCCCGGGTCTGCTGCAAATACCGCACGCAGCTTTCCACATCCGGCACAAAAACGCCATCGCCTTCCCGGGCGGTACTGCCTCGGAGCAGACGCACATAATCTACGCCGCAGGCCGCGCAGGCGCTGCGGATGCTTTCCGTAATGTGGTCTGCATAGGGATGGGTAGCGTCCACCACAACGGAAAAGCCCTCCCTTTTCAGCATGGCTGTGATCTCCTCCAACGGCAAACGCCCGGCGCGGATCTCCACATCCGGATACCGGCCCAGAACCACCTCTCCATAGTCGGTAGCAACGCAGGCCGTAATTTGCAGCCCCCGGCCGGTCAGTCCCTCGATGAGCAAACGCCCCTCGCTGGTACCGGCAAAAACACAGAGCTTATACATCCCGGTATCCTCGCGGCGTGACCATTTTCCCGTCGATCAGTCGGGTCTGGGCATTGCCGACAAAGACCGTTGTGAACATATCTGCCGCGTAATCCCGCAGCTGTGCCAGGGTCATGGTCTGGCAGCGCTCTCCCTCCCGGTCAATGTTCTGCACCACGCCGCAGACCGTTTCCGGTGCTTTTGCCCGGAGCAGAATGTCGCAGGCCTTTTGCAGATAATCCGCCCGGCGGCGGCTGGAGGGATTGTACAGCGCCAAGCAAAAGTCCGCCTGCGCCGCCATTTCCAGGCGCTTTTCGATTTTCTCCCAGGGCGTGAGCAGGTCGGAAAGACTGATGACCGCAAAATCATGGGTCAGCGGCGCACCCAGCACCGCGCCGCCGCTGAGCGCGGCGGTCACGCCGGGGATGACCTCGATCTCCAGCGCCTTGCCTGCGGCCAACTCGTAAATCAGTCCCGCCATGCCGTATACGCCCGCGTCTCCGCTGGAGATCATGGCAACGGTTTTTCCGGTCAGCGCCGCGTCAATGGCCATGCGGCAGCGCTCCGCTTCTTTGCGCATGGGCGTGACCAGGTATTCCTTTTCCGGAAAAATCGGCCGGATCAGCTCCGCATACACGCCATAGCCGGCGATCACCTGGGAATCTTTCAGCGCCTGCATGGCCTTCAGCGTCATCTGCTCCGGGGAACCGGGGCCGATGCCGATCACATATAACTTATTCAAAGCAAATCCTCCTTTTTTCACAGGCAACCGCCACGGTCACCCCATCCCGGCAGGTTTTGGGCACCAGCAGGCTGGCGCCGGCGCCGGCGGTACACATGGCGCTTCTTTCGCACACATTATCCACCCCCACCGTCTGTTTGACAAACGGGGAAGCGAAAAAATTCCCCTGCACCGCCGCAAGCACCGCCGCCGGATAAAACCGGGGACGGATGTCCCGCGTCGCGCAAAAGGCCAGCAGTCCCACCTCGTCCGCTTTCACATCAATGGAAGAAACGGAGGCAATGGCACGGGGGTGCAGATTCTGCGCCCGGCACACCGCCTCCACCGCCTGGGTGATTTTTTCCTCCGGGGTATCCCGGCGGCAGCCAATGCCCAAATGCAGCACCGGCGGCACCAGCAGCAGCGTTTGGGAAAACGGCTGTATCTTCCGCAGGCTGACCGCCGCCCCCAATTCTCCGCGCTCCGCCGGGAAGATCCCGGCGGGATAGTTCCCTGTTACGGGATAGTCCGCGAAAAACGGAAGGTCTTTTTCCAACACGGCGGCGGAAAAGGCCTTTGCCAGAGGCATGGAATCGATCCAAAGCCCCTGCGCCGCCGCCCAGGCATCCACCGAAAAGCGGCGGTTGACATCCGTCGCCGTTGTGATGACCGCCGTGCCACCGATGGCAGCTGCGATCTTTTCCGCCAGGGCGTTTGCCCCGCCGATGTGGCCGGACAGCAGAGAGATCACATAATGCCCCGTCTCATCCACCACCAGCACGGCGGGATCGCTGGTTTTTGCGGCCACCAACGGCGCGATCGCCCGCACCGCGATCCCGCAGGCACCCACAAAAATCAGCGCATCCACCCGGGAAAACAGCGCCGCCGTGCGGGCTTTCAGATCCCCCTTGGGGGCGTACCGCTCTGTTTGATATTCCCCTTGCAGCACCGCGGCAATGCGTGCGGCGGTCTTGCCGCCCTGCTTGCTGAATGACAGCAGCGCCGCCTGCTTCACCTTTCCGCCTCCCGGAACTCGGTGGTAAAGCCGGGGTCATAGAGCTTGGAGCGCTCGTACTTGTCCCCCAGGAAATATCCCACGATGATGAGGGCTGTTTTGGTAATATTGTTGGCTTTTGCGGTCTCTGCCAGCCGACTGACCGGGCAGCGGAAAATTTTCTCCTCCGGCCAGGTGGCTTTGTAGACGATCGCCGCCGGCGTATCCGTGGCATAGCCCCCGGCCACCAGCTCCTTTTGCAGATTTTCCAGCAGACCGGTGCTGAGATACAGCACCATGGTGCTGCCATGGCTGGCCAGAGAGCGAATCTTTTCCCGCTCCGGCACCGGCGTTCTTCCCTCCATGCGGGAAATAATCACCGTCTGGGTCACATCCGGCAGGGTGTACTCCGCCTTCAGGCTGGCGGCGGCGCCGCAAAACGCGCTGACGCCGGGGCAGACATCATAGTCGATCCCCAGCTTGATCAGCTGGTCAAACTGCTCCCGCACCGCGCCGTAAATGCTGGAATCTCCCGTGTGCAGGCGCACGGTGGTCTTGCCCTCGCGCTCCGCCTGCTGTATCACCTCCAGCACCTGCTCCAGCGTCATATAGGCGCTGTCGTGGATCACACAATCCTCTCTGGCATATTGCAGCACCGCCGGATTGACCAGAGAACCGGCATAGATAATCACATCTGCCTCACCCAGCAAACGCGCGCCCCGCACCGTGATCAGATCCGGCGCACCGCAGCCCGCTCCCACAAAATGAACCATGCTTTATTCCTCCCGTTCGATCATCTGATACAGCACCGCATTCACGATCGCCGCCGCTACATTGCTGCCGCCCTTGCGGCCTCGAGCAACGATATAGTGTGGCGCCTGCCGTATCACTTCTTCCTTGGCTTCCACCACATTGACAAAGCCCACCGGCACGCCGATGACCATTTCCGGATGCAGGGTCCCGGCCTGAATCTGGTCGCAAATAGAAAACAGCGCCGTCGGGGCATTGCCCACGGCAAAAATCAGGGGCTTTTGCAAGCGCGCCGCCTTTTCCATGGACACCAGAGAACGGGTCACGCCTCTGGCCTTTGCCTCCGCCGCCACATCCGGGTCGGCGATAAAGCAGTGCACCTCCCCACCGAACTGCGCCAGGATCCGCTTGTTGATGCCGGACTTTGCCATGCTGGTATCGGTCACGATGTCACAGCCCTTGCGGATAGCCTGCATCATCTGCTGCACCGCATGGGGCGAGAATGTCATGGTGTCATAATAGTCAAAATCCGCTGTGGTGTGGATCACACGCCGCACCACAAGGTCATATTCCGGGTCGATTTTCCGGTCGCCAAGCTCCTGCGCAATGATGGCAAAGCTGCGGCGCTCGATCTCCATGGGTTTCATTGCTTCCGCTCCTTTCTTTCCAGGCACTTTCGGACAAAACGCGCGGCTGCCTGGGGCGCGCTTGCCAGGTACATATGCGGGTACCCGGCATAGAGCGTTTCGCTCACATGGGCGCAGCGCCACTGTCTGCCGTTGGGCTTTTGTGCCGCCAGCGCCGCGCCGGGGTCGGCGGCATCCCAATAGTGGAACTCGTGTGCAGGGATCTGCTCCCCCGGCGCGAACAGCAGACTTTCCGTCTGCGCGGTCAGTGTCACATAGCCAAAGCGCCCCAGCTTTTCCGTGTTGCGGCAGGCTGTGTCGATCACGCCCACCATGGGCACGCCCGCCATCTCCCGGCACAGGTACATAAATCCGCCGCACTCGGCAATGGTCGGCAAGCCGCTTTCCACTGCCTGACGAACAGCGTCCCGCATGGCGGTATTTTCGGACAGCTCCCGGATATACAGCTCCGGATATCCGCCGCCCAGCAGCAGGCCGTCGCAATCCGGCAGCGCCGAATCGGTCAGTGGACTGAACGCAACCAGCTGCGCGCCAAGGGCTTCCAGCAGCTCCAGATTTGCCTTGTAGTAAAAGCAAAAGGCCTTGTCCCGCGCCACCGCGATCCGGACATTGCCCAGCGGGGTGATCTGCTGCGCTGTCCGTTCCACCGGCGGCTGCACCTGCATCAGGGCGATCAGACCGTCCAGATCCAGATGCGCCTCCGCCAACTGCGCCAGGCGCTGCATTTTTTCCCGGAGGCCGTCCACCTCCTGGGCGGTGACCAATCCCAGATGGCGGCTTTCCAGCGCACATTCCGGCGCCGCCGGTAAAAATCCATACACCGGCACGCCGCATTCCCGCTCTATGACCGCTTTCAGCTTGGGATAGCTCATGGGCGAGACCCGGTTCAGGATCACGCCCCGCACCGGATTCGGCTGCCGCAGCTGCATATATCCCCGCACCAGCGCCGCCGCGGACAGCGCCATACCCCGGGCATTGACCACCAGCACCGCCGGGGCGTTCAGCACCTTGGCAAGGTGGTAGCTTGAGGCCGTTTCCTGCTCCATGGAAATACCGTCATAAAAGCCCATGACGCCCTCGATGAGGTTCAGCTGTCCGGCGTGGTCGGCAAAGCTCTGCCGCACGCCTGCTTCCCCGGAAAAAAACAAGTCCAGATTTCTGCTGTCCAGCCCCAAAATCTCCGTGTGGAACATGGGGTCGATATAATCCGGCCCGCACTTGAACGACACGGGGGCATAGCTCCGGTTTTTCAGTGCCTGCAGCAGAGCGCAGACCACAGTGGTCTTGCCGCAGCCGCTGTTGGTGCCCGCGATCAGCAGGCGGGGGGCGTTACTCTGCACGCTTCCACCTCCCGCAGGGCACCGCTTCACCGCGGATGATTTTATACACCGCGTCCATATCCAGACTCTGCCGCACCCCCTGCGCCAGGCGGTCATATTCCCGCCTGCGGAACTCCTCCATGGTCATGGGTACTGCCGTGTCTGCCTCCATGCCCTTTTGCTCCCGCACCCGGTTGGTCACCGCGTGCCAGAACACGCCGGTGTCAAAAATACCGTGTAGATAGCTGCCGACCACATTTCCCTCCGGGTTGGTCACGCCGTCCGGCTCCGTTCTGTCGTTCAAATACAAAAAGGGTACGCAGCGCGGACCAAAGCGGTTCACGCCGCTGTGTATCTCATAGCCGTCCAGCAGCAGGCCGTTGCAGCCCTGCAGCCAGCCGCTTTCGCAGCGGATGCTGCCATGGGACTGAACGGTCGTTTTTTCCTTGTGAAAGGTCACATCAAAATTCAGCAGCCCCAGTCCCGCCAGCTTGGGAATGCGGGACTCGGTGTACTCCGGGTCGTAAAGGGTCTCCCCCAGCATCTGATAGCCGCCGCAGATCCCCAGCACCATGCCGCCGCTGCGGGCAAAGCGGATGATCTGATCCGCAAGCCCCCGCTGCTTGAGCCAGTTGAGGTCTTCAATCGTGTTTTTCGTACCGGGCAGGATGACGATGTCCGCCCCCTCCAGCTCCGCGGCGCGGGTGACATAGCGCACGGAGACGCTCGGGTCGCTGCCCAGAATATTGAAATCCGTAAAGTTGGAAATATGGGGCAGGCGGACAATGGCCACCTGGATCATCCCGCCGCCAAAGCGCTGAGAAAAGCGCTCCGTCACACTGTCCTCATCCTCCACATCCACATCCAGATAGGGAATCACCCCAATGACCGGAATTTGCAGCAGCTCCTCCAGCATGGCCAGCCCCGGCTCCAGAATTTTCACATCACCCCGGAATTTATTGATGACGATGCCCTTGATGCGTGCCTGCTCCGCCTCCGGCAGCAGCTTGACCGTGCCATACAGCGCGGCGAACACGCCGCCGGGATTGATATCCCCGATCAGAATTACGGGGGCGTCCGCCGCTTCGGCCATGGACATATTGACAATATCTCCTGTGCGGAGATTGATCTCCGCCGGACTGCCGGCGCCCTCGATGACCACCACATCCACATCGCGCTCCAGCGCTTCGTAGGTCTCTTTCACCGACTGACGCAGTTGGGGCTTATACTGCTCATACTCCATGGCGGACATGGTGCCAACGGGCTTACCGTTGACAATGACCTGGCTGCGCCGGTCGGAGGTGGGCTTGAGCAGCACCGGGTTCATCCGCACCGACGGCTCGATCTCCGCCGCCTCGGCCTGGGTCACCTGGGCCCGTCCCATTTCCAGCCCCTCTTTGGTAGCAAAGGAGTTCAGCGCCATGTTCTGCGCCTTAAAGGGCGCGACCCGCAGGCCGTCCTGCTTTAAGATCCGCAGCACCGCCGCGCACAGCAGGCTTTTTCCCACAGAGGAGCCTGTCCCCTGAAACATCAATGATTTTCCACGCATGGCAATACCTCCCGCAAGGTCTTGATAAGGGCGGCGTTGGCGGCATCGTCTTTCACCGCCAGACGCAGGTGTTTTCCGTCCTGCAATCCCGCAAAGTCCATGCAGGGACGCACCAGAATTTTATATTGTTCCAGCGCCTGCTGCACCGGCAGCGCCGGGCGCCGGAAGTCCACCAGAAGAAAATTCGCCTGAGAGGGATAGACATAAAGCCCCAATTCCTCCAGCTCCCGGCGAAAGACTTCCCGCCGCCGGGCGTTTTCCCGGGCGTCTGCTTCCAGCTCTGCCCGGTGCTGCGGCAGCTCCAGCAGCACCGCCTCGGCAAAGCAATTCAGTTCCCAGCTCAGCTGCTGGGGCGTCAAACGCGCCAACAGCGCCGGGTCGGCGCACAAATAGCCCAAACGCACGCCGGGAATTCCCAGCGCCTTGGTCATGGAGCCGGTCACAAGCAGCTGGGGATGCGTCGGGATCAGATCCCGCACCGTGTTGCCGGGACAAAAGTCCACAAAGGCCTCGTCCACCACCAGCCAACAGCCTCGCTCCTCCACCAGAGCCAGCAGCGCCGTTAATGCTTCCCGGGAAAAGGCCATGCCCACCGGATTGAGCGGATTGCACAGCCAGACGCAACAGTTTTCCCGCAGCATCTTTTCCAGTCGTTCCGCCGGCGCGGCAAAATCGTGCTCCCCCTGCAGCAGGGATACAAATTCTATTTTCTGCCTGTTTCTGGCACAGAGCTGCGCATATTCTCCAAAGCAGGGCGTGCAGATCACCATGGTGTCCACCGGCAGCCGGGAGGCCAGATCGATAGCGGAAATTCCCCCGGCCGTCGGCTGCACGCAATCCGGCGACAATTCCAGATACGCCGCCAGCGCAGCCTTTGTCCGCGCCATGCTCAGCTGGGGATAATAGGCGCTTTGCTCTATCGCCCCTTCCATCGCACGGCGCACCCATTCCGGCGCGCCGCCCGGTCGGATATTGGCCGAATAGTCCAGCCACGCGGCAGGGTCTGCTCCCTGCCAGACATTTCCTCCGTGCATTATGCGCCCTCCTTTCCGCACCGCCCCATCACAGCACCCTGTGTGTCCGTTAAGACGGTTTCAATTTCTATTTCTCTGCGCACCCGCAGCAGGCAATAGCGCCTTGCCGCCGCAGCCAGACGGTTCCACACCTCGTCCATACCCGCCTGGTGGATCAGCGCCGCAGCCGCGTCGGTGGTCACAGTCTGATACACCTGCTCCAGCAGCGTCCGGGGCGCGCCCAGAAGCGCCAGCTGGGTGATGATCGACTCCCGCCGGCCGTCTGCAATGCGGCTGTGGGTCTGCAAAATGCCGGCGGCGATCTTGGTCATTTTTCCCGGATGCCCGCCGATGATCAGATGCTCCACGCCCAGCTCCCGGGCGGAATCGAGCATGAAGCCGATCTCGTTGCTCACCTGCACGATGCAGGCCTCGGGATACAGACGGCGCATTGCCGCTTCCCCCTGATTGCCAAAGGTGAACACCAGCGATTTTTTCTGCTGCTCCACCCGCATTTTCAGCTCCACATACAAAGCATCCCGCAGGGCTTCCTCGCTCATGGGGCGGACAACGCCGCTGGTACCCAAAATGGAAATGCCATCCCGAATCCCCAAACGGGGGTTAAAGGTCTTTTTGGCGATCTCCCGTCCGCCGGGAACGGACACCCGCACCTTTGCCGCCCGCGCGCCAAACACGCTGCGCACCGCCTGCTCGATCATCTGCCGCGGCACGGGATTGATGGCCGGGTCGCCCGGGGGCACCTTCAGCCCCGGCTCCGTCACGATACCAACGCCCTCTCCCGCCAGATAGACGATCGCGCCGTCCTCCGGCAAAAGCTCCACATGGGAGATGATCTCCATGCCGTTGGTAATGTCCGGGTCATCCCCGCTGTTTTTCCGGATGCCGCAGCTGCCATCCTCGTGGGGCAAAATTTCCGGCAGATAGTCCCTGCCGTCCGGCACTGTAATCCGCACCTGCTCCGGGCAAACGCCGTCCCGCTGCCAGAGACAGCAGGCCAGCGCGGCAGCGGCGGCGCAGCTGCCGGTGGTAAAGCCTTCTTTTTTCTGTTTCATCGTATCAAACTCACAATCCCAAGCAGCACTACCATGAAAATGGAGCTAATATATAGTAATCGGATCGTTCTCCGAATATCTTGCAAAGTAATTTCCCGATCGGCGTCGCCGATGGTGGGTTTTTCGATTTGTTTTCCAAAATAACTGTGGGTACCGCCCAGCTGTACATGGAGCGCACCGGCGACCGCCGCCTCGCTCCAGGCGCAATTGGGGCTTAAATGATTGGCGTGATCCCGCCGCAAAATGCGGAGGGCATTGGCGCCGTCCATCCCGCCGAATCGGGCGGCCGCGCACAGCAGCACGCCGCAGATGCGGGCGGGAATAAAGTTGAAAATGTCGTCCAGCCTTGCACTGGACCAACCGATATCCCGATAGGTCTCGTCCAGATACCCCACCATAGAATCCAGCGTGCTGGCGGCCTTAAAGCCCATCGCCAGCACCGGTCCTCCCAAAAACAGATAAAACAGCGGGGCGATCACCCCATCGGTGGTGTTTTCCGCCACAGTCTCCACCGTGGCGCGGAGAATTTCCTCCCGGCTCAGGCAGCTGGTGTCCCGTCCGACAATGCGGCTCACCTGCCTGCGCCCGGCCTCCAGCGACTGCCCCAGCGCGCGTTCCACGCCCAAGGCCTCCTTTGCCAGGCACTTGGCGGAAATCGCCATCCAGGCGATCACGCTTGCGCCGATCACATAGGGCACCGGCCCCCAATGCCACAGCAGCGCCATGGGCACCGCCGTGATCGCCATGGTCAACAATACCGTTGTTGCCGTGAGTAAAATTGCCGCCCGCCGCAGAGGAATGCCGGAACAACGCAGTCGTTTTTCCGCAAAGGCGATATATTTGCCGATCCAAATCACCGGGTGCGGCCAGCCGGTGGGGTCGCCCAGCAGCAGATCCAGCCCAAAGCCGATGAGCATGGCAAGAATATGATATTGCCAGAAGTGCATGGTCTCCCCCTCCGTTCCGTTTTGTTTTGCTTCAGTCGATTTTTTCCAGCTTGCCCAGGCTTTCCGCCAGCGCAAGCAGCTGCGCCATGGGGCGGTTGGTCTCGCCGATCTCCACCCCGGCGTTGATGACCCGGCCGCAGCTGCGGATCAGCGCCTCCGCCCGAGCAAGGGACTGCGCGGAAATGGGGAAAAAGGCCTTTTCCTCCACCACCTCCACCGCCAGCTGGCGGGCAAGGTGACAGTCCACATCATTGCTGTACAGCACCCCCGCCGCAAAGGGAATGTTCTCCTTTTGCAGGCGGCGGAACACCGGGATGCCTGTGCCGCCGGCGGACAGAACAAACACCTGCGGCGCACCGGTCACGGTAGACAGCTCCACACTGCCAAAGCAGGGGTCATAGCTGCCCTGCTCCAGATCGTAGAGGCTGCGGATGGTCTCCGCCCGGAACACCTCTTCCGGTGTGCCATAGCAGGAAATGGTCTCTCCCTTGACGCACATCACCTTATCGGATATTTTTTGCGCCAAATCTATCTCATGGAGAGACATAATGACCGCCATACCCTTTTCCCGTGCCATATCCCGCAGGATCCGCAGCAGCTCCAGCTTATGCCGGATGTCCAGATAAGAGGTCGGCTCGTCCAGCAGGAGGATCTCCGGTTCCTGACAGATCGCCCGCGCCAGCAGCACCCGCTGGCGCTGTCCGTCACTGGTGGCGTTAAAGTCCCGCTCCGCCAGTTCCAGGGCGTGTACCCGCTCCATGGCGGCGCGCACCTTTTCCTCGTCCTCCGGCGTGAGCAGCCCCAGCCGCCCGGTATAGGGATAGCGCCCTGTGGCCACCACATCCCGGCAGCGCATCAGCTCCGGCTGCATTCGCTCCGTGAGCACCACCGCCATGCGCTTTGCCAAGGCATGATATGGCAAAGCCGTCAACTCCTCTTTTTCCAGAAAAACCGTACCGGCAATGGGCTTGAGTTGACGGGTGATGGATTTGAGTATGGTGGACTTTCCGGAGCCGTTCGGGCCGATCAGGGTAAGAATCTCCCCCCGATTGATGCCCAGGTCAATGTCCCGGATCAGGGCTTTGCCGTCATAGCCCACGGCCAGTTTTCGGGTTTGAAAAAAGAAATCCGCCATCCTCACCTCTCCTTTTGCCGCCGCAGCAGCATAACAATGACCACCGGCGCGCCAAACACCGCGGTCACGGTGGAGATGTTCAGCTCCGTTGGCGCAAAAGCGACCCGGGCAATCAGGTCGCAGCCCATGCAGAACACCGCGCCGCCCAGAAAAGAGGCGGGGATGACCACAAGGGGCTTTGCCGTGTTCAGGCCGCGCTTGACCAGATGCGGCACCGCGATCCCCACAAAGGAGATGGGACCGGCAAAGGCCGTTACACAGGCGGAAAGCACGCTGGACAGCAGAATCAGCGCCGCCCGGAAGCTGCGGATATTCACGCCCATGCTTCTGGCATAGTTCTCCCCCAGCTGGTAAGCGCCGATGGGCTTTGCCAGCAGAAACACCAGCACGGAGGCTGCGCCGATGATCACCGCCGCCACCAGAACATTGCTCCAGGTCATGCCGGAAAAGCTACCCAGAGACCAGCCCCGCAGGCTGACGATGTCCGACTCCTCCGCAAAGGTAACGACGAAATCCGTGATGGCGGAACAAATATAGCCGATCATGATGCCCGCCACCAGCAGCGTTGCCATGCGCTTGAGCCGCCGGGAGATCAGCAGAATAAAGCCCATGGACAGCATGGCGCCCACAAAGGCCGCCGCTACCAGCGCCACAGAGGGAACGGTACTCATGCTTCCCAAAAGGTAGATCATCACCAACGCCACCACCATTTTTGCTCCGGAGGAAATACCCAGCACAAACGGCCCGGCAATGGGGTTGGCAAAAAAGGTTTGCAGCAGAAAGCCCGCCAGAGAAAGCCCGCCGCCCAACAGCGCCGCCATCAGGATCCGCGGCAGGCGGATCTGCCAGATGATATTCACCCAGGTGGGGTCTCCCTGCCCGGTGAAAATGATTTTGCCGATCTCCCACACGGGAATGGAAACGCTGCCGATATTGATATTCAGCACCGTGATCACACAGAACGCAATGGCCAGCACCAGAAAGACCAAGCCGTATCTGGCGCGGCGATACAGATTTTGATGGTGAAAGCTTGGGGTATTGGCTTGCATAGGCGATCTCTCCCGCTGGCGCTTAGTCCAGATGATACAGGAAAGTCATGTCGTCGTTCTTTCCTGTGAGCATATGGTTGATGTCGGTGATCAGTTTTCCCACAATGTCCGTTGCCTGGAACAGATATTTTCCCGTGCACCAGACATTGCCGTTTTGCACCGCCTTGAACTGCCCAAACAGCTTGTTTTTCGCAAGCAGATCGTCCACCGATTGCGGCGGTGCGTCAATGGCGGCGTTGTAGATCAGATAATCAGCGTTGACCGCCGCGGCATAAAACTCCTCCATGCTGATGTTCATGGTGGATTTTACGCTTTCTTCGTCTGTATAAGCGTCAGAAAAATAGCGTCCGCCGGCCAGCTCGATCATCTTGGCCACATAGCCGTTAGAGCAATGCACGCACACCGTTCCGGTGGAGGTGACATAGAAAAAGGCAACGGTTTTTTCCGTATTGGGAAAATCCGCCAGTTCATCCAGTACGGCGGCCTGCTCCCGGAAAAAGGCGTCCGCCGCTTCCTCTTTGTTCAGCAGCGCGCCATATAATTTGATCCACTCTGTCCGCCCCAGGGGATGCGCCTCGTAGCTGGAGCGCTCCACAAACACGGGAATACCCAGCTTTTCGATCATCTCCTGCACATCCGGAGAGTGGAGGATCATGGTGGACTCAATGGCAAGGTCACAGCCGGAATCCACCATCAGCTCATAGTCCGGCTCGCTGTATTTGCCGGCGTACACCATATCGCCCGCCTGCATGGCGGCGACGGCATTGTCAATATACCAGCCGCTTTCCTGGGTACCGACCAGCCGAATGGTATCTAGCGCATCCAGGGAATCAAACAGCGCCATGGCGGAGGTTGCCGCCAGATAGATCGTGTCCAGCGGCTGCTGGATCACGGTGATGCCCTTGTCCAGACTTTCCGGCACGCTTCCGTTTTCCGGCACCACCAGATAGTGCTGACTGTCGCCCACAGTGATGTATTTATAGCCGCCCTTGTAATAGTCCACGGAGAACTGGTCGGCATATTGCAGCTCCATGCTCGATTCATACTCCAGCCCCGCCAGGCTTTTCCCCGCCGGTGTTTCCGTCGGCTGGGTCTTTGCGGCGGTGCCGCAGGCAGTCAGGCTCAGCAGCAGGAGGGAAAAAAACAGCAAAAGCGCCGTTGTGCGTTTCATCTTCCAGGCTCCTTACTGCAGCTGGATCGAGGCGGAATCAAAGCACAGGCTGTACTCGATCTCGTGGGGGGTACTCATGGCCGTGGTATCCGCCGTTATGGTAAAGGGTGCGTCAAAACGCTCCACAGGAATTTCAAAAATCGAATTTCCCTCCGTGTTCACCGGCAGATAGGTCTCGCCGTCAACGATCATATAGTCATAGTTGGGACTGCTCCACTCGATGACCGCAATGGCCTTTCCGTTTTCCATTTTCAGTCCGGTGGGAGAAGTGATGCTGGCTTTTCCGCTGCCGCCCTCCAGGGTCACATCTACCAGATAGTCGGCATCCTCCAGCGCCAGTTCCTCCGGGCTGCGGCCGGTATCGGTTTCTTCGGCATCGCCCAGCGGCTGCACATCCGTCACCTGCACCGTGTGGTCATACCAGGTGTTCTTGGTGCCGATAATGGCAAGGGAAAAATCCTGATCCAGCGCGGCGACCGGGATATCAAAGCCGTACACCTCTTCCGTAGTGCCGTCCTCGTAGGTGACGGAGTCCGTGGTGGGCTCCAGCAGGACTGCGCCGTCCTTCTTCGCGTCCGCAGCGGTTCCCACAAACAGATTGACGATCTTCTTGGAAGCCAGGCTGACATGGATGCTCATTTTTCCATCCTTCACAGTCAGAATCCCCCGGCCGTTCATGGCCTCGTTAACATGAAACATGGAGCTGTCCGTCTGAAATGCGGCGGAGTACTGTCCGTCCTCCAGCACGGCGGCAACCGGCGCCGTTGTCTCCGCAGCTGCCGGGGGCGTGCTGGCCGCCGGTTGGGATGCGGTACTGCTGCATCCGGCCAGTGCCGCCGTCAGCACACAGCAAAGGGACAAAGAAATCGCGCAAACTCTTTTTTTCATAAAGCCACCTCATTATAATAACTGCCCGAAAAGCATTTGGCCTTTCGGGCAGCAGAATTCATTTAGAAAAAAACGCTTAGCCGTTGATGGCTGCCTGGGTGTGTGCAACATAGAGCTGCTGCACGGCTTCGATGCTGCCCAGACCGGAGATCTGCGTGTCAACGCTGTCGAAGACACCGGTAGCCTCGAACATACTCTTCCAGGAATCGTCATCCTCACCGGCCATATCGTTGTTGGCGTGGTCACCGGCAACGACCATCAGCGGACGCAGAACGACCTTCTTGAAGCCGGCCTGCTGCACCGCGGCGATCACAGACTCGCAGGAAGTCTCCTCCGGCTCGCCCTCCACCGTGCCGATGAACACATTGGTGTAGCCCAGCTCGTCCATCTGGGTCTGCATCTGGCTGTAGGTGACCTTGGCAGTATGAGAGGTACCGTGACCCATGAACACGAAAGCAACGCCATCGTCAGCTGCGGCGGCGGCATCGGCATAGCCGGCCTCCTCGACTGCGGCGGCAGTAACGGCCTTGGCAACGGCTTCCTTATCGGCATTGATCACCGTGGCATCGCTGCCGACCTCGCCCAGCAGAGGCTCGGCGATCTTCACGGACTCGAACTGGTCGGAAACGGCTTCCACTGCGGCGACCATTTCGTCATACTCCGCACCGTGCATCAGGTGCGTGGGCTGCACGACCAGGTTCTTCACGCCGTTGTCGATGGCGCGCTGCAGCGCCTGATCCATGTTGTCGATCTTCTCGCCATCTCTGGCCTGAACATGGTTGATGATGATCTGGGCGGTGAATGCGCGGCGGACGGACCAATCGGGGTTGGCCTCCTGGAGGGCATCCTCTACGCTCTTGATATCCGCAACGCGGCTGTCGTTGAAGGAAGTACCGAAGCTGACGACCAGCAGCTCATTTTCGCCGATGTTATCGCCATTGCGGGGATCGTCCAGAGAAGCATCGCCCGTGTCGCGACCGAAGTAGTCCGGATCAGCGTTCTCGCCGCTGACCAGCGCCTTCTGGGTGTCGGTCAGGGCGTCCCAGGCGGCCTTGGCGGCCTCGCACTGGGCGTCGGTCTCGTCGGTGCGCTCCTGCACATAGATGGCGTCGATCAGATCCGCGACCTTATCGGCAGCGGCCTGGTCTGCACTGGTGGGCGCCGCGCTTTCCGTTACCGCAGCGGTATTGGCAGGCGCCGGCGTGGCGGGCGTTGTGGTGGTTTTGTTGCAGGCAGTCAGCGTACCCACTGCCAGCGCGGAAACCGCCAGCAAAGCAACAATCTTTTTCTTTTCCATTTTGTACACCTCTGTAAACAAAAAATTTCCGCCGAATATAGAACATGTGCCGACCCCACGCTCCACAGGCTCCAAAGCCCAAAAATCGTGCAAGCCGCATATCCTTTTCACACAGCGGAAACTGATATACAGGATGTACATAATTTTGAGGAAAATGGCGCTCTGTGAACCGCAGACTCCCAAGATTCCACACAGAGGCAGGTCTCCTGACTTGGTTCTGCGCACACTCTCCCTTCCCGGCAATTGCCAGTGGATTTGAAAGCGGCTCCCCTTTCACAGTGACGGCATCGTTCCGGACTTGCACCGGATTCCCTTTTGTCAGCGGCAATGCGCTGAACCTCTATGTTTTAAACTCTGCACATATTAAATTCGACGCAGTTATTTTATCATCGACATTCCGGAAAGTCAAGACAGAAACGCCAAGACTTCCCCGGTTTCTTTCAAATTTTCGGATCCCCGAAGCAGGCCTTGCCGCAGCGCTTGTCCAGCAGATCCTGAAGCGTGATGTTGCTCAGGTAATGCTCGATCGTCTCCTGCAGACCTTTCCAGACATCCAGCGTGGCGCAATTTTCCCAGTTGTCACAGCCGTTTTTCCCACTTTCCAGACAGCTGACCGGAGCAAGGCTGCCCTCCGTTTCCCGCAGGATCTGCGCCATGGTGTAGTCCTCCGGCTTTCTGGCCAGACGATAGCCCCCCCGGTAGCCCCGGGTGGTCACCAGCATATTGGCGCGGTTGAGCAGCGGGATGATCTGCTCCAGATATTTTTTGGAAATATTCTGCCTTGCCGCCACATCCTTCAGGGCAATAAAGCCATCTCCCTGATGCTCGGCAAGATCCAGCATCATCCGCACGGCATATCTGCCTCTGGTTGAAATTTTCATATCCTCACACCTCGGTTTTCATACTCTTGTCACATCACGCATCCTACTCCCCGGCGCGATGAACGCGGCGACCTTCCGCCTGTAAAAGAAATGCGTAATAGGGACGCATTTGCATAAATTTCTGCCCCAGCACCGGAGCAAGGTCCTCCCGAAACAGCAGGGACAGATCCTCCCGCTCCGTCAGCAGGCAGAGGTTTTTCAGATCCAGCCACCGGCGCAGCGCCTCCGGCTGGTCGGGGTAGCGGGAACGCTTGTACCGCTCCCCCTCCTGCTGATAGGCCGGGTCGGCTTCCGCTGCCTTTCGAGCGGCAAGAAACGCCGGGCTGTTTTCCAGCATCAGCTCCCGCGCCGCCGCCATGGTCTCCGGGCTTGCCTGATAGTAGCCGCAGCCCCAGCGGAGCCGCCGGGGAGAAAACTCAAAAAAGAAGCCCGGCATCCCATAATACAGCTTTTTGCGCCGGAAAAAGCTGACCCACATCACATCCCGGAAAACGGATTTGTCCTTGGAAAAGCGAGTATCGCGATAAATGCGGGAAATGCACTTGCCCACCTTCGGCTCGCAATTCAGCTGGGGGTCGATCTGCAGCATCCACGGTGTTAGCTCCCGCACCAGCTGCCGCAGCGGCTCCAGGACGGTTTCCTGATAACGGGGGCGGTGTTCTTCAAACCACAGCTTGCTGTCCTGCAAGCGATTTTCAAACAAAAACTGTATGCTTTCTTCCGAAAACGGCATGAGAGACGCCTCCTAAATACCCAGCAACTTTAGTTATTTACTATATATTATCACAAGCCGCCGAAAAAATAAAGAGTGCAAAAACAGAGTTTTTTTATTTTTTACGGGTATGCTAGTGCAGGAGGGATATATCATGAAACGCAAAAAACCGACCGCGTCAGATCGTTCCTGGGATATCAATGTCCGGATGAACCCGGAAAGCCGCATCTGCGAATGCTATGATTCCACCAGTATTGCAAAATACCCGGTGGCAGGCTTTGCCCGCGGCTATTCCGACTGCATGGGAATGCGGGTGCTGGACAATTTCACAGAGGAACACATGATGTAACACTGCTCCGCCGTCTCCCGGTCTGCTTTCCGCGCCGGGAGACCTTGTTTTTTTCCGGCTTTTACCCGATTTTCTCCTCTTGCAGGTTCGCCTCGCCCCAGGCTTTCATGAAATGCAGCACCGTAAGAAAGCTCTCCCCCAGGGGCGTCAGACTGTATTCCACCCGGGGCGGAACTTCCTGATAGTCATGTCGGGAAAGAAAGCCGTCCGCCTCCAGCCCCCGCAACTGCTTGGTCAGAGAGGACTCGGTGATTTCCCCCAAACAGCGCTTCAATCCGCCAAAGCGGCGAACATCCTCCATGCCAATATAGTAGAGGATCTCCAGCTTCCATTTTCCCCCTAAGATTCTTTGCAGGGTGGACATGGTCTTACAGCGCCGGACGGACTGTTCGTTTTTTCGCATTCGGATCATCTCCTTTGTCCGCAGTATATCGCAGGCAGGCCGCCTTGGCAATGTACTGTAAAAAAGTACCGTACTTTTCTTTTTCCCCCACCGGGCTATAATGAGGGCAAAGGAGGTGCGGATATGCACTACACAGGAACGATCTGGCGGCCGCCCTATGAGTCCGCCTCCCTGCTTTTGGAGGTCACGGCAGGCTGCACTCACCATCGATGTAAATTCTGCACACTGTATGCAGACCTCCCCTTTCCCTTCCGCAAATCCCCCCTCGCGGACATCGAAAGCGACCTGCGGGAGGTGCAGATGCTCCGGCACGATCCACGGATGCGTGCCGCGGTGAAACTGCAGGGACTGGCACAACCGGAGCCGATTCGGCGCACTTTTTTGACCGGCGCAAACCCCTTCGCTCTGCCGGCGGCGCAGCTGCTGGAGATTTCCCGGCTGATTGGTACATATATCCCCACGAACCGGAGTATCGGCTGCTTTGCCAGAGTGACGGATATCACCCGAAAATCCGACACGGAATTGCTGGCGCTGCGTCAGGCCGGGTATGACGGTCTGACCCTTGGCATAGAGACCGGCGATGATACAGCGCTGCGCTTTATGAACAAGGGCTATCTCGCCGCGGACATCGTGACCCAGTGCAAGCGCCTGGAGCAGGCCGAAATTCGGTATTCTGTCTTCTATCTGGCGGGTATTTCCGGCGCCGGCCGGGGAGACTTCGGCGCAAGGCAGACGGCGGAAATCTGCAACCAGCTGCACCCCCAACGCATCGGCGCAAATATGCTGACTGTTTACCCGGAATCGGCGCTATATCAGGAGATGCAACATGGCACTTGGGCAGAGGAAAGCGAAACGGAAAAATACCAGGAACTCCGTATATTGATCGAAAGCCTATCCATCCCCACGATTTTCGCCGCCATGGGCGCTTCCAACGCCGTGCCCCTCTACGGCAGACTGCCGCAGGAAAAAGGACAGCTGCTGTATGCCATCGACAGAGTTCTCTCCACCTTTGACGAAGAACAGCTGCGGCAATACCGCACCCAGCTGCCGCACCTGTAAACGACAATATTTTATTGTTTCATTGTATTATAGCAACAGCCCCCATGAGACAGATTTTTCCGTTCCATGGGGGCCAGACTACTATGGCTATTTATATTATTTCTCCAGTACATATTGGGAGATTATCCTGCCGATCATGCCAATATCGACCTTGCCTTTGAACTCAAATTTCGCCGTAAAGGTGTCGGAAAACATGATAAACAATTCCGAATCCGGGAACAGCTCCGCAAAGCCCGGGGTCTGAATCGCAAAATATTGGATTTTGGAATAGGGCAAGGAGCTGAAGGACTTCCGTCTTCCCGTGATTCCCTGCACATCAATAGAAATGATTCGCTTGTTCGTGAACAGCAACTGGTCGCGTATGGTCTGAAATGCCAAAACCGCCTCTTCTCCGGGGATGAGAAGCCCGTGTACCTCCTCGCGGACTTTACCGATATCCATGGGTTTCAGATTAAACACGGAATTTTGATTGAAGCTGATCGCCATTTTCTCTCTCCTCTCGCTATTTTCAAAAGCAAAAAACCTTGCAGAAAACTGCAAGGTTTTTTGGTGCGAGTGGTGATACAGAACTTTTTGAAAAAGCCAGTAATATCAACGGTTTTCAAGGCGGACGAGTAGCAAATAACTTGTATATATCCCCTTTTCGGGCGACTGTTTTTCAGACAGCCGCCCTTTTTCTATACCCAAATTCAAGTGTTGTGATTAGGGTGGAAAATCTGTGTTTTCTTTCGCCGTGGCTTGCGCTCTGAACAGGGTGCGGGTGTTTTCCCATGCGGGAGACGGCGGAGGCGTACAGGCAGACAAACCGCCCAAAATCAACACTTTTCATTTTCAGAGGAAGGAGGTGCGAAGATGGCTGTATTCCGTATCGAAAAGACCAGGGATTACACGGTCATGTCCAACTACCATCTGCGGGATATGTCGCTGTCGCTGAAAGCGAAGGGCCTTTTATCTCTCATGTTGTCCCTGCCGGAGAATTGGGACTACACCATGAAGGGCCTTGCCCGTATCTGCAAGGACGGCATTGACAGCATCAGCGGCGGCATCCGGGAACTGGAGGCGCACGGCTATCTGATCCGTGCGCGTGTCCGCAACGAGAACGGACAGCTCGGCTCTATCGAGTACACCATTCTGGAACAGCCTAAAGCGCCGTCACCTACACAGGAAAAACCTATACGGGAAAATCCCGTACAGGCAAATCCAATATTGGATGCTCCAATTCAGGAGAACCCCGCCCAATTAAATAAAGAAGAATCAAGTAACTATCCATCAAAGACAGATTTATCAAATACGGAGATATCAAGTCCTATCCCATCCAGTCCCCCAGCCCCCAGGGAGCGGATCGGACAGGACGGGATGCGAAAGCGGGAAAGCTATCGGGCATTGATCTTGGAGAACATCGAATATGACGTCCTCTCGCAGAATGTGCAGCTCGACAAAGACCGGCTGGACGAGCTGGTGGAGCTCATGGTGGATACCGTCTGCTCCAACCGGGAGATGATCCGTGTGGCCGGGGATGATTACCCGGCTGAGGTCGTCCGGTCACGGTTCCTGAAGCTGAACGCTTCGCACGTCGAGTATGTCCTTGACCGGATGCGGGAGAACACTACCTATGTCCGCAACATCAAGAAATATCTGTTGGCGGCGCTGTATAACGCCCCGGTCACGATGGACAGCTATTACACATCCCTTGTCAGCCATGACCTGTATGGCAGCGGAGATCGGAGGTGAACGCCTTGCAGGAAGAAATCACGCAGAAAACCCTTGCGCTTTGTGTGGAGGCCAGCAAAATGACTGCCCAGCTCTTGCAGCAGGCCATGAAGAAGGTCCTGGCGGATATGGAGAAGCACAAGAAAAATCCGCAGCTCCGGCACGGCAAGCAGACGCTCCGGCAGCTTATGAAGCACAACACCGGCGTTTCCAACATCGAGATCACGGATCAGAACATCCGGGCCTTTTCTTCCACGGCGAAGAAATACGGCCTGGATTTCGCTTTGAAGAAGGACACCTCCGGCGAGCATACCCGTTACCTGGTATTCTTCAAGGGTCGGGATGCCGATGTCATTACGGCGGCCTTCCGGGAGTTTTCCGCTAAAAACCTGAGCCGTGAGAAAGCCCCTTCCATTCGCCGCAATCTGGAGAAAGCGCAGGAGCAGTCCAAAACGCAGCACAGGGAGCAGGAACGCGGCGAGAAGGTCAAGACCAGAGAACGGAGCGTGGAGCGATGAAGGATAAGCTCAGAAAATATCTTCTGCCGAACCTGCCGTATCTGTTCTTCGTGTATCTCTTTGATAAGCTCTGCCAGGCGGTACGGCTGGCACCGGGGCTTGACGCCTCGGAAAAGCTGCTACACATCGGGCAGGGCTTCCAGACCGCCTTTGCCAGCTCCGCACCCAGCTTTCATGCGCTGGATATCTGCATCGGCATCCTCGGCGCGGTCCTCGTCCGGCTGGCGGTGTATGTCAAAGGCAAGAACGCGAAAAAGTACCGCAAGGGTATTGAATACGGCTCCGCCCGCTGGGGCACGGCGGCAGATATCGCGCCCTACATAGACCCCGTTCCCGATTGGAACATCCCCCTGACCCGAACGGAAAGCCTCACCATGACCAGCCGTCCGAAGGACCCGAAAACGGCGAGAAATAAAAATATCCTCGTCATCGGCGGCTCCGGCAGCGGCAAGACGAGATTTTTTGTCAAACCGTCCATCATGCAGATGCACAGTTCCTATGTCATCACCGATCCCAAAGGGCAGCTTTTGAAGGAAACAGGGAAAATGCTCCTGCACGGCGCGCCGAAGCTGGACGAGGACGGAAAGCCGGTGCGGGACGGTCGCGGCAAGGTCATCTATGAGCCATACCGTATCAAGGTTCTGAACACCATCAACTTTTCCAAGAGCATGAAATATAACCCGCTGGCCTATGTGCGCTCCGAAAAGGATATCTTGAAGCTGGTCAATGTCATCATTGCCAATACGAAGGGCGACGGAGAAAAATCCTCCGAAGATTTTTGGGTCAAAGCCGAGCGGCTTTTATACTGCGCCCTGATCGGCTACATCTGGTATGAGGCGGAGCCGGAGGAACGGAACTTCATCACGCTCCTGGACCTGCTGAACGCCTGCGAAGCCAGAGAGGACGACGAGACTTATAAAAGTCCCGTGGATATTCTCTTTGACGATCTGGCGAAAAAGCAGCCGGAGCACTTCGCCGTCAAGCAATATGTCAAATTCAAAATGGCGGCGGGCAAAACGCTCAAAAGCATTTTGGTGAGCTGCGGTGCCCGCCTCGCCCCCTTTGATATCAAGGATCTGCGGGACATTATGACGGAGGATGAATTGGAGCTGGACACGATGGGCGACCGGAAAACAGCGCTGTTCCTCATTATGAGCGATACGGATATCACCTTCAATTTCGTCATTGCCATGCTGCAAAGCCAGCTTTTCAATCTGCTCTGCGACAAGGCGGATGACTTCTACGGCGGGCGGCTGCCCGTCCATGTCCGTCTGATCCTGGACGAGTTTGCTAACATCGGCCAGATACCGAACTTCGATAAGCTGATCGCCACCATCCGCAGCCGTGAAATATCGGCTTCTATTATTTTGCAGTCGCAGAGTCAGTTAAAGACCATCTACAAGGACGCGGCAGATACCATCGTCGGAAACTGTGACAGCACCTTGTTTTTGGGAGGCAAGGAGAAATCCACGCTCAAGGAAATTTCGGAGCTGCTGGGGAAAGAGACCATTGATCTCTATAACCAGTCTGAAAACCGGGGCAGCCAGGTTTCCCACGGCCTCAGTTATCAGAAATTAGGAAAGGAGTTGATGACCCAGGACGAATTGGCAGTGATGGACGGCGGCAAGTGTATCTTCATGCTGCGGGGCGTGCGCCCGTTCCTTTCGGACAAGTACGACCTCACCCGGCATCCGAATTACAGATACACGGCCGACGCCGACCCTAAAAATGTCTTTGACATGGAACGGTACATGAAGAAGCAGCGTGCCGTGGTAAAGCCCACGGACACCTTCGATGTGTACGAGATTGACGCAACAACTTAACCAAAAATCAAAAACATTTTTTAGGAGGATTATTTTATGGAATTTTTCAACAGCGCAGTTGGTGTTTTGCAGACTCTCGTGGTTGCCCTGGGCGCAGGTCTTGGTATCTGGGGCGTTATCAACCTTCTGGAAGGTTACGGTCAGGACAACCCTGCTTCCAATGCTCATGTGTGATAAAGTAACACAACTAAAATAAAGAAAGACAGCCCACTATTCCGTAAAATAATGGAGAGTAATAGAGAAAACGTTTTTTCTATGCTAAAATAGGCATATAAAGTAGAATGACAATCAAGATATACAAGAAAACGCTTAAACTC
>CAVBJJ010000026.1:0-26891 GCA_963595735.1 bacterium
GACACCACCAAAAACTTGTGTTTTTTATGGTGTCTACTTTTATTTTACAGATGCATCTCAGAGATGAGACACCGCCCTTTTCTGATTTTATGTTTGATATGCGTTTGCATTTCCCGGCGTTCCCGTTACGCTTCCGGCTTGAGCGGACCGTAAAAATAGCTGGCTGTTGCGCCGCCATCGACCAGAAAGGTGGAACCGGAGATGAACGCACCAGTATCGCGCAGCAACAGCTCGGCAACATTGGCAATCTCATCTGCGGTGCCGGGGCGGCCGGCGGGGCATTTGGAAAACATATTTTTGTAGAAATCCCCGCGGATTCCATTGAATTCATCCAGCGCCAGCGGGGTCACGATGATGCCGGGGGCAATGGCGTTGAGTCTTGCGCCGCGCTTGCCCCACTCCACCGCCTGTGCCATGACGCGTTTTTCGTTGCAGCGTTTGGCCATCTGGTAGGCGTGGAGTGTGTCGCGGATGTTCTCCGGCTGCAGCAGGTCAAGGGAAAGCAGCTCCTCGGTGGGCGTGGTGGCAAGCAGGGCGTCTTGCTCCGCCGTCAGGGCAGGCATACGCCAGCCGGACTGGCTGGAGATGGTAAGGCCAACGCCACCCGGGGCGATGACTTTCCCCACCTCCTCCAGCAGAACCGCTGTGCCATATAAGTCCACTCGCAAAATGGTTTCCACAGACGCCTGACTGGGGGATACCCCCGCTGCGTTTACCAGCATTTTGATCTCACCGTGTTCACAGCCCAGGGCGATGAGCCTTTTGATGGAATCGCGGCTGGACAGATCTGTCTCCGTGGGGATCACATCAAAGCCCGCTCTCTGCATGGTTTGCGCCATAGCGAATGCGTTTTCTTTCTTTTTATCCCCGACCACGATTTTCATACCTGCCCCCATGCGGCGGGCTATTGCTATGCCGATTTGTCCGGCACCGATCCAAAGCATCACTGGTTTCATACTTGTGTTTTCCTTTCTGTGCTTGCCAATTGGATGGCAGCATATATCCGTCAGTTTTCTTTAGTATAGCATAGCGTGGGCGAAAAGAAAACACTTGTGCAACTTTGTATCACCCTCCAAACCACCAGCGGGTGACCAGCGCGGCGGTGAGAAAACCGACCACATCGGCTACCATGGCGGCGGGAAGGGCGTGGCCGCTGCGCCGGATGCCGGCAGCGCCGAAGTAGACCGCCAGCACATAAAAGGTCGTCTCGGTGGAGCCGAGCATCACGGCGGCGGTGCGTCCTACCAGACTGTCCGCTCCAAAGCGGGAAAACAGGTCGCTGCCGATGGCCAGCGCACCGCTGCCGCTGAGGGGGCGCAGCAGAAACAGAGGAACGCAGTCGGCGGGAATGCGCAGCCGCTCCAGCAGAGGACGCATCAGCGCTACCAGCGCATCCAGCGCCCCGCTGGCACGGAACATATACAGGATCGGCAGTAGAATGCACAGCGCGGGAAAAATCCGCAGTAGGGTATACACGCCCTCCTTTGCCCCGTCGCAGAGAGTGGGGAACAGGGGAATCTGTCTGTGCTGTCCCAGCAGCAGCGCCAGACACAGGATTCCGGGCAGGAGAAAATCCGTCATGGCCTGCCGCCCAGCACCCTGGCTGCGGCCAGCCCGGCGGTCACGGAGCAAAGGGAGCTGATCCAAACCGCCGGGAGAATGGCGAAGGGCTGGCGGGAACCGGCGGCCGCCAGCAGCGCGGCCACCGTGGTGGGGATCAGCTGGATAGAGGCGGAGTTGAGTACTACCAGCCGCCCAAGCTCCGGTGTTACCGTGCCGCTGCCGTCCTGCTTGGCCAGCCGTCTGGCAGCGGAAATGCCCGCCGGAGTGGCGGCGTTTCCCAGCCCTAGCAGATTGGCGGAGAAATTGGCGGAAAGATCCTCCAGCAGCGCCGGATCGCCCTTGGCGGAGGGGAACAGTCCCAACAGCAGCGGACGAAACAGGCGGCTCAGCTGCCGCAGCGCACCGCAGCGGCGCAGCAGTGCCAGTACCGCCGACCACAGGCACAGCATACCGCCCATGGAAATGCAAAGCTCCACAGCGGCCTTGGCGCCGTCTATGGCGGCGGCTGTGAGCACCCCGCCGCTGCCGTTTGCGGCGGAAAAGACGATGGAAAGCGCCAGCATGGCCAGCAGCAGAACAGAAAACATGAAAAACACCCCTTTCCCAAGTCTGTTACCAGACTATGCGGAAAGGGGCTGTGTTTATTTCAAAAGAATTATTCCGCCGCGGGCTTTCCGCTGGTACGCAGGCACAGGGCGACCAGCTCCACCGTGCTGCCGAGATACAGCAGCTGGTAAGAGCCGGAGAGGCGGCCGGCCAGGAACGGCAGGGTGAAAAGCACGGCCATAGCAGAGCAAAACAGCATTGCCCGGGGACGGGCGCCGGCAAAGGCAAATCCGGCGGCGAAAAAGTGCGCCAGCGTTGCCGCGGCAATGGCGAGGACCTCAATGCCAAAGTCCCACACCACCGGGTCGGCACTGTGCTCCCGATACAGGGTGACGATCCAGATGCAGCAGAAGATGACCGGAACAAGGGACAGCAGGGCGGCAAAGCCGCTTGCGGCTTTCTGACGCATTTCCCGCGCCAGCAGGGGATAGCTCACACCGGCCAGAATGCCCAGCAGTGCCACCACCCGCAGCAGGGCGGCCAGACGGTAGTGGGAGCCGGCCTCGCCCAGCAGACGAACGCCGCCGATGATGGTGACGACTGCGGCGATGCAGGCCAGGATCAGGTGGCAGGCAGACTTGCGCCCATAGGGGTTTCCGGCAAAGTGACTGGCCGGCATACCGGCAATCAGGGCGGACAGCACCAGCGCGCCGATCACGATCAGGATAACGACCAGCTTGCCATGGAAGCCGGAGCTGTAAAAGCCGGTGTCGGCGTCAAAGCAGGTCAGGATCTGCGCCCAGCGGGCATAGGAGCAAAAAGCGCCCAGCACCAGGCCGACAAGCAGAAAGGAAATTGTTTTTTTACGCATAAGGAGTACCAACTCTCAATATAGTGGTTTGGGCAGCGCTGTGGACAGGCCGCAGCGCCCCGAAAATCAAAATTTATTTTATACCAAAGGGGACTTTTCGTCAAGGAGGAAAAGCGCAATGAGAAAAGCCTTTGTTTTGACTACTTTTATGATCTTGTGTGCGCTCTGCCTTCCCCTGCTGGGGCTGGGACAGCAGCGGGAACAGGAAAAAGAAAGCCCGAAATCCTCAGTGTCCACACCCGCGCCCACCGAACAGGCGGAACAGGGGGGAGACGCAGTCTGGAGCCTGAAGGTCTCTGTGCAGGGGCAGGTGCAGGAAACGACCATGGCGGACTATCTTCCCGGCGTGGTGGCGGGGGAGATGCCCGCGGCGTTTCCGGCGGAGGCGCTCAAGGCGCAGGCAGTTGCGGCGCGTACTTACATTTTATATAAGCAAAACCACCCCAGCCAGAGCCACCCGGACGCAGTGGTCTGCGATGACCCCGCCTGCTGCAAGGCCTACCAAAGTCCGGAGACGCTGCGTGAAATCTGGGGGGACAATTACGACAGCTATCAGAAAAAGGTTTCCGCCGCCGTGGCGGAAACGGACGGGCTGTACCTCAGCTATGGCGGCGACCCCATTCAGGCGGTGTTTCACGCCAGCAGCGCCGGAAAAACGGAGGCCAGCGGCGCGATCTGGAATCAGCTGCCCTATCTGGTCAGCGTTTCCAGCCCGGAAACGCCGGAAACGGTGGAAAATCTGCTCAGCCAGGTCGCGGTCAGTCCGGAGTCGTTCCGGGAAACAGTGCTGGCGCTGGAACCCAATGCGCAGCTGGGGGATGAGCCGGCGGGCTGGCTGGGAGAGACCCATCTGACAGAGGGGGAGCGGGTGGACAGTATGGAGATCGGCGGCGTTGCCATTTCCGGCGGAAAGCTGCGCACGGCTTTTTCCCTGCGCAGCACCAAGTTCACCCTGGCGTATACGGAGGGGGAATTTGTCTTTCAGGTGTCCGGCTATGGCCACGGCGTGGGGATGAGCCAATATGGAGCCAAGCTGATGGCCGAGTCCGGCAGCGATTTTGCGGAGATCCTCAGCCATTATTATCCCGGCACCCAGCTGGAACAGCGCGGATGACCGGCGCGCCATTTTCCAGCAGCACAAGGGCGCTGCCGCCCCGTTGCAGGCGACCGTCCAGCAGCATTTCCGCAAGAGGGTCTTCCAACTGCTTCCGGATCAGATGCCGCAGTGGTCTGGCGCCCCGCCGGGGGTCATAGCCCTGTTGTGCCAGGGCGGTCAGCGCGTCCTCCGATACCCGCAGCCGCACTCCCGCGGCATCCAGCCGGTGAAACAGCTGTTCCAGCAGCAGCCGGGCGATATCCCGGGCGGCGTCGGGGCAAAGAGGGCGGAACAGCACGATCTCGTCCAGCCGTCCCAGCAGCTCCGGGCGGAATTGTTTTTCCAGCAGCTGCCGCACCTGCCTGCGCCGGGCTTTGTCATCTGTTTCCGCCCCGGCGGCAAAGCCCAGCGGGCGGCTGGTTCCGCTAAGGATCTCCGCGCCGGTGTTTCCGGTGAGTACCAGAATGCAGTGTTTCATATTTACTGTGCGCCCCCGGCTGTCGGTCAGGCGTCCTTCGTCCAGAATTTGCAGCAGCAGATCCCAGATGTCCGGGTGTGCTTTTTCAATCTCGTCCAGCAGGATCAGGCTGTATGGCCGGCGGCGGACGGCCTCCGTCAGCTGTCCGCCGCTGTCGTGGCCGATGTATCCCGGCGGCGCGCCCAGCAGGCGGCTGACGCTGTGCTTCTCGGCGTATTCGCTCATGTCCAGCCGGATCATGGCATCCGGTGCACCGAACAGGGCTTCCGCCAGCGCACGCGCCAGCTCTGTTTTGCCCACGCCGGTGGGACCGAGAAACAGAAAGCTGCCCAAAGGGCGGCGGGGGTCGCCCAGACCGAGACGGCTGCGGCGGATGGCCTTTGCCACGGTGGAGACAGCCTCGTCCTGGCCGATGACCCGGCGGCGAAGCCGCTGCTCCAGCCGGAGCAGCGCGTCCCCCTCGGCGCGGCTGAGCTTTCCGGCGGGAATGCCTGTCCACTCCGCCACCACCTGTGCTATTGCGGCGGCATCCACCGTGGGCTGCGTCTCCGCCGGAGCGTGCAGCCGGGTACGGCTGGCAGCCTCGTCCAGTAGGTCTATCGCCTTGTCCGGCAGACAGCGGTCATGGATGTAGCGCACGGAAAGCTCCACAGCCGCCCGGACGGCCTCGTCACAAATCGTCACGGCGTGGTGCCGGGCATAGCGCTCCCGCAGTCCAGCGAGAATGTCTATGGCGATCTCCGGCGCAGGCTCCCGGATGACAAGGGGCTGGAAGCGCCGCTCCAGAGCGGAGTCGGATTCGATGTGCTTGCGGTATTCCTCCGTGGTCGTAGCGCCGATCAGCTGGAACTCTCCCCGGCTCAGCGCGGGCTTGAGGAGGTTGGCGGCGTCCAGACTGCCGTCCGCCGCGCCAGTGCCGACGATGTTGTGGATTTCGTCCACGAACAAGATCACATCGCCCGTGCGCCGCACTGCGTCCAGCACCGTGCGCAGGCGCTCTTCAAAATCCCCCCGGTACCGAGCCCCGGCCAGCAGGCCGGAAAGCTCCAGGGAGAACAGCCGCTTTCCCAGCAGCGACTGGGGGACCTGTCCCCGCGCCAGACGCAGGGCAAGCCCCTCGGCCACGGCGGTTTTGCCCACGCCGGCCGCGCCCACCAGACAGGGATTGTTTTTGCGCCGCCGGGAGAGGATCTGAACCAGCCGCTCCAGCTCGGCCTCCCGGCCGATCACCGGGTCAAAGCGGTCAAGCATGGCCAGGGCGGTCAGATCCTGCCCGTAGGGGAGCAGCGCCGTGGGCAGCGGGCGCAGGATCGGCAGGGGCTTTGGCGCGGCGGGGGCGGGGCTTCGGATGGCGCGGTACAGGCTTTCCCGGGGGATGTGCGCCGTTTGCAGCAGCTGCGCTGCGGTGCAGTCCGGCAGCCGCAGCAGTCCCAGCAGCAGATGCTGGGTGCCGACCCGGCGGCCGGGTTCTCCGGCGGCCTCCTGCCCGGCAAGGGCGATGGCCTGTCGGGCGCGTTGGCTGAGTCCGGCGGCTGGGGTCCCGGGACTGCCCCAGCCCACGGCGGCGGTGGTCAGGTCGGAGAGTCGGTCGCTGCCCAATCCCCGCGCCCGCAGCAGCCGGGCGGCAAGACCCTCTTCTTCCAAACTCAGCCCCAAAAGCAGGTGCTCTGTGCCGACATAGCTGTGTCCCAGCTGCGCTGCGGCCTCGTGTGCCAGCAGCACCGCATTGCCGGCTTTTTGGGTAAAACGCTTGCCTGTACGCATATACAGCCTCCATTTGTTCAAAATATACAATTCTCATTTTATTGCAAAGCCTCTGCAAACTGCGTCGGATTTCGAAACAAATCACGATAAAAAAGACACAAAAACCAAAGAAAACCATGGAAAAGCAGATAAAACACCCGTGAATAATGGTGAAAAACGAGATTTTTGCTGTTTTTGAATTTCTCGGGAAATTTCCAATTGCATTTTCAGATTTTTGTGTTATTATGTGGTTGCATAAGGCAGTGCATAACGCGCGGCCGTGCAAAAATATTATTTCTGTGGAGGAATTTACCATGGCTTACAAGATTACTGACGATTGCGTTGCTTGCGGCTCCTGCGCCGATGCATGTCCCATGAGCATCATCACCGAGGGTGATGGTAAGTATGTCATCAACGCCGATGAGTGCGTTTCCTGCGGTTCTTGCGCAGACGCCTGCGGCGCCGGTGCCATCGTTGAGGAGTAATCCAAGATCGTAAGATCTAACATAAAAAGCCCTGCTCGTCCGAGCAGGGCTTTTTTACAATTTACTTTCCGCGGCGGTTTATCTGATTGAGGCGGGTCTTGTCCCCTCAAACTCCCCCGCTGCTGCGAGAAACGATACTGCCTGCTGTTTTCGACAGCCTTGCCTCTCCCTATGGGAGAGGTGGCCGAGCGCAGCGAGGACGGAGAGGGAAAACAATGACCAATACCATATGAACCCCGAGGGGCTTGATTGTTTGCAAAACCCTCTCAGTCGCCTACGGCGACAGCTCTCCCAAAGGGAGAGCCAAGCTTGACAAAAAAGTCTCCGACTTTTTTGTCAAGCTGCCCTGCTCAAGTGAGCAGGGCTTTTTATATTGCTGCACAGCTGCGGGAAAGAAAGGGAGATTCCCGCTTGCGTAATTTCCGGAATGTGGTACTATGGAAACAGAAAACCGATCAGCGGGAAAGACAGGGAGGAAAGCGGAATGGAAACAACAAGGCTCTGGCCCGGCGGGCCGGTGGTGTCTCTGACGGGAGAAGGCGGCTCTTTTGCCGATTCGATGCTGCTGGCGGACTTCGCTCTGCACCATGCCGGGCATAATACGCGCCAGCTGTGCGATCTGGGCTGTGGCTGCGGCACCCTGGCGATCCTGCTGCTTTGCACCCTGCCGGAGGCTGCCGGACAGGCGGTGGAGCGCCGGCGGGAGCCGGTGCGTCTGGCGCGGCAGCTGGCGGAGGAAAACGGCCTTTCCCAGCGGCTGTGCGTGTGGGAAGGAGACCTGCGGGAGCCTTTGCTGCTTCCCTATGGCCAGCAGGATCTGGTGGTGATGAACCCGCCCTATTTTGAACCGGCGCGGGGAAAAGCCGCCCCGGACGCCGACCGGGATGATGCCCGCCGGGAAAACCACGGCGACCTGGAATCCTGGCTGGCGGCAGCGGCAAGACTGCTACGCCCCGGCGGACGGCTGTTTTTGTGCCACCGCGCCCAGGCGCTTTCTCGGGTGCTGTGCGGCATGGAGGCCGTGGGACTGTCGCCCAAGTGGCTCCGCTGCGTCCACCACGCCCCCGGCTATCCCGGCCGCCTGATCCTGGTGGGCGGGCAAAAGCAGGCCGGGGTGGGGCTGGAGCTGGAAGCGCCCCTATATTTGAAAAATCCCGCCGGAGAGGACAGCGAGGAGATCCGGCGGATCTACCACAGGACGGAGGAAAAAGCATGAGCGGAGTCTTATATCTGGTGGGAACGCCCATCGGCAATCTGGGAGACCTTTCTCCCCGGGCGGCGGAGGTGCTTGGCGCGGTGGATTTTATCGCGGCGGAGGACACCCGCGTGACCCTGAAGCTGCTCAACCATCTGGATATCAAAAAGCCGCTGGTCAGCTATTATGAGCACAACCGGCGGAAAAGCGGCCCGGAGATCGTCTCCCGGCTTCTGGCGGGAGAAAGCGCCGCGCTGGTCACGGATGCGGGAATGCCCGCCATCTCCGACCCCGGGGAGGAGCTGGTGCGTCTTTGCGGAGAAAGCGGCGTGACCGTGGCGGGGGTGCCGGGTCCCAGCGCGGTGGTAACGGCGCTGGCGCTTTCCGGCCTGCCGACCCAGCGCTTTTGCTTTGAGGGCTTTTTGTCCACGGGCAAAAAGTGCCGCCGGGAGCATCTGCTGGCGGTGGCAAAGGAGACCCGTACCCTGGTCTTTTATGAAGCGCCCCACAAGCTGCGGGATACGCTGGCGGATATGCTGGCGGCCTGGGGCGATCGGGACATTGCCCTGTGCCGGGAGCTGACCAAGCTGCACGAGGAGGTCATCCGCACGACCCTGTCCGGCGCGGTGGCGCGGTATGCGGAGTTGCCGCCCCGGGGAGAATTTGTGCTGGTGATCCGGGGCGCTGCGCCGGAACAGCCGGAGGAGATCACGCTGGAGGACGCGCTGGAGCAAGTGAAGGCGCTGCGGCAGGAGGGACTTTCCCTGAAGGACGCCGCCCGGCAGACGGCGGAGGCCACGGGGCTGTCCCGTAAGGCCATTTATGACGCCGCCGTGAAAGAAAGGGAGGCAGAATCATGCGAGATGAACTGACCAGACAGGACATTGCCAAAATGCAGGCGGAGCTGGATCAGCGCCGCCTGGAGCTGATGCCGGAGCTGCTGGAGGAGGTCAAGCGGACGCGGGCCTTTGGCGACTTGAGCGAAAACTTCGAGTACAAGGCCGCGAAGCAGGCGCTGAACCGGAACAAAAGCCGAGTGCGCTATCTGGAGCGGATGATCGCCTCCGCCAAGGTGATCGAGGATCAGTCCGGCGATGACGAGGTGGGACTGTATGACAGGGTGGAGCTGTACCTGCCGGAGGACGGGGAAACGGAGATCCTGCAGGTGGTCACCACCGTGCGCTGCGACCCGCTGCAGGGGCGGATCAGTAAGGAATCCCCTATGGGAAAGCAGCTTTTGGGAAAGCGCGTGGGGGACAGCTTTACGGTCACCGTCAACGAAAGCTACAGCTATATTGCCCAGGTAAAAAAGATCACAAAGGGCGAGGACGACGGCTCCGCGCCGATTTTGCAGTATTAAATAGAATACAAAGGTCTGGCGTTCTTTCCGTGAGGAATACGCCAGACTTTTTCATTTTTATATGTAATTGTGGGGAGTAGGGCGCATAGGGCGCATCACTTGCTGTTTTCTGTTCCCTTTTTTGCGGAACTGTGCTATACTACAGGGTAACATGGATAGACTATGACCCGAAGGGGAGGACAGAGTATGGAACATATAGAACGCAGACTGGAAAGCGAGGAGATCTTCCGGGGGAAGATCATCCGGGTGCGCCGGGACAAGGTGGAGCTGCCCAATAGCAAGCCCGCGTTCCGGGAGATCGTGGAGCACAACGGCGGCGTGTGTATTCTGGCGTTGGACGGAGAGGGCTGCACCTGGGTGGTGCGGCAGTACCGCTATGCCTTTGAAAGGGAGCTGCTGGAGCTGCCGGCCGGTAAGCTGGAGCAGGGCGAGGATCCGGCGGCGTGCGCCCTGCGGGAGCTGGCGGAGGAAACCGGTCTGCGCGCCGGCAAGCTGGAGCCGCTGGGCGCGATCCTGCCGTCCCCCGGCTTTTCCGGGGAAAAGCTGTATGCCTATCTGGCAACGGAGCTGACCGGCGGAGAAATGCACCTGGACGAGGATGAATTTCTGGATGTGGAGCGGCTGCCCTTTTCCCGGCTGCACGACATGGTCTGCGCCGGAGAAGTGGAGGATGCCAAAACTGTCTTTGCGGTGTTGAAAGCAAGGGCGTTGGGAAAGGCGTAAACATGGAAAAAACAGAAAAAACGATCCTAATCGTGGATGATGAGACATCCATTGTGGATATTTTGAAATTCAATTTGGAAAAAGAGGGCTATACCACCCTGTGCGCCTACGATGGGCAAACGGGGCTGGAGCTTGCCAGAACGGAGCACCCGGATCTGATGCTGCTGGATGTGATGCTGCCGAAGATGGATGGCTTCCAGGTCTGCCGCAGCCTGCGGGACGAGGGGCAGACCATTCCCATCATCATGCTCACCGCCCGGGAGGACGAGACCGACAAGGTGCAGGGCTTGGAATTGGGCGCGGATGACTACATCACAAAGCCCTTTTCCCTGCGGGAGCTGGTGGCGCGGGTCAAGACCAATATCCGCCGGGCGGCCAACGGCTATGCCCCGCCGGCAGAAAACGACAGCGCCGTGATCCGCCGGGGGAATATCCTGGTGGACACCGCCCGCCATACCGTGTTCAAAAACGGGGAGGAGCTGGAGCTGACCCAGCGGGAATACGAGCTGATCAAATGCCTGGCCTCCCAGCCGGGCAAGGTGCTCAGCCGGCAGGAACTGCTGAGTCAGGTGTGGCAGTATGACTACTTCGGCGATTTGCGCGCGGTGGATGTGGCCATCCGTCGGCTGCGGGAAAAGCTGGAGGACAAGCCCGCAGAACCGGTGTATGTGATGACAAAGCGCGGCGTGGGCTATTATTTCAGCGAGTAAGCGGCGCAAAGCCTTTTGATTGAGGAGCAGGGGTAAATGAACCGAAGCTTATATACAAAACTGGTCGTTATCATACTGCTGATCATCGTTTGCCTGATGACCGTGGCCGGGATGTTCCTGAGCCGGGAGGTGCGGAATTTTTATCTGGAACGCTTTTATCAGCAGATGCAAACGGTGTTTTCCAGCAGCGAGCTGGCCACAGATCTGCGCACGGCGGCCGCGGGGGATGACCCGGCGGAGGCGCTGTCGGATATTCTTCGAGCCTATTCCGGCCAGCTGGGCATTGATTCCGGAGAGCGGGATTACTATATCCTCTCCGCCGGGGACGGCAGCTGCCTGACCGGCAGCAGCCCGGCGGGGAATGTGGTGGCGCTCACGCCCAATATCCTCACCGCCCTCAGCGGCAAGGAGGGCTATGCCTACGACCCCACGGCAAATTACATGGATGTGGCGCTGCCCATTTCCAGTGACAGCAGCGGCGATGGCTACATCATCTATATCCAGGACAACAAGACCAGCGTGCAGCAGCTCAACAGCCAGCTGGTACATATCATTCTGGAGGCGCTTCTGGTGGGGCTGGTGATCGCGGTGCTGTTCGGCCTGCTGCTGGCCAAGACCCTGGTCACGCCCATTCAGCGGCTGACCCGGGCGGCGGAGCGCATGGCAAAGGGCGACTTTACCAACAAGCCGGAGAACAGCTCCGCGGACGAGCTGGGCGCCTTTACCCGCACCTTTAACGACATGGCCGGACAGCTGGAGCAGAGCATTGACGATATGCGCCGCAGCGAGCAGACCCGCCGGGAATTTGTGGCCAATGTCAGCCACGAGCTGCGCACGCCCATTACCAGTGTGCGCAGCTATGCCGAGACGCTGGTAGAGGCGGAGGAGCTGGATCCGGAGACCCGCAAGCAGTTTTTGGGTGTGATCCTCCGGGAGAGCGACCGCATGGCGCAGATCGTACAGGATCTGCTGACCCTGAGCAATTTTGACGCCGGGCGTTCCGGCTGCGTGTTCGACTGGTTCAGCTTTGCCCAGTCGGTGGAGGATGTTTACAACGCTGTGCGCATGGAGGCGCAGAAAAAGCACGAGTTCTGCCTGGAGATCCAGCCGGGATTGCCCCAGATCCGGGGCGATCGCGCCAGGATCGAGCAGGTGCTGCTGAACATGGTCAGCAACGCCCTGAAATACACGCCGGAGGGCGGCCGGGTCGAGGTCACCGCCGGCGCAGGAGACGGCACCGTCTGGTGCGCGGTGCGGGATAACGGCATCGGCATTCCCAAGGAGGATGTCTCCCGGGTGTTTGAACGCTTTTACCGGGTGGATAAGGCACGCTCCCGCCAGTCCGGCGGCACCGGACTGGGGCTGTCCATTTCCCAGGAGATCATCCACCAGCATGCGGGAGAATTGCAGCTGGAAAGCCAGCTGGGCGAGGGCACAGTCATCACCATGACTCTGCCTGTGGGAGGACCCAAGGATGCGGCGTAAAACAGGCGAGCGGGGCAAGACCCTGCTGATCGTGGTGCTGGCGGTGCTGGCCGTGGCGCTGCTGACCCAGGCGCTGCAGATCCAGGGCTTTCGCTGGAACCGGCAGGAGAGCCAAAGCGAAGAAAGTCGGGAGCTTTCCGCCCTGCTGCAGCCCTGCGCCGCAGCGGTAACGCGAAAGGACACCGGGCGCTATGGCGTCTGGGGCGGCACGGAAAGCAAGCTGCTGTACGATCGGTTTTCCGCCCTGCTGGGCGATGCTGTCGGCAGCGCGGACAGCGGCAGCCGGGTGCAGGAGGAAGACTGGCAGCAGGCGCTGGAGTCCAACGGCGTGTATTTTGACCTGCAAAGCGCCATTCCGCTGGAGCTTCTGGCGGATTGGCTTGGCATACAAAGCCCCGACTGGCTTGCCGGTGCGGAGGTGCAGCAGCTTTGCCTGGCGGAGACGGGGAAAAACACCCGCCTGTACTGCCGCAGCGAAGGGGGCATTTTTGCCTATGATACCGGTCTGCACGCCGATGCGCTGCAAAGCCGGCTGGAGGAGTTCACCGCCAATGACGCGGCCTTTGCGTTCCAGCGGGAGGATTGCAGTCTGGTGGCGGGGGATACCCTGCTGACCCGACAGCTGGACCCCAATTTGTCCAACTTCACCATGCGCACTCCGGCAATTCGGGACAGCGGCACCGAGGAGTTGCTGCCGGCCTTTGGCATCAATGACTATATGGCGGACAGCTATACCGAGCAGGGGGGCGACCCGGTCTATGTGGACGGGGGAAAAAGCCTGCGACTGCGCAGTGACGGCGTGCTGCGCTTTCGGAGCACGGAGGCAGATGGCTTGCCTCTGGAACTGCGGGAGGCCGCGCAGCTGGCCGGGGAGCTGGTGCAGCAGGTGATAAGCGGCCGCTGCGGCGAGGCCGGGCTGCGGCTGTGGCGTGTGGAAAGCGGCGAGGACGGCTATGTGTTCTATTTCCGCTACACGCTCAATGGTCTGCCGGTGTGCCTGTCCGGGCAGGAATACGCCGCCAGAGTGGCGGTGGGCAGCGCCCTGCGGGAGGCGGATCTGTATCTGCGGGAATTCACCGCCACCGGCGCCATGGAAAAGCCCCTTACACCCCTGCTGGAGGCCATTTTGCTCCAGGATGCCGGCGGCGGATCGATGCAGCTGGAATACCGGGAAAGCAATGGCCGGGTCTGGGCGGAATGGAACATCGAAAAAGCCGAGTAGAAGAACAGGAAAAGGCCTATGGATACGGGAAAACTGAAAAATATCATCATCCTGGCGCTGCTTTTGCTGGATCTGACGCTGGGCGGACTGCTGGCGGCGGATCGGATGCACCAGAGAAGCTATCAGAAAACGGCGGAGGCTGCCTTTACCCAAACGCTGGAGCAGCGGGGCGTGCAGCTGAAAACGGAAATCCTGCCGGAGGAAAGCCTACGGGTCTGGAATCTCAGCCGGGACTCCCAAAAGGAGGCCGCCGCGGCCGCAGCGCTGCTGGGCGAGACCGATTGTCAGGAAAAGGGCGGAAGCATTTTCCGCTATACCGGCGAAAAGGGCACAGCGGAATTTCGCGGCACCGGGGATTTTGAAGTGGACTTTACCCCAACGCGGGTCTGCAAGGCCGGCGGCGAGGGGGACATGGTCCGGCAGCTGCTGGAGCAGCTGGGTGTTTCCGCGGACAGCAGCCAGATCCGACAGGAGACCGTGGGGCAGGAAACGGCCATCACGGCGCTGTGTAGCTGGCAGGGCGATCCGGTCTGGGCGTGTCAGGTGCGCTTTTTCTTCCGGGAGGACGGCCTGTACCGCATTGACGGCCAGCGCCTGTTTGACACGGCGGCCGGCGAGACCGGAGACGCGATCTCCGCCATGACGGCGGTGCTGTATTTTGTCAACAGCGAGTACGGCGGACAGATCCATGAGATCACCGGCGTGCAGGCGGGCTATGCCGCGAGTGTGCCTACCTCTGGCAACTGCGTGCTCCAGCCTACCTGGAGGCTGGATACCGATGGCGGCAGCTTTTCTGTCAACGCCGTCACGGGGAGAACGGAGAAAATCGAATAAAAAGCGCAAAACCCGTGCCGGATGGACTTTATACAAAGCAAATCGTGGTTTTGTAAAAATACAAAAGCGGGACTGCGAAAAAAGTCCTGCTTTTTTTGCGGCATTGATTGCTTTTTATAGTGGGATGTGATACAATTCATCCTGTCTAATAGCGTGTAAAAGACATATACTATAAGCAAATCAAACAAATGATTACCGGTGACCCGCGCAAAGAGCGGGTTTAGGAAGGTGTAATATACATTGGAAAAATATAAAGTGATCGGCGGTAAGCCGCTGTTTGGAGAGGTGGAGATCTCCGGCGCAAAAAACGCGGCGGTGGCCATCATCCCCGCTGCGCTGATGGTGGACGGCATCTGCCGCATTGAAAATGTCCCGGAGATCAGCGATACCGATATGCTGCTGACCATTCTCACCCATTTGGGTGCGAAGTGTCGGATGCTCAATAAATCCACAGTGGAAATCGATTGCACCCAGGTGCAGATCCAGGAAGCCCCTTACGACCTGATGCGTAAAATTCGCGCTTCCTATTACCTCATCGGCGCCATGCTGGGGCGCTTTGGCAAGGCCAAGACCACCATGCCCGGCGGCTGCAACTTCGGAGTGCGTCCCATCGACCAGCATATCAAGGGCATGAATGCTCTGGGCGCGGAAATCGAAGTCTCCGGCGGTTTCGTCTATGCCCATGCCAAGGACGGCCGGCTGCAGGGTGCGGAGATCTATTTAGACAAGGTATCCGTCGGCGCGACCATGAACATCATGCTGGCGGCCTGCATGGCGGAGGGACGCACGGTTATCGACAACGCCGCCCGGGAGCCGCATATTGTGGATCTGGCAAACTTCCTCAACTCCATGGGTGCGGACATTCGCGGCGCGGGAACGGATTCCATCCGTATCAACGGCGTTTCCCACCTGCACGGCGGCAGCTACAGCATTATTCCCGACCAGATCGAGGCCGGTACCTACATGGCGGCGGTGGCCGCCACCGGCGGCGAGGTGCGCATCAGCAATGTCATCCCCAAGCATCTGGACTGCATCAGCGCCAAGCTGCGGGAAATGGGCGTTTCCGTCCAGGAGGAAGAGGACAGCGTGGTCGTCAGCCGGACTCAGCCCCTGCGCCGCACCAACATCAAAACCCAGCCCTATCCCGGCTTCCCCACGGATATGCAGCCGCAGATCAGCACGGCGCTGAGCGTGGCGGAGGGTACCAGCGTGGTCACGGAGGGCGTTTGGGACAACCGCTATAAATATGTCAACGAGCTGCGCAAAATGGGCGCACAAATTCAGGTGGACGGCAAGGTCGCCATCATCGAGGGCGTGCCCCAGCTCAGCGGTGCGCCGGTGGTGGCCTGCGACCTGCGCGCCGGCGCGGCCATGGTGATCGCCGGACTGATCGCCAAGGGTGTTACCCTGATCGAGGATATCCAGTTTATCGAGCGCGGCTATCAGGATCTGATCGGCAAGCTGCGCGCGCTGGGCGCCGATATCGAGTTGGTGGAGGAGCCGGACGAACCCACCCCCACGGTGGAAGCCCAGGTAAGCTGATGCGGCTGGTAACCCTTGCCAGCGGCTCCAAGGGCAACAGCACGCTGGTCAGTGTCCCGGAGGGGCATTTGTTGATCGACGCGGGCATTTCCACCCGCCGGATCCGCCTTGCGCTGCAGGCGCTTGGACTGACGCTGGAGGATCTGACAGGGATCCTCATTACCCACGAACACAAGGACCATATTCAGGGTCTGCGGACTCTGGTCAAGCGGCATACTGTGCCGATTTATGCACCTGCGCTGGTGGCGGAGGGGCTGTGCCGGGAAATTCCGGAAACAGCCCCCGCCCTGCGTGGGCTGCAGGTGGAACAAACTTGCCCCTTAGGGGCCTTTTTTGTTACGCCCTTTCCCACGCCCCACGACACCGCGCAAAGTGTGGGCTATCGCATCGAAACGGAAAGCGGCAGTCTGGGCTTTGCAACAGACACCGGCTGCGTCACGGACGCCATGTTCCGCGGCCTGGCCGGTGCGGAGACCGTGGTCATCGAGGCCAACCACGACCCGGAGCTGCTGCGCCAAAGCGCCTATCCCCGGTTTTTGCAGGAGCGGATCCGTTCGCCTCGGGGGCATTTGTCTAACGAAATGTGCGCGGAGTTGGCCGCGGAGCTGGCCGACGCCGGGGCGCGGCATATCGTCCTGGCGCACCTGAGCCAGGAAAACAACACGCCGGGACTGGCGCGGAGAACGGTCTCCGCCGCGTTGGAGCGCCGGGGCTGCGGCAGCCTGCTGGAGGTGGCTCCGGCGGACAGAGCGCTGCGGCTGGAGTGGACAAAGGAGAATGTGCAATGCTCAGTGTCCGATTGATCTGCGTGGGAAAGCTCAAGGAGCGATACCTGCTGGAGGCGGTGCGGGAATACCAAAAGCGTCTTGGCGCTTACTGCAAATTTGAACTGATCGAGCTGCCGGAGCAGCGCCTGCCGGATGCGCCCTCGCCCAAGGAGATCGAAGCCGCCCTGCTGCGGGAAGCGGCAGAGATCCAAAAGCAGATCCCGGCCGGTGCGGTGACAACGGCGCTCTGCATCGAGGGGGATTTGCTCTCCAGCGAAAAGTTGGCGCAGCGTCTGCAGGACTGGGCAAACGCGGGAAAAAGCCGGCTTTGTCTGATGATCGGCGGTTCCTTTGGCCTGCATCCCCAAATCAAGCAGCAGGCGGCGCTGCGGCTTTCCATGAGCCGCATGACCTTTCCCCATCATCTTGCCAGAGTGATGGTCATGGAGCAAATTTACCGGATTTTCTCCATTCTGGAGGGAAGCCGGTATCATAAATAGCGCGCAGGCGGCATATGCTTGCGCAAGAAGCCAGAAAACATTCCGGCCGGCCCCTTGGGCTTTGGCCAATGGTGCAGATACTTAGGAGGAAAAGCGATGAACTGGTGTCCCAAGTGCAATGCAGCGGCGAAAGGGCAGACCTGCCCGGATTGCGGCGGTGAAACGGTCCCCATGCCGCAGACAAGCTGGGGACGAAGTGAAAAAATTGGCGACCTGTGGGAGCGCTGGCCGAAGGACGAAAACGGCGAGCCGGAGCCGCCGGTGTTCCTGTGCCACTGCAGCTGCAACGACATGGGAGACAAGCTGTTTCTGGGAAAGATGGAGGCCTATGGTATCCCGGTACTCACGCGACTGCCCGGCGGCGGAGACCTGGGCAAGGTGATTTTGGGTATGGCCGGCTTCGGCGTGGATATGTATGTGCCCGCCTCCATCGTGGAAGACGCCAGAATACTCATGAAGGAGGAACCGGAAAGTGGAGAAGACTTATAGAGAAATCTATGAAAAGTGGCTGGACAGCCCCACCCTCACCGAGCAGGAGTGGCAGGAGCTGGATCAGATCCGGGACGATGAAAAAGAAATCGAAAGCCGATTCTTTGCCCCTCTGGAATTTGGCACCGCCGGTCTGCGGGGGATTATGGGGCTGGGCACTAACCGCATGAATATCCATGTCATCCGCCAGGCCACCCAGGCCTTTGCCGATGTCATCAAGGCGGAGGGAGAAAAGGCCTGCGAAAAGGGCATTGTGGTGTGCTATGACTGCCGCAATAACAGCGACCGTTTCGCCCGGGAGGCGGCCTGCGTCATGGCGGCAAACGGGATCGCCGTGCGCCTGTTCGAGGGGCTGCGCCCCACGCCGGAGCTGAGCTTTGCCATCCGGCATTACGGTGCGACCGCCGGCATCAACATCACCGCCAGCCACAATCCCAAGGAGTATAATGGCTATAAGGTCTATTGGTCCGATGGCGCCCAGCTGCCGCCGGCCCACGCCGCCGCCATCGCCGCCGGGATGGAAAAGATCGATGTTTTCACCGGCATTAGCTCCATGGACTTTGACGCCGCCGTTTTGGCGGGCAAGATCACCATGCTCGGCGGGGAGACGGACGAGGCATTTTTGGAAAAGGTGCTGTCCCAGGCCATTGACCCGGCCGTGGTGCGGCGGGTGGCAAAGGACTTCCGCGTGGTGTTCACGCCCTTTCACGGCGCGGGCTGGCATCTGGTGCCGGAGGCGCTGCGCCGTCTGGGGCTGGAGCATATCCACCCGGTACAGGAGCAGATGGTGCTCGATGGCAGCTTCCCCACGGTGGCAAGCCCTAACCCGGAAAATCCGGAGGGCTTTTATCTGGCGGTGGAGCTGGCGCGTCAGGTGGGAAGCGATCTGATCATCGGCACGGATCCGGACAGCGACCGGGTAGGCGTGATGGTGCGGGATGGCGAGAACTATGTGACCATCACCGGCAACCAGATGGGCATTTTGCTGCTGGATTATATCATCCAGGCGAGGCGGGCGACCGGTACCATGCCGGAAAAGCCGGCCTTTCTGACCACCATCGTCACCTCCATGATGGCCTGCGATGTGGCGGAGCAGAACGAGGTACACGCCGAGCAGACCTTTACCGGCTTCAAGTTCATGGCGGAAAAGCTGGCGGAATACGAGGTGCAGCAAACGGGCTATTCCTATCTGCTGGCCTTTGAGGAGAGCTACGGATACATGATGGGCGACTATGTCCGGGATAAGGACGCGGTCACTGCCTCCATGATGATCGCGGAGATGGCGGCGCACTATCATGAAAAGGGCATGACCCTCAAGCAGGCCATGGACAGCCTGTATGAAAAATACGGCTTCTATGGGGAAAAGACCCTGAATCTGGTCATGCCGGGAATCGACGGGCTGGAGAAAATGCACGCGCTGATGGCGCGGCTGCGGGAGCAGCCTCTGGAGAAAATCGCCGATATGCCGGTGGTGCGCCAGCTGGACTACAGAACGGGCATGGTGCGCGTGCCGGGTCTGGGCACCGTGGGACAAACACCGATCCAGGGTTCCAATGTGCTGCGCTTTGACTTGGAGGACGGCTGCCGGCTTCTGGTTCGCCCCTCCGGCACGGAGCCGAAAATCAAGATCTATGTCCTGGCCAAGGCGGAAAGCGCCGCGGCCTGCGCGGAAAAGGTGGAGACTTATACCCGCTTCGCGGAGACCTTGGGCGAATAGGCGCTGTGTCAAAAGTGGAATAGGAAAACGGAATACTACAAAAGCGTGTCGGAGAAAAACAAGCTCCGACACGCTTTTTGCATCATTTGGAAATGCCGATATTAAAGTACAAAAAATCCCCGCTGTTCCCAGGATTTGAAACAGCGGGGATCGGTTCAGTTTTTTCTCCGTCTTACAGGCTGCGGTAGTAGCGGTAAAACATAGGGGCGGTGGTGCAGACCGCGATGGTATCGGCAATCGGTTCCGCCAGAAAAATACCGGCGACGGCATCCGGCCACAGGTGGGGCAGGATGAAGATCAGCGGGATTAGCAGGATCACCTTTCGCCAAATGGTGAGGAAAATCGCTCGGGGTGCCTGATCCAGAGCCACAAAGCTGTATTGACACGCGGTCTGGATGCCGTAAATCAGCAGCATGGCAAGATAGATCCGGATGCTCCATCGGGTGTATTCGATGAGCGCGGCGTCGTTTGTAAAAATGGCCGCAACCGTTCCCGGCGCCAGCATACACAGCAGCCAGATCCCAAAAGAGCCAATCAGGCAACACACCAGCAAAAGGCGAAAGGTCTTTTTGACCCGGGGGATGTTTCCCGCGCCCAGATTATAACTGAGCAGCGGCTGCGCTCCCTGCACCAGTCCCGGAAGAAGCAGCATGACAAACTGCATCACGCTGCTGAGAATGCTCATGGAGGCAACCGCCATATCGCCGCCGTATTTTTGCAGGGAGGTGTTGAAACTGATCGCCACCAGATTTTCCGTCAGCTGCATAAGCGCCGGGGAAGCGCCCAGCAGCATACATGGCCGCAGCAGGGCGGCGTCAAAACGAATCAGCTTACCCCGCAGACGCAGGGTGCTTTTGTTCGAGCAAAGATAGCGGATCACAAAAGCGGCGGAGATACCCTGCGCCAGAACGGTTGCCAGCGCCGCGCCCTGCACGCCCAGACCGAGCTGGTTGATAAACAGCACATCCAGGAAGATATTTGCCACCGCGCCGATGGCGACATTGCCCATGCTGACCAGGGTTTTGCCCTGGGCGGTGATAAAGGCGTTCAGACCCAGCGTCAGTTGGGTGAACACAGTGCCAAGGCAGTAGATGTTCATATAGTCTGCGGCAAAGGAGATGGTGTCCGGACTTGCACCGAACAGCATGAGGATCGGCCGGCCGAACAGCAGCATCACGGACGTCAACACAAAAGAGAGCAGAAGCAGCATCCAGGTGCAGCAGCCCAGGATTTTTTCCGCCTGGGGGACATCGTTCTTGCCCAGAAAAATGGAGGCCTTCGGTGCGCCGCCCATGCTGACCAATGCGGCAAAGGCTGAGAGCGCGAGGATCACTGGCGTGGTCACGCCAACGCCGGCCAGCGCTTGCTGTCCGATTCCCGGAATGCGCCCGATGAGCATTTTGTCCACAAGATTGTAGAGAATGTTGATCAGCTGCGCCGAAACAGCCGGTACCGCCAGCTTGCAGAACGCCGTGGACACCGGCGTTGTGGAGAGAAGTGTGGAATCCTTCGACATGGCTGCTCCTATCCCCGGTGATCGCATTTCCGGCACTGGATCATGGGTGCTTCGCCGGCGTCCTTGTAAAACACCCCTGCCCACTGGCAGATGCTCTGCAGGATCGGAACAACGGAAGCGCCCTTTTCGGAAAGGCTGTATTCCACCCGGGGCGGGATCTCGTCATAGGACTTGCGCAGCACGATGCCGTTTGCGATCAGCGTTTTCAGTGTGGACGCCAGCACGGCGTCGGTGATGTTTCCCATCTCCTTGCGCAGGGCGCTGTACCGCAGGGTACCCAGCGTTGCCAGAACGCAGATGATCCGGGAATTCCACTTTCCGCCAAACAAGTCCATGCCGTATTCCAAAGGGCAGCGAATGTCCTTTTCCAATTTTCTCTGGTACATTTTCTCACCTCGGCCTGTTTTGCTCTATTATAGCGAGGTGCAGCCCAAAGTACAAGTAACTATGGAATTTATGAGTAAGGCGGGCAATGAATGGGCAGAGCGCAAAAAGCGTCTGCCCAATTTTCTGTTACAGCTCTTTTTTGTTGTCTGCGCCGGGGGTAGTGACGATCACGCGCTCCGGGGTGATGCACAGCGCGCCTTTGGCGGTCGCGGCGCCGTGGAACATCTGTTCTACCATGGTGCGGAAGCCGTCCACGACCGCGCCCTCTGTGAGGTATTCCGCAGTGCCCTTGATCTGGTAGCCCTCCAGACTTTTGGCGTCATAAACGGAAATGGCGATTTTGCCAGCGTTGGCGGAAAGGTTTTTCAGCGTGGTCTCCAGAAACACATCGCCGACCACCAGCTTGCCGTCCGGGGTCACATCCTTAAAGGCAACAGGGACAACATTCGGCTCGCCGTTTGCACAGCTTGCCAGATCCCACATATTGTTTTTCAGCAGGGCGATCACTTTTTCTTGCAGCATGATGTTCTCCTCCTTATTATTATGAAAGCCGGGATGGGCTTTCCTGTTGCGGCCATTATACGCAGAAACGGGAAAAACCGAAAGATATGGGGCGGTTTATGAGTAACTCATAAATTGCAGAGCAGTTTTGCTTGGGGGGAAACTGAGGAGTGGTGCTGTGATGCATTTTTCTTGACAAAGCGGGCGGTATAAGATATAGTGTTTTTGAAAAGTGCGGTTCGTCCTGGTCGGTGTGCGGAAGTGCATTTTATTTTTGCTTATAAGTTAGCATAAGCTAACCTTAAAATGACAAAAAATTCTGTTTCGACCTGCGATGGAACGGCTCCGGGAGAGGGGCATCGTGTAGGCTGCTCTACAGTTAGCGAACGCTAATTGCAAAAAATTCCCGGGAAAGAGAGGAGGTGCAGGGGGAAAGAACGCATTTTCCTGTAGAAAGCCCGCCCCAAACAGGGCAGGCAAGGGAAGGATCCATATTATTATATTTTGTAAGGAGGCATTATGAAGCATAAACACGGGAAAAGCAAGCTTCTGGCGGTTTTGCTGGCGTTTGTTATGGTCTTTTCGCTGTTTTCCACAGCGCTGGCGGCAAGTGTGGACAGCAGCTATACGCCGGGAAGCTATACCGGAAGCGCAGAGGGCTTTGGCGGTACTGTCACCGTCACGGTGACCCTTGCCAAGCAAAGTGATGCGATCGTAATTTCCGATATTACGGCGATCGGGCAAAAGGAAAGCTCGGAGCAGTGGAGCAAGGCCATCACCGTTCTGGAGGAGATCAAAAAGCAGAACGGCACCACCGGCGTGGACACCGTCTCCGGGGCGACCCGCAGTTCCGGCGCCATTTTGACGGCCACGGAGAATGCGCTGGAAAAAGCCGGCTCTACCCTCGGCGGCAGCGGCACGGAGCGGGATCCCTATCGGATCGGCTCCGCGGCGCAACTGGCTGCCTTTGCGGCGGCAGTGGACGGCGGAGACAGCTATGAGGGAAAATATGTTGTCCTCACCGGGGACATTGACCTCTCCTCCATCGCCAACTGGAACCCCATCGGCGCAGAGGGCAGCAGCGGCACTTTCTTCCGCGGCGCCTTTGACGGCCGGGGCTATACCATCAGCGGTCTGACCATCGCGGCCAATGTGACCTCCGGGGAGAGCAACCAGGGTCTGTTCTCTACCCTGGGCAACCAGGCTGTGGTGAAAAACCTGCATGTGACCGGCGCCAACATCGCGGTGACCAACAGCGGAGATAAGGTCCGCGCAGGTGTGATCGCAGGCGGCACGGAAAAGACAGCGACCTCCGGACATAGCAATATCGGCACCCGGATCGACAGCTGCTCCGCCACCGGCACGGTCTCTGCCACCTCCACCAACGACAAGCTGACCTACGCCGGTGGCATTGCTGCCAGCGGGGATATCGGCACGGCCATCACCAACTGCTGGACGGATGTGAAGGTCAGCGCGGTGGCCAAGCCGATCAGCAACAAGAACAGCATGGCGGGCGGCATCATCGGCAACAGCGGCAACTATGTCGTGATCGCCAACTGCGCCGCCTTTGGAACCGTGTATGCGGCGTCCCCCTCCTCCACCAACTTTGGCGGCATGGCGGGCGGCATCGTTGGCATGATGGCCGGCAAGCAGTATAACGCCTATGCCACCGGAGATATCACCGTCGGCAACGGCGGCTCGACGCACACCTGGATCGGTGCGCTGGACGGCCAAGTGACCTCCAGCGGTATGACAAAGGACAGCAGCGGCGCTTATGTGTATCCTGCGCAGGGCGCATTCCGTCTGGGCAATTACTATGCCAGCGATGCGGTGCTCAAGATGGAAGTGTACAAGAACAACGGCGCCGAGCTGGACACGACAAAGACGATCACCCCGACCGTGGATCGCGGCTTTTCGAGCACGCTGAGCTCTGTGGATAAGGCGATGGTCTCTGTGGCTATGACCAAGCAGGACATGGCCGACACGGCGTTTGCGGAAACGCTCAATGGTAACATTCAGGAGATCAACGGCGTTTTGGCGGCCTATGGCATCACCGGTATCGCCCTGCGGGAGTGGCAGGTCGAAAACGAAAAGGTGCTGCCCACCGGCAGCGTCTGGGTCAGCGGCGAGATCGACGCGGGCATCTTTGATTCCGGCGACGGTACCGAGGAAAACCCTTATCTGATCAAGACCGAGGCGCAGCTGCGCGCCTTTGCCGCGTCCATGAACAGCAAGATCGATTATACCGGCAAATATGTTGCGCTGGGTGCGGATTTGCGCCTGAGCGAAGACAGCTGGACGCCCATCGGCGGCAGCCAGTATCTGTTCAACGGTACCTTTGACGGCTGCGGACACAGCATTTCCGGAATGCGTCTCGGCACGGCGGAGCAGCCCTATGCACTGGATCGGGAAAATCTCTATATCGGCCTGTTCGGCGTTCTGGGTCCCAAGGCTCTGGTGAAGCAGGTAAACCTGAACGATGTGGCGTTTTATACCAGCTACGAGGCCACCGCTTACCTGGGCGGTATTGCAGGCGTGACCCAGGGCGTGACAAGCAACGGGAACTATACCGGCGCTGTCATTGACAGCTGCCATGTTTCCGGTGTGCTGTCCCTGACCAGCACCAAGGGCAACCAGTTCGTGGGCGGCCTGGTCGGTATGCAGTATAAGGGCGCCATCATCAACAGCAGCGCCCAGGGCAGCATGAGCGGCGTTGTCACGGCAGGTGATCTGGCGGAAGTCGGCGGTCTGGTCGGCTTGAATAACCGCGGCCTGGTGGCAAATTGCTGGGCGGACGCCACGGTGTACGGCTCTGGCAGCCGGGAAGACGGCAATGAGGGCATGGCGGTGGTCAGCAATCTGATCGCCTGCAACGCCGGTGCGCAGGTCAACTGCTATGGCTCCGGCGATGTGACCACCAAGGAGCATTCGACCTATGCCGGCATGGTCTCCGGCTGGGTCACGGGAATCGGCAAGAGCTATACCTGCTGGTACGATCTGGACAGCACCATGATCGTGGGCAAGGATACCGACAACCCTCTGACGGTAAAGCCCGTGGAGTCCATCGGAACCAAGGTGGCCTCCGGCGTCAATGACGAGGGAGACGCCTACACCGGCGGTCTGGTGGACAAGATGACCGGGTATTCCGCCGCGGGCTATGCCGCCCTGGCGGAAAGCCTGAACGGCACCTTTGCGGCTTTCCCCATTGATATCACCCTCTTTGGCCTGGAGAACACGGCGTTGAAGAACTGGGTCTATGACGCGGCAAGCAAGCAGGTCACCTTCGGCGACACCAAGAGCAGCGTGACCTATGTCCAGCCTGCCTGCGAAAAGGTGGAAAAGCCGGAGCAGAAGATGCAGGACGGCACCTGGTACGGCCGGGATGCCGACAAGACCACCGTGGTGAAGATCACCGTGGTGGACGGCGCCATCACCAAAACGGAGGTGCTCTCCGGCGCGGATTCCGGCACGGCCTATGAGGCGGCGCTGGACAAGGCGGAGTACAAAGCCATCTATGGCGATTTCTCCCATTATGAGGCAGCGGATCCCAGCCGCTTTGCCGGCGGCTCCGGTACGGAGCAGGATCCCTACCGCATTGCCAACGCAGAGCAGCTGCGCTATCTCTCCAGCTCCATCAATGCGGATGTGGACTGGAGCGGGAAGTACTTCAAGCAGACGGCAAACATCACCCTGACGGGCGAGTGGCAGCCCATCGGCTGGGCGCTGAACGGCGAGGTCAACGGAAAAAAGACCGCCATTTGCGCCTATCCCTTCCGGGGCAACTATGACGGCGGAGACTTTACCATCTCCGGCCTGCGCATCGGCAGCGAGGCAGCCCCCGCAGATCAGATGGCCTCCGGCCTCTTCGGTCTGACGGCCGGCGCGTATTCCACCAATGACCAGCCGAGCGGCGGAGAGCAGGTCGTGCGGCTTTCCAATATCCACCTGCAGGATGTTGCAATTTCCGTTGCAACGCGCTACGAGACCTTTACCGGCGGTCTGGTGGGCAGCGGTCAAACGGGCGTTTATATTGACAATTGCTCCGTCACCGGTAAAATCAGCGTGGAAACCACGGAGAGCTTTGCCCGGGCAGGCGGACTGGCCGCCAGCGTGCTGCGCGGCGCGGTGACCAACAGCTGGGCAGATGTGGAGATCACGGCGGAAACGGATACCAGCCATGTCTATGCCGGCGGATTCTATGGCATGGATAACCGTGTTACCACCATCAACTGCTATTCTCTGGGCAGCGTGACCGGCAATTCCGCAAACAACAACAAGGTACACATCGGCGGATTTGCGGGACAGGCCGGCGGCATACACATCAACTGCTATGCTAAGGGTGATGCGGTCTCGGAGAAAACCACCACGGATGTGGGTATCTTCAGCGGCCGTTCCAGTGGTATCAACATCGACTACCATTGCTATTACAACACGGAAGCCACGCTCCGACAGGGCGACACCACCGTTGTGCCCGCTGCGGCTGTTGGTGTGGTGACGACCAATGCAACGGAAGTGGATGTGACCGGCAAGACAAAGGCGGAGCTGGCCGATTCGGCCTTTGCCGCCCTTCTGAACAGCAACAGCGCAAGCAGCGCCATGGCAAGCACGGTGGCAGAGATCAACCAGCTTCTTGCCAATCCCGGCAGCGGGCTTGCGCAGGCCAATTACTACACCGGCACAGCGCTTTCCGCCTGGACGGCTAAAAACGGCGTTGTGACCTTTGGCAAGACCTCCACCGGCGGCGGTGGAAGTGGCGGCGGAAGCGGAAGCTCCACCTATGCCGTCACCGTGCAGGCCGCGGAGCACGGCAGCGTGACGGCCAGCCACAAGAGCGCGGCCTCCGGCACGGTCGTTACTCTGCAGCCTGCACCGGATGCGGGCTATGCCCTGGAGAAGCTGACCGTAACGGACAGCAAGGGGCAGGAGCTCAAGCTCGACCAGGAAAACGGCAAGTATACCTTCACCATGCCCAACAGCGCGGTCAAGGTGACTGCCGTGTTCCAGGCAGCACAGACCTCCGAAAATCCCTTTGTGGATGTGACAAAGTCGGCATATTACTATGATGCGGTTTTGTGGGCAAAGGAAAAGGGCGTGACCGGCGGCACAGACGCCACGCACTTCAGCCCGGAGGAGGCTTGCACCCGCGCCCAGATCGTCACCT
>CAVBJJ010000027.1:0-6827 GCA_963595735.1 bacterium
GAGGGAGCGAACTTGCAGCAAGACGAAATCTATATGCGCCGGGCGCTGGAGCTGGCGGAGCGTGGCGTGGGATGGGTCTCGCCCAATCCCATGGTCGGCGCTGTCATTGTCTGGGACGGGCAGGTGATCGGAGAGGGCTGGCATGCACGCTGCGGAGAAAAGCACGCCGAGCGGAATGCGCTGGAGCATTGCACCGCTTCCCCGGCGGGAGCGACCCTGTATGTGACGCTGGAGCCCTGTTGTCATCAGGGACGGCAGCCGCCCTGTACGGAGGCCATTCTGGAGGCGGGGATCCGCCGGGTGGTGGTCGGCTCCGGCGATCCCAACCCGCTAGTGGCCGGGAAAGGGCTGGAAATTTTGCGCCGCCATGGTGTGGAAGTAACGACCGGCGTGCTGGAACCGGCGTGCCGGGCGCTGAACGCTGTGTTTTTCCATTATATTTCCACCGGGCGTCCCTATGTGGTGATGAAGTACGCCATGACCATGGACGGAAAAATCGCTACCTACACCGGCGCGTCCCAATGGATCACAGGGGAGACCGCCAGACAGTGGGTGCAGCGGGACCGCCACCGCTATACCGGGATCATGGTGGGCGTCGGCACGGTGCTGGCGGATGACCCGATGTTGACCTGCCGTCTGCCGGACTGCCGCACCCCGGTGCGCATTGTTTGTGACAGCCGGCTGCGAACGCCTGTGGATTCCCGCATCGTGCAGACGGCAAGTCAGATTCCTACGATTCTGGCGGCGACCTGTGATGCAGATATCGGGCGCATTGAGCCGTATCTTGCTGCCGGGTGCCAGGTGTGGATGCTGCCGGAGCGCGACGGCCATGTGGACTTGCAGTGCCTGATGCAGCGGCTGGGAAAGAAGGAGATCGACAGCGTGCTGCTGGAGGGCGGCGGCAGCCTGAATTGGGCGGCGCTGGAGGCCGGGATCGTGCAGAAGCTGCAATGCTATGTTGCGCCGAAGCTGTTTGGCGGCGCAGCGGCGAAAAGTCCGGTGGGCGGCCTGGGCGTGTCCCGGCCGGAGCTGGCGTACCGGCTGGGTGCGCCGAAGATCACACGGCTGGATGAAGATATTTTGTTGGAAAGCGAGGTGCTGCCCGGTGTTCACGGGGTTGGTTGAGGAAGTCGGCACGATTCGCGGCATACAGCGGGGGAGAGCCTCCGCCGTGCTGCGGATCGGCGCAAAAACAGTGCTGTCCGATTTGAAGATCGGGGACAGCGTGGCGGTAAACGGCGTGTGCCTGACCGCCACAAAGGTGGAAAGCGACGGCTTCTGCGCCGATGTCATGCACGAGACTTTGCGGCGCTCCTCTTTGGGTTCTTTGCAGATCGGCGGACGGGTAAATCTGGAACGCGCTATGCAGGCGGGCGGCCGCTTCGGCGGGCATATGGTCTCCGGGCACATTGACGGCACCGGTACTATTGTGCAGCTGCGGCAGGACGACAACGCCATTTGGTATACCATTGCGGCAGCGCCCGGGCTGCTGCGCTATATCGTGGAAAAAGGCTCTATTACCGTGGATGGCATCAGCCTGACGGTGGCGGCGCTGGAGGCGGAAACCTTTGCCGTTTCCGTCATCCCTCACACTGCGGCAGTGACGGTTCTGGGCGGAAAAAAGCCGGGAGATATTGTAAATTTGGAAAATGATCTGATTGGAAAATATGTAGAGCGGCTCATGGGGCTGCGGCAGGAGGAAGCGCCGGCGGTATCCGGCGGCATCACGATGGAATTCCTCGCGCAGCATGGCTTTTGACAGCAGAAAACAAGGAGGTACTGGGAATGTTTCAATACAACACCATTGAGGAGGCGCTGGAGGCGCTGCGGCAGGGAAAGATCATCATGGTCACGGACGACCCGGAGCGGGAAAACGAGGGCGACCTGATCTGCGCAGCGGAGTTTGCCACAACGGAGAACATCAACTTTATGGCCTGCCACGCCAAGGGGCTGATCTGTATGCCCATGTCCGAGACCTATATCCGAAAGCTGCAATTTCCGCAGATGGTCACCCGGAACACGGACAACCACGAAACGGCCTTTACCGTTTCCGTGGATCATGTGGACACGACTACGGGTATTTCCGCCGCCGAGCGCTCCATTACGGCGATGAAATGCGTAGACGAAAACGCCAAGCCGGAGGACTTCCGCCGTCCGGGGCATATGTTCCCGCTGCTTGCCAAGCCGAACGGCGTGCTGGAGCGGGAGGGCCACACAGAGGCCACGGTAGATCTGATGCGTCTGGCGGGCTTGAAGACCTGCGGACTGTGCTGCGAGATCATGCGGGAGGATGGCACCATGATGCGGACGGCCGAGCTGCAGGAAAAGGCCAAGGAATGGGGCATGGTGTTTATCACCATCAAGGATCTGCAAAACTACCGTAAGCGCAATGAGACGCTGGTAGAGCAGGTGGCGGTGACCAAGCTGCCGACACGCCACGGCGATTTCATTGCCTATGGCTACCGGAACAAGCTCAACGGCGAACACCATGTGGCGCTGGTCAAGGGCGAGGTCGGCAACGGGGAAGACCTGCTGTGCCGGGTGCATTCCGAGTGCCTGACGGGAGATGCCTTTGCCTCCCTGCGCTGCGACTGCGGCCAGCAGCTGGCATCTGCTATGGAGCAGATCGAGAAAGAGGGAAGAGGCATTCTGTTGTATATGCGCCAGGAGGGGCGCGGCATTGGCCTGCTCAACAAGCTCAAGGCCTATGCCCTGCAGGATCAGGGCATGGATACGCTGGAGGCAAACCTGGTGCTGGGCTTTCCCGGGGATATGCGGGAGTATTACATCGGCGCGCAGATCCTGCGGGATCTGGGAGCCAAGACCCTGCGCCTGTTGACCAACAACCCTGACAAAGTCTATCAGCTGGAAGACTTCGGGCTGGAGATCAAGGAGCGGGTGCCCATCCAGGTGGAGGCGACGCCCCAGGATCTGTTTTATCTGCGCACCAAAAGAGACCGCATGGGTCATATTTTACAGTATTAAAAAAATAACAGGACAATATAGGAGGAAGTATCCATGAAAGTATTTGAGGGAAATCTGATTGCCAACGGCATGCGGGTCGGCATTGTTGCCGCGCGCTTTAACGAGTTCATTGTATCCAAGCTGATCTCCGGCTGTGAGGACACCCTGCTGCGCCATGGTGTGGCGGCGGAGGAGATCGAATTGGCCTGGGTGCCGGGCGCGTTTGAGATCCCGCTGGTGGCCTCCCGCATGGCAAAAAGCGGAAAATATGACGCAGTCATCGCCCTGGGTGCGGTGATCCGCGGCAGTACAACGCACTATGACTATGTGTGCAGCGAGGTCAGCAAGGGCATCGCCAATGTCTCCCTGCACAGCGATATTCCCGTGCTGTTCGGCGTGCTGACCACGGAGAACATTGAGCAGGCCATCGAGCGCGCCGGAAGTAAGGCGGGCAACAAGGGCAGCGAGTGCGCCGCCGCTGCCATCGAAATGGTTGATCTGCTGCGTACGCTGGAGCGGTAAGTAAACCGAAAAGAACAGGAAAAGCCCGGAGCCGCAATGGATTTTGCAGCTCCGGGCTTTTGGGCTTGTTTGACGGGAACAGGGGACTTATAGCAGCTCCGCGAACAGGCGCAGAAACAGCTGTCCGATGCGCAATCTGGCGCTTCTACCGGTTTTGTATTTTTCCGTGACCTCCGTGCAGCCGGTAAAGGTTTTTTCAAAATCGCGCCGGATGGCGAGAACGGCCTCGCAATCTGCCAGAAAGCAGCCGTTTTCAAAGTGGTGATACAGGCTCCGGTAGTCAAGATTAATGGTACCGCAGGTGGCCATGCTGTCATCGGCAACGCTCATCTTGGCGTGGCAGAAACCCGGCGTCCACTCAAAGATCCGCACCCCGTGCTTGACAAGCTGGTGATAAAAGGAACGGGTCACACTGTACACGATCTTTTTGTCCGGGATCCCCGGTGTGATAATGCGCACATCCACGCCGCGCTTGGCCGCCAGGGTGAGCGCATGGCTCATCTCGTCCGTGATGATCAGATACGGTGTGATAAACCAGCAGTAGCGCTGGGCCTTGTTGGCCATGCTGATATAGACCTCCTCGCCCACCTGCTCGCCGTCCAGAGGGCTGTCCGCATAGGGCTGGACAAATCCCCGCTGCTTTGCCCGGTAGTCATAGTGCACAAGATAGCGGGACACATCCACCTCCGTTGGCAGCTTGCGCTCCGAGGCGTTCCACATCTCCAGAAACGCAATGGTCAGAGACTTGACCGCGTCCCCCTCCAACCGGATGCCGGAGTCCTTCCAGAAGCCGTAGGGATGGGTCACATTGAAATACTCGTTTGCCAGATTGTAGCCGCCGGTAAAACCGACCTTGCCGTCGATGATCGTCATTTTTCGGTGATCCCGGTTGTTCAGGAACATATTAAAGGCCGGCGCCATGGGATTGAACACACGGCATTGGATGCCGCGCCGCTCCAGCTTTTGGGCAAAGTCCCGGTTGATGAACCAGATGGAGCCCATGTCGTCATAAAACACACGTACCTCGACCCCTGCGGCCACGCGCTCCTCCAACACTGCCTGGATGCGATGCCAGGACTCTTTGTCCTCAATGGCGTGGTACTCCATGAATATGTACTTTTCCGCCTTGGCGAGGTCGGCCAGCTGTGCCTCCAGGGCCTTGCAGGCATCGTCATAATAGCGCACATCCGTGTTTTGATAGACCGGATAGGAGGCGTTGCGGTACAGATAGGACGAAATGGCCGCTGCCTGCGGCTGGGTCTGCTGCATGTTTTGCAAAATCTCTTCATTTTTCGGCAGGCAGGGCAGCAGCGTGGCGTCGACCTCCGCAAAGCGCTCCCGCATTTTGTAGGGAACGCCGTTGAGACCGACCAGCAAAAAAAGCGTGACCCCCATAATGGGAAGCGCCAGCATCAGAATGATCCAGGGCGTTTTCATCGCCGCGGTCTGCTCCCGGCCGTAAATTTTGAGCACCAGCAGGATCGCGATGACTCGCGTTGCGGTGCCGACAAAGGTCGCGTAGTCGCTGAGCCGCATGAACACATAGACCAGAAACACCGCTTGCAGGACGATCGCAAACAGCGAAAAAAACAGTCGTTTCAGACCGTTTTGGGTCTTCTTTTTCCCCTCGTAGGTTCGTTCTTTCACGCAATCTTCCTCCGTTTCCCAGCGCGGTTTTGCCCTTTGTGCGGCGCGGCTGCCTTTGAGTATATCATACTGTCCCGCAAAGCGCCACAGAATATGCGAAAAAGCCCCCTGTGTTCCCGCGTTTTTGCTGTGCGGGAGCAGGAGACTTTTGTCATTTATGTTTGGGTTATTTGTGCAGGATCAATCCCAAAGGTCGGCGTCTGCGCCCAGTGTGGGCGTGTTCAGCTCGTTTTTCAACTTGCGCATGGCACGGATGACCAGGAAAATGTTCAGCACAAAGGTGGCCACCTGGGCGAATGCGCCATTATACAGGCAGCCCTCCACGCCGAAGAAAATGGGGAAGATCAGCGCGGTGGTCATGTTGAAGCCCAACTGACGCATCAGCGAAGACACGGCGGAAAAGCTTGGTTTTCCCATGGCCTGGAAGCAGGTGGGGATTACATAGTTCATACCGTCCAGGAAACAGAACATCAGGTAGATGGTCAGGCACTTGACGCCAAACTCCGTGTACAGATCGGACTCGGCCCCGAAAATGCCGACGATCTGTTCCGGGAACAGTACAAAGCAGATTTTTGCGACAACACCGCACAAAATCGCAATACCAACAGACAGCTTGACCGTCTTTTTCACGCGGTCAAAGTGCCCGGCGCCGTAGTTGAAGCTGATGATGGGAAGCGCGCCGGCACCAATACCCATCATGATGGCCATCAGGATGTTGTTGATCTTCATGGTCACGCCCAGGGCGGTCATGGGGATCTCGGCGCCGTATTTGCTCAGCCCGCCGTAATGCACCAGCAGCTTGTTGAGCACGATGATCATAACCACCACAGAGAACTGGGTGATAAAGCTGGAAACACCGAACTTGGTGATCTGGTTCATGCAATGCTTGTGGGGCTTGAGGTGCTCTCTTTTCAGGCGGATCTGCTTCATCCGGGGGATGTACAGCAGATAGACAATGGTGTTTGCCATCTGCCCCAGCATGGTGGCCAGCGCAGCGCCAAATACGCCCAGCTGCAGCGGGAACACGAAGATATAGTCCAGCACTACATTCACGATGCAGCCGACGATCAGACCCAGCATACTGTACAGGGGGCTGCCGTCGGCGCGGATGACAGAGGCAAAACCGGCGCTAAAAACAGCAAAGAACAGACCGATGGCAATGGGGCGGCCATAGTCCAGGGCATAGGGCATCAGCAGATCGGTCGCGCCGGTCATTCGACACAGGGGCTTGAGAAAAATCAGAAGAACAGCGGTCAGAATAATGCCGACAACGAGCATACACATGGTGGCGTTTCCCACGCTGGTGGCGGCGTCGTCCTTTTTGCCGCGTCCCAGCTGGGCGCTGAAATACACCGAGCAGCCGTCGCCGAACAGCAGTGCCAGCGCGATGGCCAGCACGGTGAAGGGCAGCAGCACATTGGTCGCGCCGTTACCCAGATAGCCCACGCCGCGGCCGATGAAGATCTGGTCGACGATGTTGTACATCGCGTTGACGATCAGGGAAATGCAGCTGGGCAGGGCAAACTTGCGCAGCAGCTTTGGGATCGGCGCGGTTTCCATCAATGTGGAATGGCTTGAGACAGTTTCCATATTTTTGTTTCCTCCTTCAATCAAACTAAGGTATTATACAATATATAGAAACGAAAAAGAAAGAAAAAGAAAGGGATATTTTAGGAAAAAACGAGAAAAAACGC
>CAVBJJ010000027.1:6837-25724 GCA_963595735.1 bacterium
GCATTTTCCGGTAAGAAAGATGCAGCGCTTTGGTTAGCGAACATAGAACGGTTTTGCAACATTTTGCGCCAACTGGATAAACTTGAAATCCGCTTTCATCAACTCAAAAGACTCGCCGGGGCACAGGAACGGGCGGATGATGCGCGCCACCTGAGGGAAGAGCAATTTGTTGTCGCCGTCGAAGTCGATGAGGATCAATTTGTGGGGGGCTTTTTCCTCCGGCTGTCTGGCGGCAAGAACCCAGGCGCGGTAGACCTCCGGCCGGCCACGGAAAAAGGTGTTGAGGGCGGTGGGCAGTCCCACCGGGCAGGTGTGCAGCGCCGTGATCTCCGGCGGCTGGGCGTGCTCCGTGCGGCGGAGGGTCATGCCCTCGGTGGCGGAGTCGATCATCTCCAGCTCCTTCTGCCGCAGCAGAACGGCCTTTCCAAAGGGGTTCAGTGCAATGCCGACGACCTGCTTGGGCTGATCCAGCACAACATGGCGGAGGGCGGGCAGGTGCAGCACGACCAGACCGCAGTCCGGGAAGCGGGCTTCGTCAAATTCCTCCACGCAGGTGAAGGCGGGGAGAAAGGCCTCATTTTCCGGGTTGATGATCAGCGCAAGGTTTTGTGGCTTGCCCCGGTAGGGCACCAGCAGGTTTGCCTGCTTCAGCTGCTGAAAAAAGCGATGCTTTCCCTCGGGGGAGTCATTCTGCTGCAGCTGCTCCAGGCTGCTTTTTAAGTCAAAATTGGAAATAAAATTTTCCGGAATATGCATAATAAAGTCTCCTTGTGCAGTGGCTTTTGCTCTATCATAGCACAGAACTGCGCCTTGAACAAGTCCCGGCGGCGTGGTATGATGCAATCGGAATGATTTGATTGAAAACAGGAGCGTGATCATGATGGAATATAACAAACCCATTGCAGACATGGAAATCGGCCAGGATGTGGAGGGCTTTTATGTGCTGCAGGACGCCTTTGTAAAGACCTCCTCCAACGGCCGTCCCTTTCTCAGCGCCGTGCTGGTAGACAAAAGCGGCAGTATTTCGGCAAAAAGCTGGGATTATACCGGCTCCCTTTCCGGGGCGGACAACGGGCGCGTTGTCAAGATCCGGGGCGCGGTGTCCGAGTTCAAGGGCAATCTCCAGCTGACCGTGGGGCGGATCCGCCTGGCGGAGGAGAGGGACAATGTAGACCTTTCCGGACTGGTTCCCACCGCGCCCATCGACCGGGAAGCCGCCGCCGGACAGGTGGAGGCGCTGGTGGAGTCGATGGCAGATGCGGACTATAAGGCCGTGTGCAAGGTCATGCTGGAGCGGCACGGGGCGCGCTTTCGTGTTATCCCTGCGGCCAAGAGCGTACACCACGGCTTTCTCTCCGGTCTGCTGATGCACACCTGGAATATGCTCAAGCTGGCGGACTTCCTGGCGGAGCAGTACAGCGAGGTGATCGACCGCAGCCTGCTTCTGGCGGGAACACTGCTGCATGACATCGCCAAGGACGCGGAATTCTGTTTCTCGGAGCTTGGGCTGGCAACGGAGTATTCCGTTCCGGGGCAGCTGCTGGGACATCTGGTCATGGGCGCCCGGGAGGTGGCGCAGGTGGCGGAGGAGCTGGGTATCCCGGAGGAAAAATCCATTCTGCTCCAGCATATGCTGCTTTCCCACCACGGGGAACCGGAATTCGGCGCAGCGGTGCGCCCCCAATGTGCGGAGGCGGAGCTGCTCAGCTGCATCGACCTGGTGGACAGCCGGATGGAAATTTACGCAGAAAATCTGGAGGGACTTCCGGCAGGCAGCTTCAGCAACCGCATTTTTGCCCTGGAAAAGAAAATTTATAAGCATAACTGAGCACAGCTGCATCAAAGCCAAAGCCCCTTGTGATCGCGGGTTTTGGCTTTTTGCTTGGCAAAAAATTCCAACACCGGCATATTCTGTAGTATTACTTTTATCTGTCAGGAGGGGATGCATTTGCGGCAAAAGGCTTTGTCGGTGGCGTGCTGCTTTGCGCCGGAGGGCGGGGCGGAGGAGATTCTGCTGCGCCTGTTTTTGGACTATCTTTGCCGGGAAACGGCGCAGGAGGACTGCCTGTGACCGGGGCGGAGAAAGGGCTTTGCTGCAGGGGCGCGGGGCTGTATATCCGCCTGTCCCGGGAGGATGAGCGGGACGGCCCGTCCCAGAGTGTGGAAAATCAGCAGGCGTTGCTGGAGCGCTATGCCCGGGAACACCGGCTGCGCGTTTACAATATTTATATTGATGACGGATGGAGCGGCACGAACTTTGACCGCCCGGGCTTTCGCCGCCTGCTGGCGGATATCGAGCAGGGATGTGTGGATTTAGTGATCACCAAGGATCTCAGTCGTCTGGGGCGGGATTACATATTGACCGGGCACTACATGGAGCGCTACTTTCCGGAGCATGGCGTGCGGTATATCTCCCTGCTGGACGGCATTGACACCGGGGTGGAGTCCAGCGCCAACGACATCACGCCCTTTCGGGCAATCATGAACGATATGTACGCCAAGGACATCTCTAAAAAAATTCGCGCGGTCAAGCGGGAGCAGCAGCGCCGGGGGCAATTCGTGGGCGGCAAGCCGGTATATGGCTACCAAATGCACCCCACGGAGAAAAACCGGATCGTGATCGACGAGGGCGCGGCGCCCACGGTGCGGAAAATTTTCGCCATGGCGCTGTCCGGCATGAGCTGTCGGCAAATCGCTCTAGAGCTGAATGCGGCGGGCGTGCCGACGCCGGCGCGCTATGCCGGGCTTCCTCTTGCGGATGCCGGGCGCTGCACCGGGCTGTGGAGCAGCGAGCGCATTTCGGAGCTGCTGCAAAACGAGACCTATCTGGGCAACATGGTGCAGGGGCGCTCTGCCAGGATCAGCTATAAATCCAAGCGCTGTGTCAAGCGTCCCCGGGAGGATTGGGTCGTTGTGGAAGGGACCCATCCGCCCCTGGTCAGCCGGGAGCAGTTTTTGCAGGTAGGGCGGCTTTTGGAGAATCGGCGGCACACCCGGCAGCGGCGGTATGATTTTCTGCTGAAGGGCATCATTTTTTGCCGGGAGTGCGGCAGCCCGCTGGGGGTCATCAATCGAAAAAACGCGGCGGGGGAGGATGTGCTGTATCTGATCTGCCGGGGCTACCAGCGGTATGGCAGAACCTATTGTAGCGCCCACACGGTGAAAGAACGGGCGGTCGTGGCGGCGGTGCAGCAAAGGCTGGCGCAGCTTTGCGCCGGGACGCTGTGCCACCAAAAGCTGTTTCCTGCAGCCTTGCAGTGGTTCCGGGAGCACGGCGGCAGCGCGGCGCGGGAGAAAACCATGCAGAGCCTTGCCCGGCGGCTTGCCGCACTGGAGCGGCAGACCGATCTCCTGTGCCGGGAGCGATTGTCCGGCGTGGTGGAGGCGGAGGACTTTTCCCGCCTGTATGCGGCGCTGTGCCGGGAGCGGAAAGACCTGGCGGCGCAGAGGGAAGCGCTGGCGGCAGAGCCGGTCGTCTCTCCGGAAGCCGCTGCGGCGCGCGGCGTGGCGGGCTTTCTTGCCGGAGCGCTGAAAAGCAGGCAGGTGCTGACGGCGCTGCTGGAGCGGGTGGAGTTGACGGCGGAAAAGGAGATTTTGCTGCACCTGCGTTTTGGGCAAAAGGAAGAGATTTCATGAATTTTTCGGCAGCAAATGTATGGAAAATTTATTTTTTTGGGCAAAATCGCTTATAGTAACAGCGGTGCAAGGTATCGCGCCTGGAAAAAAAGTCCCTGGAAAAACTGCGCGAGGCCATGGAAAAGGGGGATTGAGAGGGGGATTTTATGACATTATCAAAAAACAAAGATAACGAAAAGTTTGGAAAACCTCGCGAAACAGGGGGAATTGAAAACATTGGATAAAAAGCGTGAAAACAAAATGAATCAATTTTACTCAAGAATTAAGAGGCGGTAGAAATATCTGTCTCTTGCAAAATAAAATGGGAAAGATTATAATGTATACAGCTTAAGAAAGTGGCGGCAGACAGGCTGGGAAAGCTTCGGGTGTTTCAGACGATCGTTTGTCCGCCGTTCTTCCTGCGCAAAAAAGCAAAAAATTTAGAAGAAGTGCAAAAGAAATTTTATGGGGTGATTGAATGGTTACTTTCAAGGTAAACAACAAAGAGGTTCAGTTCGAGCCCGGTAAGACCGCCTGCGTACAGATCCCTGTCAAAGAGGGGCAGCCTTACTCCGGTTTCCTGCTGGATTATCTGCGTGAAGATCTGGGCATGACCGGTACCAAGTGCGGCTGTCAGGAAAGAGGCTGCGGTGCATGTACCGTCCTGGTCGATGGCAAAGCGACCCGTTCCTGCATGGTCAAGATGGATGAGTCCATCGCCGGTAAGGAAATTACCACCATCGAGGGTCTGGGCACCGTGGACAACATGGACTTTGTCCAGCAGGCCTTCATGGAGTACAACGCCGTGCAGTGCGGCTTCTGTACCCCCGGTCTGGTCATGGCGGCTCATGGCCTGCTCAACAGCAACCCGAATCCCACGGAGGCCGACATCAAAAAGGCGCTGAAGATCAACCTGTGCCGCTGCGCCACCTATCCCCGCGTGATCGGCGCTGTGCTGAAGGCTGCGGCCGTGAAGCGCGGCGATCCCAATCCTCCTGTCTATGTGGCAGAGGATCAGTCCAAGGGCGGCAGCTTTATCGGTAAGTCCATGCCCCGTAAGGATCTGCCCGAAAAGCTCTGCGGCGTCACCAAGTTCTATGCCGACTATCGCTTCGACAAGGAGCCTCTGTACGGTAAGGCCGCATTCGTCCCCGTTCCCGCCGGTAAGCTGCTGAGCCTGGATGTTTCCGAGGCAAGAGCGGTTCCCGGTGTCCAACTGGTGCTGACGGCGGAGGATATCCCCTACAACCGCTTCGGCGTTCTGACCGGCGAGCAGCCCGTTCTGGTGGAAGTCGGCGGCGAGATTCGCCACATCGGTGAGTATCTGGCAGTTGTCTTTGCCGATACCCGCGCGGCCGCTGTCAAGGCTGCTGCCGCCGTCAAGTGCGAGGTGGAGGAGTATCCCGGTATCTACAGCATCGAGGAGGCCCTGAAGGAGGGCGCCCATGTCATCCAGGATCCCAACAACAAGGACAGCTTCTTCGGCTATATGCGCGGCGAGCACGGCAACCTGACCAAGGATGCCAAGATGTATCGTGGTGATATGGCAAAGGCAGAAAAAGAAGCTGATCATGTTCTCAGCGGTCACTTTGTCACCAAACCCCAGGAGCATGCCTGGATCGAGCCGGACGGCGCAGTTGCCTGCATGGAGCCGGACGGCGCAGTGGCTGTCTACTCTCCCAACCAGAGTCCCTTCGCCGACCGTGACCAGATCGCTGCGGCACTGAAGGTGAGCAACGATAAGGTCCATGTGGTTCATGTGCCCTGCGGCGGCGCGTTCGGTGGTAAGACCGAGTTGACCAACCACATTTATGTTGCGCTGGCTTCCATGAAGACCGGTCGTCCCGCACGCATGGTCAACTCCCGTGAGGACTCTCTGCGTACCCACCCCAAGCGCCATGGCTACAACATGGATTACAGAGTTGCCGTCAACAACGATGGTAAGATTCAGGGCATGAACATTGACATCATTGCTGATGCTGGTGCCTATCAGTCCTGGACTCCCCGTGTTCTGGAGCAGGGTATGTCCTATGCCTCCGGTCCGTACTATATCCCCAACTTTAATATGCGCGTACGCGGTATCACCACCAACAACATGGTCAAGGGCGCGTTCCGCGGCTTCGGTGCCATTCAGAGCCACTTCGCTTCCGAGTCCATGATGGACATCGTTGCTCACGAGCTGAACATGGATCCCATCACCATCCGTGAGATCAACGGTCTGGAGCGTGGTATGCCCATGTCCACCGGCCAGATGCTCAACGACAAGTCCGGTATCGAATACAAGAAGACCCTGGTCGAAGCTCGCAAGCTGGTGGAAGAAAAGCTCAAGCCCATGAAGGCCAAAATCGAGGCCGAGGGCGGCCTGGCTGGTATCGGTATCGCCTGCGGCTGGCGTTCCGTCGCCGGTGGTCTGGGTCCCGTGGAAAACGCCGGTGCGGACTTCGAGCTGGAGGCCGACGGCCGCGTCAGCTTCCGTATCGCCTGCACCGAGATGGGTCAGGGTTCCCATACCTCTCTGGCACAGATGGCCTCCGAGGTCACCGGTGTGCATTGGGAGGATTACGACATCACCGCCGGTGATACCTTCACCGTGCCCTTCGGCGGCGGCGTTATGGCGTCCCGTGGTACCTACCTGTGGGGCTTCCCGACCATCACCGCTGGTGAGGAGTTCAAGGAGAAGATCCTGGCCGAGGCTGCCAAGCTCACTGGTAAGGACGCCAAGGAGCTGGATATGAAGAACAGTGTGATCTTCGACAAGTCCGGCGCTGAGGTCACCAACCTGAAGGAGCTGGCCGCCAAGGGCGTAAAGGTCAATGTCCGCGTGGACTACCAGCTGCCCGATTCCCACCCTGTGGTGGAGAACACCAACGAAGACCACGCTATTCCCGATGAGGAATACCGCGTCCACCACACCGTTGCGTACTGCACCCTGATCACCCTGGTGGAGGTCGACCCCGCCACCGGCGGCGTCACCGTCCGCTATATCGGTCAGGTCACCGATGGCGGTCGCCTCATCAACCCCGATAATGTCCGCCAGCAGATCGAAGGCGGCCTCATTCTGGGTCTGAGCTATGGTATGAACGAGAACTTCGACATCGAGAACGGCTGGAACAAGCAGAAGACCCTGGGTAAGGTCAAGATCGCCCGTATCACCGATCTGCCCGACGAGATGGAGATTAAGTTCTGCGACATCGACGACCCCACCGGCCCCTTCGGCGCCAAGGGCGTTGCCGAGATCTGCGTGTTGGCTCCCGCACCCGCCGTCTGCAACGCGATTTACGATGCGATCGGCCTGCGTATTTCCGAGCTGCCCGTTGTGGATCATGCTGCGGAGATCAAGGAAGCTGCCCAGAAGGCTCTGGCTGCCCGCGAGACGAAGGTCGAGGCGAAGGCAGAGGCCGAGGCCGAGCTGACCAAGTAAGGCAAGCCAAACCGCAAAAATCATAAATGCATAAGTCTGTGTATATTGCTGCACAGTTCCCCAAATCGGGAATCCGCATCTTTGGATGTGGGTTCCCGATTTTTTTCGACAGCCTTGCCTCTCCCTGTGGGAGAGGTGGCTGAGCGCAGCGAAGACGGAGAGGGCAAACATTGACCACGCCGTAGAACTCCGGGCGCTTGATTACCTGCAAGACCCTCTCAGTCGCCTGTGGCGACAGCTCTCCCAGGGGGAGAGCCAAGGGCAGGGGCCCCGTTATATAGTTTTTTGACGGGCTGCAAGAAAGTCTAAGCCTTTCATGACAAGCTGAATGGAGGTTCCAGATTTTTTGCAATTACAAAAATTATATTCAACTTTCCTCCGTTTGCCGAAAAGGCGGAGTCGGATGTTCCAGCGGATTCCGGAGTATAGGAAAAAGCAGGCAAATGCTTTGGTAAAAAACAAAAAATAGTGAAATCCGGTCGAAACATAGCAATATATGGGGGAGAGTGCCAAAATCCCTGTTCACCATGTGTTTCGGAATGCAAAAAAATTTTAACCAAAATTAGCGTTCTTTTGTTGATTTTTTCTATTGTATAGTAATTGCGTGAATCATGAAGTCATACAGATTCCGCCCGGAATTCCGTGTATTCACGATTCATGCAATCACTGCAAGGAGGAGATAAAACATGAGTTGCTTCGGCAAAGAATTTCGCAAGTTAATCTCGCTGTTTCATCTGAAGTATTCTACTGTAGCTGGGGCGACCCAGTACGATGCTTCTTATGTAAGCAAGTGGATCAATTCCGATATCTTGCCCTCGGCACGCTCAATTCCTCAAATTTGCAGTTCCATTGCCAATCTCATCATCACCAGCAGCAGTCAGGAACAAATGGACGAATTCTGTACGCAAAACGGCCTGCCGGTCGGCGCCGATGTGGAAACTGTCAAGGAACACATTATCAAGCTGTTGACCGATGCGTTCCGGCAGGATGAATCCATGCGGCAGTACCCCGGCAAGGACAAAACCGCCGCCCCGGGCGACCGGGCGCAGGTGCTGCGGCTGAATCTGCAGCAGCTGAGTGAGCAAAGCTCCGAGCTGAATCTGACCGTGCTGGGCGACCTGGCCACCATTCGGGTAGAGGATATCATCTTCCTGATGGATCTGCTCAACGAGGCAAACGAGCTGCCTTTCCAAAGCGGCAGCATCAACCTGCTGGTCTCCACGGAGAGCATCGAGCAGTCCGAAGACGCTCGCCTGATGGTGTCCCTGATGAACCTGATGATGATCACCTCCAAGCTGCACCTGCAGGTCAACCACTGCCCCACACGGCAAACGGGACTCATTATCGCCACCGATACGCTGTTGTATCAGGCACAGTGCCGCACGGACACCGGCTGGCTGCTGGAGTCCTACACCTTCGAGGCGGAGGAGGTTCGCCGTCGGCTCCTGGCCATTCAGTCCACGGTTCTGCCCACCTCTCGCAGCATTTATACCCGCCACCCGCTTTCCGCTCCGGTCAGCGAGGGGGATAACGCGGCCAATGTGTTCTGGAACAACCGGGAAAAGCAAATTATCGGTATGTTCGATACCCTCTATTGTGAGGAAGCCCAGCAGAAACGCCTGCTGCGGAACCAGCCGGAGCTGGCTGCGGCCTGTCTGCGCCAGCACAAGCTGCTGCTGCGTATGCTGGATGGCGGTCTGGAGCACCAGTGTGTGGTCTACCGCGAGGCGCTGGACAGCCTGGCCTATCAGGGCAGCGTCTGCATCGCCGGCAGGGAAGTGCAGCTTTCCGCAACGGAACGCTTTGCATTCCTGCAGGGTCTGGCAAGACTGCTGGACGAATATCATAACCTGAAGATTCGTGTGATCGATGGCTTTGTGGTGGATGAGATCAAGCATCATCCCCTGCCGAACATCTTCCTTTCCCGCGGCACGGCGGCGTTCCTGTCTTTCCCCCAAAACGGGGAACGGGACTACTGCCTGGTGCAAAGCGCCAAGTTCCGGAAAGCCATGGATCGTATGTTCAATCACCTTTGGGAGCAAAACGGTGTCAAGCACTTTGATGTGCGGGAGATCCTGGATGAGTACTTCGACTTCTGTCAGGATCTGCTCCTGAACGGCGAACTGTAATTTTTGTCTGTAATAAGGGATTTTCCCTTTTTATAGAATATACCATCGCATAGCCACACGGGTTTTACCAGAAAGACCTGTGCGACTAAAACAGAGGAGGCAAGGACAAAAAAGAGAACACCCCAAGCGCACCCCAACCCCGGCAAAGAGTGAGAATCAATTTTTAGAAAGGGAGGTACATAGAAAATGAAAATCACAAAGACCGAAAAAATTTGGATTGCCCTGACTCTTATTTTCTACGTTATCTACAACATCCCTGGCCTGCCCAAGTATGGTGATCAGGTCGGCGCAATGGTTCACGGTGTCATTCTTCTGGTTGCCCTGTGGCTGACCGTGTTCATTGGTACCAAGATGGTGTACAAACTCTATCCCCTGAAAGAGCAGAAGGAGGATAACAAGTAATGATCGATCAAAAAGTAATCTGGATCGCACTGATCCTCTACATGGCGTTCCTGTGCGGCGTTGCTATCAGCGTTACCGTCAAGGAGCGTAAGATCGCTGCCGGTGGCGGCAGCCAGCTGACCACTACTGTTAAAGCCCCCGTTCTGATCATGACCTACATCGCTTCCCTGATGAGTACTTGGGTCTTCTTCGCAGGTCCCGGTGCTTATTATCGCGGCGGTCTGGTCTACTGGATGTCCGAACTGTCCTACATCTGCCTGTTCCCCATCGTCGCCCACTTCTCCATGAACAAGGTGTGGCTGGTCAACAAGGCAATGGGCAACAAGTTCGTGACTCCTGCCGACTTCTATGATGCTCGCTTCAAGAGCCCCACGCTGCGCGTGATCCTGGCCTGCATCTTCATGGTCGCTTCCTTCCCCTACATTGCATCCGTTCTGGTTGCGATCGCAAACGCTGCCCAGTACGCCACCGATGGCCAGATCAGCTACAAGATGATGGTTATCGTCGTCGGCCTGATCATGACCGTCTTCATGATGACCGGTGGCGTCAAGTCCGCAGCGACCGCAGATATGTTCCAGGGTATTGCCATCATCGCAATGCTGTGGCTGATCGTTATCTGCTGCCTGATCGTCGGCTTCGGCGGTTCTCTGGCTAAGGCTGCAAGCTACCTGTGGAACGATGTTGCCTATGCAACCGGTGTTTCCGATGTCCACGGCAGCTACTTCTTCGCCTATCCCGGACCCAGTGCGTGGACCAGTTACGCTGGCCGCTTCGGCTATCCGTTCTCCTGCGCCATTGGTTGGACCATCATGCTGCCCCATGTCTTCGTGCGTTCCGGTTACTTCGGCGACAACATGAAGACCCAGCGCAAGCTGTCCCTGATCGGCCCCGTGCTGCAGGCTGTTGTTTGGACCGGTACCATGATCCTGGGTATGCTGGGTCTGGCTCTGCTGCCCGGCCTGGATTCCAGCCAGTCCGAGCTGATCATCCTTGAGCTGATCGGCAATGTTGTCAACAACTTCAGCGTCAGCCTGGCAAAGGTTCTGACCGTTGCCTTCTTCATCGGCTCCATGGCCGTTGGTCTGTCCACCGCAAACGCCTTCCTGAGCGTTTCTACCAGCATTGTCTATGAGGACTTCATCAAGAAGACCTTCCGCATCAAGGTCAAGAAAGAGGCCGTTGTCGTTCGCGTCATCACTGCCGTTATCGGTGTCGGTTCTCTGTGCTTCGCCCTGAATCCGCCTCAGCTGATCTACACGCTGATCATGTTCGCTATCGCTATCGTCATGCCGCTGCTGCCCGTGCTGCTGTTCGGTGTGTACTGGAAGCGTGCGACCAAGCAGGCCGCGATCGTTGCCTCTATCGTTGGTACCGTTCTGGTTCTGATGTCCTACTTCGTCTGGGATATCGGTAACACCTGGTATGGTTTCTTCGGTTTCCTCGGCTCCATCGCCTGCATGATCATCGTCAGCCTGGCCACCAAGCAGGATCCCAAGGACTCCGAGGAGTTCTACAAGGCTCTGCACGATGGCCACAACACCTACTACCAGATGCCCAGCAACGATCTGGTGTAATACTTGCTGGATTATCTCTGTAGTTTGAGGAGTTGTTGAGACAAATCCCCGCCTTTTTGGCGGGGAGGCGTCCACTCTTGTTGCGGCAAATGGTGTCCGGATTCTTTTCAGAAGCCTGGAATCATTTACTTACCTGTTAATGCAGGGTGTTTCGCGTCTATGCCACTCAAAAATGGATCTCCGGTTTGAATGGGTGTTCGGCCGGAGAAAGGAATAGCGGGTATTCGGTGTCAAAACCGAATACCCGCTGTTTTTGTGTTTGGCGGTATTTTCTTGTGGCAAAAGCCGGCTGCGCAAGCGGATCAAAACAGCGTGATAAACGCGCGGGCTTCATCGCTGAGCTTGATGCCCCGATTCCAGACCAGAAACGCCCGGCTGATCAGGGCGGGGCAGTCGATGTGCTTCATGACCAGGTTGGGATCCGTGTTTTGCAGAGCGGAGGAGTAGGGAACGATGGCGATGCCGATGCTGGAGCGCGCCCAGCTCAGGGAGGAGGACAGCTCGTCATTCTGACAGATGATGTTGGGGATAAAGCCCTTTTTCCGGCAGGCGTTGACCAGCATATCCCGATAGCGCCGGTGGATGATGATGGGCTTGTCCCGCAGGGATTCCAGACTGATGCGTTCCTCCGGCTGGGTGTCAAAAAAGCTTTCCCGGGCAATGGCGGTCAGGGAGTCCGCGGTGTCAAAGCCCAGGGCGTTGTCCCGGATGGGAATGGTGTGATACAGGGAGGTGTTGAACGGCTCCCGGATGATGCCCAGCTCAACCGTGTGCTCCGCCAGATGGGTTTGCACCCGGGTGGTGCTGCCCTCGAAAATCTGGAATTCCACATTGGGGTGGCTTTCCGTAAAGGCCAGGATCTTTTCCGGCAGCAGACGGTTGCAGACGGAGGAAATGGTGCCGATGTGGATAGTAGTGCGCTTTTCGTTGCTGAGGTTTTGGATATCCTGCACTGCGTCGTTGACCAGCGCCAAAATGGCCTTGGCGCGTTCCTGGAGCAGCAGGCCGGCCTTGGTGATGAACAGGCTTTTCTTTTCCCGGTTGAACAGCTGTACGCCCAGCTCCTCCTCCAGCGCCTTGAGCTGCAGGCTCAGCGGCGGCTGGGAGATGTTCAGACTTTGCGCGGCGCGGGTCACGCTGCCGTTATTTGCGATGGCAAGAAAATATTCCAGCTGTTTTAATGTCATGGGTCACACTTCCTGTTCTTATGAATTTTTTAATATACAATCGATGGATATAAATATATTTTTATTATAGCATGTTTTTGCGGAAAAGGATAATCTTTTTCGTCTTTGTCGAAAAAAGGAAAAATCAGTTGCTGAACGGCGCGGAAATGTGTATAATATGAAAAAGAATCGTATTGTGCGTATTACAAGGAAAACAGTGCAGACTAATACAGCGGAGGTATCGAACTATGGAAAAATTGCGTGTAGTCACTTCTCTGCGGCTGTACAGCGAGGGAAAGGCCTTTGGTCCCGGCATTGCCGCCCTGCTGGACGGCATCGTGAGCACCGGTTCTCTGCGCCAGTCGGCACTGGCCCTGAACATGAGCTACAACAAGGCCTGGAATGTGCTCAAAGAATGTGAGAGCAATTTGGGATACCCCCTGGTGACCCGCGCCATCGGCGGCAAAAACGGCGGCGGCTCCGTCCTGACGGAGGAGGGAAGGCGTCTGCTGAAAAATTACCGCGCCTTCTGTAAGGATGCGGCAATTTTGCTGGATGTTCTGGCGAAAAAACACTTTGAGGAAGGTCTGTAAAAATGCGTGTTGCCCTTGTCCTGCTTGCGGCAGGCAGTTCCCGGCGCATGGGTCGGGACAAGCTCTCCCTCGTGCTGGAGGGAAAGCCGCTGTATCTCTATGCCATTGAACTGCTGGCGGCGGTTCCGGGAGAGCAGCGGATCATTGTGACCAATAACCCCAATATCCGGGCGGCCGGGGAGGCGCATGGCTTCACCGTGCTGGAAAATCCCGATGCGCCCCAGGGGATCGGTACCTCCGTTGCCGTGGCCACCCGGGCGGTGGATGCGGACTTTGCCCTGTACCTGAACTGCGACCAGCCCCTGTTAACGGCGGAGTGCGTGGAAAAGCTCATTGCGGCGGCAAAGGAAACGGGAAAAATCGTGGTGCCGGTGTATCAGGGGAAGCACAAGTCCCCCTGCATTTTTCCCCGGCGCTTTTATCCGCAGCTGATCCACCTGCGGGAGGACAGCGGCGGGCGCTCGGTGTATTGCCACTATCCGGAGGAAGTGCATTTTGTGGAGTTTACGGAAATGCGCCCGTTTTGGGATGTGGACACTCCGGAGGAATGGGAAAAAATGCAGCGCTGCGCCCGGCAGGAGGCGGAAAACGGGACGCTCCCCGGCAGAGAAGCATAAAAAGCGAATTCAGGTGGTGCGGTGCGAGTACGCTTGCACCGCCTTTTTTATAAAGCGAAGTCTCCAGTGCAAGCGTGTTTGCACCGCTGAGCCTGTCAAAAAACTATGTAACGGTGCATCTGCCTTTGGCTCTCCCTCTGGGAGAGCTGTCGCCACAGGCGACTGAGAGGGTTCGGCAGATAATCTCAAGTCCCACGGGGGTTCATATGGTATGGTCATTGTTTACCCTCTCCGTCTTCGCTGCGCTCAGCCACCTCTCCCAGTGGGAGAGGCAAGACTGCCCAAAATAGGCAGCCAGCAGAAGCCCCGCAGCAGCGGATAAGCGAAGTTAAAAAGTATCGGACTTTTTGACAAGATGTATTTTTGTCATATTGTGGTATATACGGCAAAAGAAAGGGCGGAATTTTTTGCAGTCTGCTCTTGACCGGGAGAGGGGGAGCGTGTAAACTATACACTATCTTTCGGAAATTTAGTGCCAATCTGGCAGAAATGGAGACATATTATGGAATACCATGCTTCGATCGGGCCGGGCTGCGGCGATGTGGAAACGCTTTCTGCAATGCTGAAAGCCGGCATGACCGCTGCACGCATCAACCTGACCCATGGAACCCTTGCCGACAGAGCGGAGTGGATCGAAAACCTCCGGGAGGCGGAAAAACGCACCGGGCTGCACGCCCAGCTGCTGATCGACCTCCAGGGGCCGGAAATCTGCGTTGGCGCCTTGGCGGAGCCGGTGGAGCTGCAGGATGGCGAGACGATCCTCCTGGGCGAGGGTGGGATCCCTGTACCGGCACAGGTGGTAGAGGGCGTTCCGGTGGGCGAGCCGATCCAGCTGGATGATGGTCTGATGCTGGTGGAGGTAACGGAAAAGCTGCCCGGCGCACTGCAGTGCAAGGTGATCCGCGGCGGAACGCTGGCCAGCCGGAAAAGCCTGTGTCCGCTGGAAACCGAGCTGGAAATGCCGGCACTGACGGAAGCGGACATGGTCAATCTGGGTATGGCGAAGGAATACGGCGTGGAGATCGTCATGCTGCCTTTCGTGCGCAAGCGCCAGAATCTGATCGATCTGCGCGCGGCCATGGACGCCGCCGGACTGGAAAACGCCCGCCTGTTTGCCAAGCTGGAGGATATGCGCTGCGTGGAGGCGCTGCCCACTCTGCTGGATGTGGCGGATACCATCGTGATCGCCCGCGGCGACCTGGGCAACAGTATGCCCCTGTGGGAGCTGCCCCGGGTGCAGAAGGAGATCAGCAAGACCTGTGTCGCCGCCGGTGTGCCCTTCCTGCTGGTCAATCAGCTGCTGTATAACATGACCAACCATCCCATTCCCACCCGGACGGAGGTCTCGGATATTTTCAACGCCGTTCTGGACGGCTGCACCGCCCTGATGCTGGTGGGAGAGACCGTTAACGGCAAATACCCCGCCGAGGCGGTGGATGTACTGCGCCGCACCGCCGAGCAGGCACTGGCCTATCGGGCGGAAATGCAGGCGTAAAATTCTATTCTCCCTCTTGCCAAGCAGGGGAGATTCCGGTATAATACATATGTAATCGAAACACGCCCTGCAACTGACGGAACCGTGGTTTACCACAAGGAAGCAGGATTCGTATTGTAATGTCGACCGTCTGGGCAGCTCTGGTTTACAGCAGGGCTGCCCTTTTTTTGAAAGGACAAGTCCGGCAGCCCCGGCGGCGGACAAGCACGACAGGAGGAAAATAATTTATGGAAAAGCAAGATTTTTGCAACTATCTCCAGGGCATCAGCTACCCCGGCAGAGGCATTCTCATCGGCACCAGCGCCGATGGCACCAAATCTGTTGTGGTCTATTTTATCATGGGGCGCAGCGAGAACAGCCGCAACCGCGTGTTTGAGCAGACGCCGGACGGCATCCGCACCGTTGCCCACGATCCCAGCAAGCTGGAGGATCCCAGCCTGATCATCTACCATGCCGTGCACCATGTGGGAGAGCAGCTGATCGTCACCAACGGCGACCAGACGGACACCATCAAGAAATTCATGCGCAATGGCGAGACTTTCCAGGCCGCGCTGGAGACCCGGGAGTTCGAGCCGGACGCCCCCAACTATACCCCCCGTATTTCCGGTCTGGTCAAGCCGGACGGCAGCTACACCATGTCCATCCTCAAATCCGATAATGGCTGCCCCGACCGCTGCATTCGGGAGTACTTTGACTATGAAAACAAGCCCGGTGAGGGTCGCTTTATCAGCACCTATGATGGCGACGGCAATCCGCTGCCCACTTTTTCCGGCGAACCCCGTCCCATGGAGATCCCGGCGGCGGACGCAGTCGGCCCCTGGTTCCTGGAGGTCTGGGACAGCCTGGATGCGGAAAACCGCGTTGCCCTGTACGGCTGGACGCGAGATCTGGCAGAGGGCGATGAGTGCGAGATCATCGTCAACGGAAGGGAGCTGTGATCATGGGAAACACCAATTATCTTTCTCCGCTTTCCACCCGCTATGCCAGCAAGGAGATGCAGCTGCTGTTTTCCGAGCAGTATAAGTTCTCCACCTGGCGCCGTCTTTGGGTGGCTTTGGCCCGCGCCGAGCACAAGCTGGGTCTGCCTGTGACCCAGGAGCAGATTGCCCAGATGGAGGAGCATCTGGACGACATCGACTTTGAGACCGCAAGAGCCCGGGAGGCCGTGGTGCGCCACGATGTTATGGCTCATGTCTATGCCTATGGCAAGCAGTGCCCCCTGGCGGAGCCGATCATCCATCTGGGCGCGACCTCCTGCTATGTGGGAGACAACACCGATGTGATCATTCTGCGGGAGGCTTCTCGCCTGGTTCTCAAGAAGGCGGCTCAGGTCATGCATAATCTCAGCCAGTTTGCCGAGACCTATAAGTCCCTGCCCTGCATGGCATACACCCACCTGCAGCCGGCGCAGCTGACCACCGTTGGCAAGCGCGCCACCCTGTGGATGTATGAGTTGAGCCAGGATATGGAAAATCTGGAGTATCAGCTCTCCCGCTTGCTCCTGCTGGGCAGCAAGGGTACCACCGGCACCCAGGCCAGCTTTATGGAGCTGTTTGAGGGCGATGAGGAAAAGTGCAAAAAGCTGGAGGCCCTCATCGCGGAGGAAATGGGCTTTGACGGTTGCGTGCCGGTCTCCGGACAGACCTATTCCCGCAAGGTAGACGCTTACTTCCTGTCTGTCCTGTCCGGCTTTGCCCAGAGCGCCTATAAGTTCTCCAACGATATGCGCCTTTTGCAGAGCTTTGAGGAGATGGAGGAACCCTTTGAGAAAAACCAGATCGGGTCCTCCGCCATGCCCTATAAGCGTAACCCCATGCGCAGCGAGCGAATCGGCGCGCTGGCGCGGTATGTGATCGTGGACAGCCTCAACCCGGCGCTGACAGCCGGTACCCAGTGGATGGAGCGCACCCTGGATGACTCCGCCAACAAGCGCATTTCCGTGGCGGAGGCTTTCCTGGCGGTGGACGCCATTTTGAACCTGTACGCCAATGTCACCGGCGGACTGGTGGTGTATGACAAGGTCGTGCATCGCCGCGTGATGGAAAAACTGCCCTTCATGGCAACGGAAAACATCATGATGGAGTCCGTGAAGCGCGGCGGCAACCGGCAGGAGCTGCATGAGGCGCTGCGCACCCACAGCCACGCCGCCGCGCGAAAGGTCAAGCTGGAGGGCGGGCAGAACGATCTGATTGACCGCATCGCCGCCGACCCGGCTTTCCCGCTGACCAAGGAGGAAATCGAAAAGGAACTGGAGCCCAGCAAGTATATCGGCCGCTGCCCCAGCCAGGTCACGGAGTTCCTGGCAACGGTGGCACAGCCGCTGATCGACAAATACTACACCGGCGATATCGCCGAGGGACTGAAGGTGTAAGCGATGAAAGAACTGGAACTGAAATACGGATGCAACCCCAACCAGAAGCCTGCCCGCCTGTATATGGAGCAGGGAGAGCTGCCCGTCACGGTGCGCAACGGCCGTCCGGGATACATCAACTTTATGGATGCGCTCAACAGCTGGCAGCTGGTGAAGGCGCTGAAAAAGGCCACCGGACTGGCCGCGGCGGCCAGCTTTAAGCATGTTTCTCCCGCCGGTGCGGCGCTGGGACTTCCCCTGACGGAAACGGACAGAAAGGTCTTTTTTGTGGAGGATGAGGATCTCAGCCCCATCGCCTGCGCCTATGCTCGCGCCCGCGGCGCGGATCGCCTGTGCTCCTATGGCGACTGGGCGGCTCTGAGCGATGTCTGCGATGCGGCAACGGCGCGGCTGCTGCGCCCGGAGGTGTCCGATGGCGTGATCGCCCCGGGCTACACCGAGGAGGCGCTGGAGATCCTGCGGCAGAAGCGCAAGGGCAGTTACAATGTCGTGGAAATCGACCCGGACTATGAGCCGGCGCCTGTGGAGACCCGCCTGATCTATGGCATCGGCTTTGAGCAGGGCTATAACGCAGCGGAGATCACCGAGGAGCTGCTGCAAAACATCGTCACCCAGTGCAAGGATATGCCCCAGCAGGCGAAAAACGATCTGCTCCTGGCGCTGATCACCCTCAAGTACACCCAGTCCAACTCGGTCTGCTACACAAAGGATGGCCAGACCATCGGCGTGGGTGCCGGGCAGCAAAGCCGCATCCACTGCACCCGCCTGGCCGGCGATAAGGCAGACCTGTGGTGGCTGCGCCGCCATCCCAAGGTGCTGGCGCTGGACTTTGTGGACAATATCCGCCGCCCTGATCGAGACAATGCCATTGGCGATTTTCTCCTGCCGGCAGAGGTGGACACCCTTTTGGCAGACGGCAGCTGGCAGCGGGTGTTCAAGACCCGCCCCGAGCCGCTGACAGAGGAGGAGCGCAAGCAGTGGTTGGCAAAGCTGGACGGCGTTGCCTTGGGCAGCGATGCGTTTTTCCCCTTTGGCGACAATGTGGAGCGCGCCCACCGCAGCGGTGTGAAGTTCATCGCCCAGCCCGGCGGCAGCATCCGGGATGATCATGTGATCGCGACCTGTGATAAATACGGCATTGCCATGGCCTTTACCGGTCTGCGCCTGTTCCACCATTAAAAAAACCACTCCCGGTGCGGGAACATAAGGAAATCTGAGCAAGGCTGATGCGCCTGCGAAAAACGCGGAAGCATCAGCCTTTTTTCGTACAAATGCGAAGGCAGGGGGCGCTGTTACCTTTATTATAATAAAAATATGTAAAAACAACATTGACAATTCCCAAAAGCTGTGCTATCATGACCCAAGGTTACAGGATGTAGTGCTTTGCGGCGCTTGCCTGTCAGGTTCGGCTTGGAGAAGTACCCAAGAGGCCGAAGGGGCTCCCCTGCTAAGGGAGTAGTGCGTGTTGAGCGCAGCGGGGGTTCAAATCCCCCCTTCTCCGCCA
>CAVBJJ010000028.1:0-21763 GCA_963595735.1 bacterium
ATAATAAGGTAGGATATAAAAAAGACGAGAGCTTCCGCTCTCGTCTTTTTTGCTGTAATTTTACTTGGTGGGGAGCACTTCCAGCCAGTACCCGTCCGGATCCTCGATGAAGTAAATGCCCATTTCGGGGTTTTCAAAGCAAATACATCCCATTTCCTGATGCTTTTTGTGGGCGGCGGCAAAGTCGTCCGTGCGGAAAGCAAGGTGGAACTCCTTATCGCCCAGGTTATAAGGACGATCCATATCCCGCAGCCAGGTCAGCTCCAGCTCAAATTCCGTGGTATCGTTGCCCAGGTAGACGATGATAAAAGAGCCGTCCTCCGGCGCGATGCGGCGCTTTTCCCGCAGTCCCAGCGCCTGCTCATAAAAGACAAGGGAGCGCTGCAGGTCTTTTACATTGTAGTTTTCGTGAATCATTTTGAAAGTCATAGCAATTCCTCCGTGTGAATTATTTGGTATGCAATTGTGCTTGCTGTATCAGCCTTTGTACCCGCGGGCGGTTGTAGCGCTGGATCATGACAAAGGGCGCGTCCATGGCGCAGGCGAGGATCGAGGTGATCAGAAACACCGGTGCCGCGCCAAAAGTGGGGATCCACAGCAGCGGGACAAAGGAAAGCGCCATCATGAGCGTATGTCCCAGCTCCGCCTGGGTCATGTTGCGCAGCAAATCGGCATAGCTCCGGTGGTGGATGTCGAACTGCTCCGGCCTGGCGGTGATCAGTTTGGTCTTCCAGCGCTTTACCCGAAGCCGGCGATACAGCGCCGCTTCCCAGCGCCGGGGGCGATACCAGGCGGCGTCCGGGGAGAAACCACGGCGGTGTCCATATGCGGTCACTGCAGCGGCCACCAGAATGCGCATGGAAAAGTGATAGAATATGGTCAAAAAGCTGATGTGCAGCGTGAGAAAAATGTCCCGGGCGCAGCTGTGAAACAGGATCCCAAAAAGAACGGTGCCCGCAAGCGCCGCAGCGGTCAAAAGCAGCAGGATGGAAATCGTATTTGGCTTTTTCTGTTTTGCAGTCATCATGGCCTTTCTCAATTTTAGCGTGGGGAAGCGTCCTGTTGATAAGCAGTATATCACAGATTGCGGGAAAAGACGAGAAAATTTCTGCCGCCTCGGCGTCCCGGAAGCGGCTGGCATGAAAGGGAGGCAGGGCGCATAGAATGGTTTCACAGCAGAGAAGCGGGAAAAAGAGAATACTTTCCGGATAAATATACCGAAAATTCAGGAAAAATGAGATTTTATTAAGAAAATACAAGAATTCAAATTGACTTATGGTGTGGCTTCCGATACAATAAAAAAAGTTACTCTTTATTTGGCATCGGTACTCAACAGCGCTTGTGCAGCCGGTGCCACAAATTTTATCGGTCATGTATGTTACGGGAACAATGAGGAAAGAGGTACAAATCAAGATGGCTGACATCAATTTGAGCAAGTACGGCATCTCCGGCGTCACGGAGATCCTGCACAACCCATCGTACGAAACACTGTTTGTAGAGGAGACTCGGGAGGAGCTGGAGGGCTATGACAAGGGACAGATCAGCGAGCTGGGCGCTGTGAATGTCAAAACTGGCATCTATACCGGCCGCTCTCCCAAGGACAAATACATTGTCGTGGACGAAAACTCCAAAGATACTGTCTGGTGGACCTCGGAGAACTATCCCAACGACAACCACCCCATGAGCCGGGCAGTCTGGGACACGGTCAAGGACATTGCGCTTCAGGAGCTGTGCGGAAAAAAGCTGTATGTTGTGGATGCCTTTTGCGGCGCCAACAAGGACACCCGCATGGCCATCCGTTTTATTATGGAGGTCGCCTGGCAGGCGCATTTTGTCACCAATATGTTCATCCAGCCCACAGAGGAGGAACTGGCCGGCTTCGAGCCGGACTTTGTGGTGTATAATGCCTCCAAGGCCAAAGTGGAGAATTTTAAGCAGTTGGGGCTGAACTCCGAGACCTGTGTGGCCTTTAACATCACCAGCCGGGAGCAGGTAATCATCAACACATGGTATGGCGGCGAGATGAAGAAGGGTATGTTCTCCATGATGAACTACTATCTTCCGCTGAAAGGTATTGCCTCCATGCACTGTTCTGCCAATACCGACAAGAACGGCGAAAACACAGCCATCTTTTTCGGTCTGTCCGGCACGGGAAAAACGACCCTGTCCACGGACCCCAAGCGTCTGTTGATCGGCGATGATGAGCACGGCTGGGATGATAACGGCGTGTTCAACTTTGAGGGCGGCTGTTATGCCAAGGTCATCAATCTGGATCCGGATTCCGAGCCGGATATTTACAACGCCATCCGACGCAATGCGCTGCTGGAAAATGTTACGCTGGACGAGGGAGGCAAAATTGACTTTGCGGATAAGAGCGTTACGGAAAACACCCGCGTTTCTTATCCCATCGATCATATTCAGAATATCGTCCGTCCGATCTCCTCCGCGCCGGCGGCCAAGAATGTGATCTTCCTGTCTGCGGATGCCTTTGGCGTTCTGCCGCCGGTTTCCATTCTGACGCCGGAGCAGACCAAGTATTATTTCCTCTCCGGCTTTACGGCAAAGCTGGCCGGTACGGAGCGGGGGATCACGGAGCCGACTCCGACCTTTTCCGCCTGCTTCGGACAGGCGTTTTTGGAACTGCACCCCACCAAGTATGCGGAGGAGCTGGTCAAAAAAATGGAAAAAAGCGGCGCAAAGGCCTATCTGGTCAACACCGGCTGGAACGGCACCGGCAAGCGCATTTCCATCAAGGACACCCGCGGCATCATTGACGCCATTCTGGCGGGGGAGATTTTGGCGGCCGAGACCAAGACCATTCCCTATTTCGGGCTGGCGGTTCCCACGGCGCTGACCGGGGTGGACGCCAACATTCTCGACCCCCGGGATACTTATGCCGACGCGGTCGAGTGGGAGGCCAAGGCGAAGGATCTGGCATCCCGCTTTGTCAAAAACTTTGCCAAGTACGAGAGCAGCGCCGCCGGAAAGGCGCTGGTCGCCGCCGGCCCCAAGGCGGAGTGAATGCGTTCATACATATTTATATAAATAATAGGAAACTGCCCCTGGACAGCCAGTGTTTCGGCTGTCCAGGGGCAGTTTTGCGTATATGATACGATTATTGTATTGCGCAGGGGATGGTGCACCCAGAGACTCCTCCAAGCATATAAGTCAAGTAGCATAAAGTGATAGTGTCTCCCTGGATATAATAGAGGCTGTTGAAATCGTTGATTGTAAGAGATTGCACCGTATCCGCTGCATCGTCAAACCAGATGAGTCCCGGATGTGTTTGGATGTAATTCAGGGTCTGCTCTTTCAGATATGCCACGATTTCGCTTTCGTCCAGAGTAAAAACTTCCGGCAGTGTCAGGAATTCTCCTGTGTTCAGGTTGAAATTCAGGCCATATATACCCACAAGACTAACGCCGCCCGTGAACCAGTGGGATGTCATTTTAATGCTGAAAATGCCATTCGTATTTTCGACTACCTCTGCATCAGCGTAATTATTATAGCAAGCGCCTTCTGCGGGTGGATTGTTGTTTACTTCATCAATGCTTTCCTGTATGTTGTTTAGAAAATCGCCGCATCGCAGTGCAAGCGCCGCGTTTATTTTCTGGCTCGCTTCATCTGTGCCGGTCAATACCACATTGTCATAGTATTGCTTCAAAATTACATTTCCGTTTTCGTCCTGCACGGAGCGGTCATTGCGCTCAATGGTAAACTCGGCAGACAAATCGGATGTCGGTTTGTCGCTCTCCACCGGCGCGGCGGAAACTTCCTCTGATTCCCGGTCGTTTTCTCCATTGTCGGTTTCCATCGGAACCGGCGTTTCAACCGGTGTGGGTGTGCTGACAAGTTCCCGGTCTTCTTCTATGCTCGTCTGGCGGCGGAGTCCGCAGCCGGCAAAACCGGCCAGCATCGCGCCCAGTAAAAGCAGTGCAAGCAGTCGTTTCATGGTTCGTATTTCCCCCTGTGGATGATTTACGGCAACAAAAGCGCCATGTTTTTCTACAGTATAGCACGATGCGCGAAATGCGTCAAATAATTGGCAAAGCGACTTGAGTGATAAACTTTTTCTTGTCCTTGTGCTGCGGCGGCCCCTCCAGATAGGTATGCCGAATCGTTCCTTGGGGCTGCATACCGTTTTCCCGGGCGTACGCCAAAAGCCGCTGCCGCACTGTGGGCAATTCTTCATATGCTCCGTGATGAAAAATGCAGATGGCGCGCATGGCGGTGCGCGCTTCCACATATTCGCCCTGGCTGTTCGGCGGAACGGAAACGCAAAAGGAAATCTCTGAGGGATTGTCGATGGCATACTCGATAAAATACATTCGCCGGGAGATGTCTGTGCCGCAGCTGCGCATAGCTTCCAGCGCAGTATTGCGCAGCAGAACGGTGCGTTCCGCCACAGAGTCGCTTTGATAAGTCCGGCGATAGATCCATTGCGCCGCCAACTGCACTTCCTTGATTTGTGAGGCGCTGGGTTCCGCGCGTTCCCGTAGCTTTTCGATGTTCAGGTTCAGCGCATCCCGCAGGCTTTCCAGCCGATGGATCAGCGGCGTGAGGTCCGATGACTCGAAAAAGTAAGCGCGTATCTCATCCAGCGATAGTCCCAGCTCCTGAAAAACCCGGATGGTTCGGATTTGCGTAAAGGTGTCAATGGTGTAGTAGCGATTCCCGGAAGTGGCGCTTTTGACATCCGGTTGGATCAATCCGTGGGCCTCGTAGTTGAGGATGATCCTGCGTGTAAGGCCAACGGCCTTTGCGATTTCTCCGATAGAAAACAGGTTATTATCGTTTTTCATAAAAAACTCCATAAAAAATGAAAAAAACTCTTGCATCGTACATCGGTGTACGGTGTATAATCGTATCATACAGGAAATGGACAAAAAAGCAAGAGGAAACGCATCTTTTTGTGCGTGTTTTCCCTGCCTTTTTTGTCTTGCTCCCGTATTATCCGGACGGAAAGCCTGTTGCTGGGGGGCGCAGGCGCTTCGGAGAAAAGGGAACGAGAGAGAAATGTTATGATAGGAGGAATGAAAAAACAGGAATATCAAGGAAGCAATTGACGAAAACTTTGCAGTTTCTTTTCCGCAGCGGCGCTTTTTCCAAGGCTGTTTCCTGTAGCGGTGTTGGCAGCGGCGAATGGCGGGAAGAAAAGCCGCAGACATTCGGTTTGCGGCGCAGGGTGCTGTTAGTCTCGTTTCGTCCCTTGCGGCGGCAAATTCCAGGGGGGAAATCTGGATTTGTGCCTTACCAGCGGTATGGGAGAGGGGCGTGTTCGCGTCCGACAGCGCCTGCATCCGCGCTCGGAGCCTTGCGGTTCCCCGATGCGGTTTCCGGAATCGGCTTTGCGGAAGTTTCCGCAGACAGTTGCTATGCCAAAAGGTGGATCTGGGCAGAGAAGCGGCATCACTTCCGGCGCGGGCAAGGGAAGCCTTGCCTCGGATGCCTTGTGTGTAACCCCAGTCCACAACCACTCTTTTGTGTGGTAAGAAGCCCAGCACATTGCGGAATACGGCGTCCCGCAATGTGCCGCGAGGGCTTGCTGTGCCGCGACGGCAGCCGGGAAAACAAAGCGGCTTTTCCAAGGGCTCGGCGAAAGCTTGCCCGACCCGAAAAGTGCTTGCATGCGTGACAGTCTGTTATGCTCCTTTGACGAATGTACACGCAAGGGGAAAGCCTTTGTATTCCCGGCGCCAAGCTCCAAACCAAGATCCCTCGGCTGCGGTTCCATTTGCAGCCGAGGGATCAAAATTTTTGCATGGGCGATTTTTTATTTATTTGCGTAGTATTATAGATTGTATTTCCGGCTTTCAGCGGACATCTTCCCGCACCAAGCGGACGACAGTTTCTATATGCGGGGTGCGGGGAAACATATCCACTGCGGTGGCGGCTTGGGGGGCATAGCCCAAATCGGAAAACTGCTTCAAATCTCTGGCCAGCGTGGCGGGGTTGCAGGAGACATAGACGATGCGCTCCGGCGTCATGGCGGCAAGGGTCTCGATCACATCCGGGCGCAGACCCTTTCGGGGCGGATCGACAACAATGACCTGGGGACGGATGCCGGTATCTGCAAAGTGCTGCGCGGCTTCGCCGGCGTCTGCGCAGAGAAAATGCGTGTTTTCGATTCCATTGCTCCGGGCGTTGGTTTTTGCGTTTTCGATGGCCTCCGGCACGATTTCCGCCCCGTATACCCGGGCACACTGCTTCGCGAGACACAGGGTGATGGTGCCGGAGCCGCAATAGAGATCCAGCGCGGTATCGGCATGGCCGGTGTATTCCATGGCGCGGCGATACAGCTTTTCCGCCTGGGGAATGTTGATCTGACAAAAGGCCTGGGGGGAAAGGAAAAAGCGGTGGCCGCAAAGGCGGGTTTCAATTTCCATGGTTCCCCAAAGGGCGTGGAAGCTGCCGGCGAGGATCGTGTTGCCCCGGGTCTCGTTGCGGTTCCAGACCACGCTTTTAAGCGCCGGTACGGCAGCCCGCAGGCGCTGTACCAGATCTTCCGCCTGCGCCGGCGCGGCGCCGTTGGCGACAATGGTCACCTGTGCCTGGGCGTCGCCCTCCCGGAAAAACAGATGTCGGATCAAGCCCCGCCCGGCCTGTTCCCGGTATGCGGGGATTTGATGCGCCTGCATCCACTCCCGCAGTGCGCGGGCGGCATGGTCGGCGGCGGGGGATTGCAGCAGGCAGCGGGAGATGGGAATGATCTGATGGCTGCGGGGACGGAAAAATCCGGTCACGGGGCCGTCACCCACCGCGTAAATGCACTTGTTCCGGTAGCCATCCGGGGAATCCGCGCCAAGAATCTCCGAAACAGAAAAATCCAGATGCCCGATTCTCTGAAACGCATCATTTACCCGGCGGCGCTTTTGCTCCAGCTCGGCGGCGTAATGCATATGCCGCAGGCTGCACCCGCCGCATTTTCCGTAGTACGGACAGTCCGGCTCCCGCCGTTCCGGCGCAGGGGAGAGATTGCGCAGCCCCTTGCCCCAGACAGCGGTCGCGGTCACCTTTACCAGAAGAATTTCCCATTGCTCCCCGGGGAGCGCACCGGGGATGAAAACGGCGCGGCCGCCGATGCGGCAAACGCCGGCGCCCTCGCTGGTCAGGCCGGTGATCTCGCCGGTGTGGGTTTGATTTTTACGCAGTATTTCCATGATAGCTTCCCCTGTTTTCCATCGTTTTGATAACACTTCTATCATAACACAGCTGCGGGAAGATTTCACTTTCTTTTTTTGCGTTTTGTGCTATAATATAGCGGAAATACATCTGCACAGCAGGGAGAGAAGAAACAATGCAGCAAGCAAAACGCATGGAACAATTTGGGGAGGGCGTGTTTACCACCCTGAAGGATATCAAAAACCGCCGTCTGGCGGAGGGGAAATATGTCTGTGACCTGAGCATTGGTGCGCCAAATATCCCGCCGTCCGAACCGATTCGCCGGAAGCTGGCGGAGGCGGTAATGGATCCGAAGCAGTATATCTACGCCATTTCGGACACAACAGAATTGCAGCGGGCGGTGGCGAACTGGTACCAGCGGCGCTACGGGGTGACGCTCGACCCGGCGACAGAGGTCACATCTCTGCTGGGCAGCCAGGAAGGGCTGAGCCATATTGCGCTGGCCTTTGCCGACCCCGGAGATTATATTCTGGTGCCGGATCCCTGCTATCCGGTGTTTGCCGATGGTCCGCGGATCGCCGGGGCAAAGCTGCACCATATGCCCATGCGTCCGGAAAACAATTTTCTGATCGATCTGACAGAGATCCCCACGGAGGTGGCCAAGGCGGCCAAAATGATGACGGTGTCCTATCCCAACAACCCCACCTGTGCCCTGGCGCCGGACAGCTTTTATCGGGAGCTGATCGCCTTTGCCCGGGAATTTGACATTATGGTACTTCATGACAATGCCTACAGCGAGCTGGTGTTTGACGGCGCGACCTGCGGCAGCTTCCTGCGCTTTGACGGCGCAAAGGAGGTGGGTGTGGAGTTCAACAGCCTTTCCAAGACTTATGGCATGGCCGGCGCCCGGGTGGGCTTCTGTCTGGGAAACCCGGAGGTGGTGCAGGCGGTGAAGACCCTCAAGTCCAATATGGATTACGGCATCTTCCTACCCATCCAGCAGGCGGCCGTGGAGGCGATCAGCGGCGACCAAAGCTGCGTGACGGAGACCTGTGCGGCGTATCAGGCGCGGCGGGACGCCCTGTGCGAGAGCTTTGGTGCGGTGGGCTGGCATATTCCGCCAAGTCCGGGGACGATGTTCGCCTGGGCGCCTATTCCGGCCGGATTTTCCGGCAGCCAGGACTTTGTGATGCAGCTGGTGGAGCAGGCCGGGGTGCTGGTCACGCCGGGGAATGCCTTTGGCCCCGGCGGCGAGGGCTATGTGCGCATTGCGCTGGTGCAGGACGAAGCCGAACTGAAGCGGGCGGCGGAGGCCATCCGGGAAAGCGGCATTTTGCAGGGCTGAATATCGAATGATACGAAAAAATCCGACAGCGTTTTTGCTGCCGGATTTTTTTCAAATTCCCCCTTGACAAGCGGGGGAGAGAGTGGTATATTCTGCTTGAACGATGAAACGATTGTTCAAATGAATGAATTTCAAAAAGGAGTAGAAAAATCATGAAAAAGACTTACAAGATCGAAGTGGACTGCGCCAACTGCGCCAACAAGATGGAGGAGGCTACCCGGAAGACTGCCGGCGTCAAGGAGGCAACGGTCAATTTCATGGCACAGAAGATGATCGTGGAGTTTGAAGACGGCGCGGATGTCCCCGCGGTCATGCAGAATGTTCTGACCAACTGCAAAAAGGTCGAGGACGACTGCGAGATCTTCATGTAATCGCTTTTTTGCGTAAGATCCTTTCCCCGAACACACCGGAGTTTGACAGGAGGGCGTCATGAACAAGAAACAGAAAAAGGTGCTGCGGCGGATTATAATCGCGCTTGTGCTGATGGTTGTGCTGAAGCTCATCCTGCGTGTGGTTTCGGTCAACCACTGGGTGGAGCTGGGCCTGTATCTGATCCCATATCTGATTATCGGATATGATATTCTGATCAAGGCGGGCAAGGGCGTAAAAAACCTGCAGCCCTTTGACGAGAACTTTTTGATGGCGGTCGCGACAGTAGGCGCGATCGTGCTGGGCGAATACACCGAGAGCGCGGCGGTTATGCTGTTTTACCAGGTGGGCGAGCTGTTCCAGAGCTATGCTGTGGGCAAGAGCCGGAAGAATATCACCCAGCTGATGGATATTCGTCCGGACTATGCCAACATCGAAACAGAAGACGGCAAGCTGGAGCGGGTCGATCCGGAAGAAGTGAGCATTGGTACGGTGATCGTGGTGCAGCCCGGGGAGAAAATCCCCATTGACGGCGTTGTTGTCGAGGGCGGCAGCACGCTGGACACCGCGGCGCTGACCGGTGAGAGCGTACCCCGGAGCGTTTCCAACGGGGACGAGGTCATCAGCGGCTGCATCAACCTGACCGGGCTGCTGAAGATCCGTACCGAGCGGGAGTTCGGCGAGTCTACCGTGTCCAAGATTCTGGAGCTGGTGGAAAATGCAAGTTCCCGCAAGTCCCGGTCGGAGGATTTCATTGCCCGGTTTGCCCGGATCTACACCCCGGTGGTGTGCTATGCGGCTCTGGCTGTGGCGGTGATCCCCAGCATCGTGGGTGCGGCCACAGGCAACGGAGCCAATGCGGGACAGTGGATCTATCGTGCGCTGACCTTCCTGGTCATCAGCTGCCCCTGCGCGCTGGTCATCAGCATTCCGTTGAGCTTCTTTGGCGGTATCGGCGGCGCGAGCAATGCCGGTGTTCTGGTAAAGGGTTCCAACTATATGGAAACGCTTTCTCAGGTCAAATGCGTGGTGTTCGATAAAACTGGTACGCTGACGCAAGGCGTGTTCCGGGTTTCGGGCGTTTATCACAACACGATGGAGCGGGAAAAGCTTTTGGAATACGCCGCGTTGGCGGAGAGTTTTTCCACTCACCCGATCAGCAAGAGCTTGCAGGAGGCCTACGGAAAGCCCATTGACAAAACACGGGTGACGGATGTGCAGGAGATCAGCGGCCACGGTGTTACCGCTAAAGTGGACGGCATCCCGGTGGCAGCCGGCAACCAGAAGCTGATGCAGAAGCTGGGGCTGGAAAGCGCCCCTTGTGACCAGATCGGCACGGTGGTGCATCTGGCGGTGAACGGCGCTTATGCCGGACAAATCGTCATCTCCGATGTGATCAAGCCCACGGCGGCGGCAGCGGTGAAAAGTTTGCGCAAGGCCGGCGTGAAAAAGACGGTCATGCTCACCGGCGACACGGCAAGCGTAGCAGAAAAGGTGGCTGGCGAGCTGGGTATTGATGAGGTACACAGCGAGCTGCTGCCCGGCGACAAGGTGCAGTGGGTGGAAAAGCTGCTGGCAGAAAGCAACGGACGGGAAAAACTGGCCTTTGTGGGAGATGGCATCAACGATGCGCCGGTGCTCTCTCGCGCGGATGTGGGCATTGCCATGGGCGGCATGGGTTCGGATGCGGCCATCGAAGCGGCGGATATCGTGCTGATGGACGATGACCCTGCAAAAATCTCCAAGGCGATTCGGATTTCCCGGAAGTGCATCGGTATTGTGTATCAGAACATTTACTTCGCCATAGGTGTAAAGGTGCTTTGCCTGATCCTGGGTGCTTTGGGTATTGCCAATATGTGGGTCGCGATTTTTGCGGATGTAGGCGTTATGGTTCTGGCAGTGCTCAACGCCATTCGCGCCCTGTATGTAAAAAACCTGTGACAAGGGCGAAAAATGTGGTATACTCAAAAGAAAAAGGAGGCGAACAGGATAGATGAAACAAAGTGACGCTGAGGTGGAATGCTGCGACATTCCGGAGGTGCACGAGGATCTGCTGCGCAATGTGGTGGAGCAAATGCCGCCGGAAAGCGATCTATATGATCTGGCGGAACTGTTCAAAATGTTTGGAGACTCCACCCGGATCCGTATTCTGTTCGTGCTGTTTGAGGCGGATGTGTGTGTGTGCGATCTGGCCGCAGCTCTGAACATGACCCCGTCTGCAATCTCGCACCAATTAAAGCTGCTGAAAAACAGCCGTCTGGTCAAGAGTCGCAGGGAGGGAAAAAGCGTGTTTTACTCCCTGGCGGATGACCATGTGCGCACGATCGTCCGGGAGGGCATGGAGCATATCGAGGAATGATAGACAAAGGCCGCGGCGATTGCCGCGGCCTTTGTTTGTGTTATGAAGAAAAATGTGTTAGCTGAGGTACAAATCGACCAGGTAGGGACGAACCCAGCCGTTCAAATAAGAGGTGCTGTATGCGTCCTGGGATACGATTTTGAGCTGTTCATACTGCCCAATGGCAAGGGAGAAAGAAATGGGCTTTGCCCCTTTTACGATATCCCCGGAGTCAAAGAGCAGATTGTCGTCGCCATAGATGTGGATCCACCCGGCACGCTCCGCGTTCTTATGACTTTGCGAGAGAACTACGGTGCCGGAAAGGGTCGTGTACTGGTGATTGACATAGTAGACTGCGCTGCCCTCTGGTGTGGCACCGCTGCCCTTGCCGACGATGCAATAGGAGTTACTGTACTCGTTTCCGCAGTTGTCCCGGAATGGAGATTCGCTCTGATAGGTGAAATAGTGGATCGTGTTGGAATACATGGGGCGGAGTTTGCCCAGCGGGGTGGCGTCTGCGTTGCTGCTCAGAGTGATGTTTTGGCGCAGATCAGAAATCGCCATACGAGTCACGATGGCGGCTGCCTCCACACGCAGGATCGTGGAGTTGGGGTAAAAGGTGCCGGAGGCATCTGAGCCGGTCAGGATGCCGGCACGATATAGGCGATAGATCGCCGGGGCGGCACTGGCGTTGGAGGAAACATCCGGGATAGCGTTGGCCGCGATCGTGTTGATGGGCTGCAGCGCGGCATCGGGGAAAGCGGCGGAGAGAATCTCGGCAAACTCCGCTCTGGTGGCGGTGCGGTCATAGTCGCTGTAACTGCGCGGTAAGAGATTGTTTGCCTTTGCATAGTCCACATAGACCTGATACCAGGTGGGGCCGCTTTGCACAAAGCTGTCTTCTCCGGTGTGATAGATGCTGTGGAGGCGGCAGGCCAGGGCGAGGGTCTCTGCCAGGGTGATGTTGCTGTTGATATTGAAGTGGTGCTTGCAGGTGCCGTACATCAGACCATAGTTGTAGGCGGTCTTTACATTTTCGTAGTACCAGTCTGTTTGGGCTACATCCGCGAAATTGTTCGCATAGCTTTGACTTGCCTTGAAGTTGTGCAGACCGGCGGAGCCGGAGCTGGCGGCCGCAGCGCCAACGGAGCAGAACAGGGTCATCAGAATGCTGACGGTCAGCAGCAGTGCTGGGATTTTTCCTTTTTTGTGCATGGTGTGTCCCCCCTTTATAATATGTATCACCATTATACCGGATATGTTCCGGTTCGTCAATCAAAGGAAAAGCGCCGGGGCGATCCCGCCGCGGCGCTTGGTTGATGCGTTATGGAAAATAAGAATGAAAAAGTAAAAATCGGCAAACCTCTGATGAGATTTGCCGATTTTTGGTGCGAGAGAGGAGACTTGAACTCCCACGTCAGTTGACACACGCACCTCAAACGTGCCTGTCTACCGATTCCAGCACTCTCGCAGGCCACCGCCCGATATTTCAGACGGCAAAAAACATTATAGCAGAAACCGTAAATTTGTCAAGCTGGATTTTGCAAAAAGCGAAAAAATCCATAAAAATGAAAAAAACGGCAGGAAAAACCTGCCACACACGGGAGAATTCGTGCAAAATACCGTTGACAAATGCAAAAAGCAAATGCTACAATAAGTTACTATGCTATGTCATACGCAAAAAGCACACTGCTCACTTGAACTGAGCACATTGTAGCAGAGCTTCCGTGAAAAAGCAATGGCTTTTTTATGGGAAATGAACTTTCTAACAACTGCCCCAAGCGTATCATAAATTTTATGCAAGGAGATGGTCAGATGCCTAAGGATGTATTCTATGGCAAAACCCTGCGAAAGAGCTTTGCCCGGACGGATGAGATCCAGGAAATGCCCGGCCTGCTGGACATCCAGAAAAACTCCTACAAGTGGTTCCTGGAGGAGGGACTCCGTGATGTGCTCGATGATGTCGCCAGCGTCACCGACTACACCGGAAATCTTGAACTGAGTTTTGTGGATTACTCCATGAACGAAAAGCCGAAGTACGACGAGGAGGAGTGCAAGGCGCGCGACGCGACCTATGCCGCTCCTCTGAAGGTCAGCGTGCGGCTGCACAACAAGGAAACGGGCGAGATCAAGGAGCAGGAGATCTTCATGGGAGATTTCCCTCTGATGACCGTGGGCGGTACCTTTATTATTAACGGTGCCGAGCGTGTTATCGTTTCCCAGATCGTGCGTTCTCCCGGTACCTATTTTGACAAAAAGACCGACAAAACCGGTACCAGTATGTACAGTGCGACCATCATTCCTTACCATGGCGCATGGCTGGAGTACGAGACCGATGCAAACGATGTGTTCTATGTCCGCATCGACAAGAACCGCAAGCTGCCGGTCACCTGCCTGCTGAAAGCCATGGGAAAATACGACCCGGATAAGCCTCACACCTGGCTGACCTGCGCGGCCAACACCAGCGCCGGTGTGATCACCAACGAGGCGATCGCAGAGGTTTTTGGTGAGGACGCCCGGTTGCAGGCTACCTTTGAAAAGGACACCTGCCCCAGCCGGGAGGAGAGCCTTCTGGAAATTTACCGCAAGCTGCGTCCCGGCGATCCCCCGACGGTGGATTCCGCGGAAAGTCTGCTGGAAAGCCTGTTCTTTGACCATCGCCGCTATGATATTTCCACGGTGGGTCGCTATAAGTTCAACAAAAAGCTGGCGCTGTGGCCCCGGCTGCGCGGCCAGACCCTGGCCATGCCCATTGCTGATCCCCTCACGGGCGAGATCATCGCGGAAGCAGGGGAGAACATCAGCCAGGAACGCGCGATCGAGTTGGAAGATCGCGGCGTGACCGACGCCTGGATCCAGGTGGAGGACAGAAGCGTCCGCATTTTCTCCAACGGCATGGTCAACATGAAGAACTTTGTGGACTTCGACCCTGCGGAGTTGGGCATCAAGGAGCGGGTGCGCTTCCTGGTGCTGCGCGACCTGCTGGACAACTACACCGGTGAGGAGCTGAAGGACGCCATCCAGGACAATCTGGATATCCTGATCCCCAAGCATATTATCGTGGACGATGTGTTTGCCACGGTCAACTACCTCAACGGTCTGGCAAACGGCATCGGCGTGCCGGATGACATTGACCATCTTGGCAACCGCCGCGTCCGCAGCGTGGGCGAGCTGCTGCAGAACCAGTTCCGCATCGGCTTCTCCCGCATGGAGCGTGTGATCCGGGAGCGCATGACTTTGCAGGATATGGATGTTGTCACGCCCCAGAGTCTGATCAATATCCGCCCGGTCACGGCCGCCATCAAGGAGTTCTTTGGCTCCAGCCCGTTGAGCCAGTTCATGGATCAGACAAACCCCCTGGCAGAGTTGACCCACAAACGCCGTATGTCCGCGCTGGGTCCCGGCGGCCTGTCTCGTGAGCGCGCCAGCTTCGATGTGCGAGATGTACACTACAGCCACTATGGCCGTCTGTGCCCCATTGAAACGCCTGAAGGTCCTAACATCGGTCTGATCTCCTACCTGGCGTCTTATGCCCAGGTCAACGAGTACGGTTTTATGGTCACCCCCTACCAGAAGGTGGAAAAGGGTACCTGCCGTGTTACCGACCAGGTGGACTATCTGACGGCGGACATGGAAGATCTGTATGTCGTGGCACAGGCCACGGAGCCGAAGGACGAAAACGGCGTTCTGCTCAACAAGCGTATTACCTGCCGCCACAGAGATGAGATCATCGATGTGGATCGGGAGCAGGTCGATTATATTGATATCAGTCCCAGAATGATGGTCTCCATCGCAACGGCAATGATCCCCTTCCTGGAAAACGACGACGCCAACCGTGCCCTGATGGGCGCGAACATGCAGCGTCAGGCGGTTCCCCTTATGGTTACCCAGGCGCCTATTGTTGCCACGGGTATCGAGCATAAGTGCGCGGTGGACTCCGGCGTTGTGGTATGCGCCGAGGGCGACGGCGTGGTGGAAAGCGTTTCCGGCACCCATGTGACCATCAATTATGATAACGGAGAAAACAAGCGCTATAAGCTGATCAAGTTTGCCCGTTCCAACCAGGGTACCTGCTTTAACCAGCGTCCCATTGTCAAGGCGGGCGAGCGCGTGGCCAAGGGCGATGTCATCGCCGACGGTCCCTCCACCAGCCAGGGTGAGATCTCTCTGGGTAAGAATGTGCTGGTTGGCTTCATGACCTGGGAGGGCTACAACTACGAGGATGCTATCCTGCTCAACGAGCGCCTGGTCATGGAAGATGTGTTCACTTCCCTCCATGTGGAGGAGTATGAGTGCGACGCCCGCGACACCAAGCTGGGACCCGAGGAGATCACCCGGGATATTCCCGGTGTCGGCGAGGACGCGTTGAAATATCTGGATGAGCGCGGCATCATCTGCGTGGGCGCCGAGGTACACGCCGGCGATATCCTGGTCGGTAAGGTCACGCCCAAGGGCGAAACGGATCTGACCGCAGAGGAACGCCTGCTGCGCGCCATCTTCGGCGAAAAGGCGCGGGAAGTGCGCGATACCTCCTTGAAGGTGCCCCACGGCGAAAGCGGCATCATTGTGGATGTCAAGGTCTTTACCCGGGAAGCGGGCGACGAGCTGGGACCCGGCGTCAATCAGGTGGTTCGGGTCTACATTGCCCAGAAGCGCAAGATTTCCGTGGGTGATAAGATGGCCGGCCGTCATGGTAACAAGGGTGTTGTCTCCCGCATCCTGCCCAAGGAGGATATGCCCTATCTGCCGGATGGTACGCCCCTGGATATCGTTTTGAACCCCCTGGGCGTTCCCTCCCGTATGAACATCGGTCAGGTGCTGGAGGTCCACTTGGGCTATGCAGCGCAGGCGCTGGGCTGGAAGGTGGCAACGCCGATCTTCAACGGCGCTAACGAGTCCATCATTCGCGATACGCTGGCAGAGGCCGGCCTGCGAACCGATGGTAAGAGCATTCTGTACGATGGCCGTACCGGCGAGGCCTTTGACAACCCGGTCACGGTTGGCTATGTATACTTCCTGAAGCTGCACCATCTGGTGGACGATAAGATCCACGCCAGAAGTACCGGTCCCTACAGTCTGGTCACCCAGCAGCCGCTGGGCGGTAAGGCACAGTTCGGCGGTCAGCGCTTCGGTGAAATGGAAGTCTGGGCGCTGGAGGCTTACGGCGCGGCTTACACCCTGCAGGAGATCCTGACAGTCAAGTCCGACGATGTCACCGGCCGTGTCCGCACTTACGAGGCCATCGTCAAGGGTCACAACATTCCCCAGCCCGGTATTCCGGAGGCCTTTAAGGTTCTGGCGAAGGAGCTGCAGGCGCTGTGCCTGGATATCAAGCTTCTGGACAAGAACGGGGAAGAAGTGGAACTGAAGGACGACGAAGACGAAGATTACACGCCCGGTTTCCGCGATGAAAGCAGCTATCAGGCCAATGACAACGAGATCGAGGCCGCCGGCTTCAACATCGAGCAGGTGGACGAGGAAGCGCTGGAGCTGGATGGCCTTGGCGATTCTCTTCTGGTCGGTGACGAGGAAGACGCGGAAATTGTGGACGATGTGGATGATGTTTATGAGGAGGAGGAAAACTAATGAGCTATACACCCTTTGACGCGATCAAAATCGGTATTGCCTCTCCTGAGATGATCCTCTCCTGGTCCCACGGCGAAGTCAAAAAGCCGGAGACCATCAACTACCGCACACTGAAGCCGGAGCGGGACGGTCTGTACTGCGAACGGATCTTTGGCCCCACCAAGGACTGGGAGTGCCACTGCGGTAAGTACAAGAAGATCCGCTACAAGGGCAAGATCTGCGACCGCTGCGGTGTGGAAGTCACCCGGGCAAAGGTGCGCCGCGAGCGCATGGGTCACATTGAGCTGGCCGCGCCGGTGAGCCATATCTGGTACTTCAAGGGCATCCCCTCTCGGATGGGCCTGCTGCTGGATATCACGCCGCGCATTCTGGAAAAGGTTCTGTACTTTGCCAATTACATCGTCACGGATCCCGGAGACACACCCCTGCAGAAAAACCAGATCCTGACGGAGAAAGAATATAGAAGCTACCGGGAAAAATATGAGGACGACTTCGACGCCGGTATGGGCGCGGAGGCTGTCAAAAAGCTGCTGGCCGATGTGGACTGCGAGGCCCTGAGCCATCAGCTGCGGGAGGAGTTGGTCAACGCCAGCGGCCAGAAAAAGGCCAAGCTGGTCAAGCGCCTGGAGGTGGTGGAGGCATTCCGCCAGTCCGGCAACAGCCCCACCTGGATGATCATTGATGTGCTGCCGGTCATCCCGCCGGAGATCCGTCCCATGGTGCAGCTGGACGGCGGCCGTTTTGCCACCAGCGATCTGAACGATCTGTACCGCCGCGTGATCAACCGGAACAACCGCCTCAAGCGGTTGATCCAGCTCAACGCGCCGGATATCATTGTCCGCAACGAAAAGCGTATGCTGCAGGAGGCGGTGGACGCGCTGATCGATAACGGCCGCCGCGGCCGCGCTGTCACCGGCGCCAATTCCCGCGCGCTGAAGTCCCTGAGCGATATGCTCAAGGGTAAGCAGGGACGCTTCCGCCAGAACCTGCTGGGTAAGCGCGTGGACTATTCCGGCCGTTCCGTTATCGTTGTCGGCCCCGACCTGAAGCTGTATCAGTGCGGCGTGCCGAAAGAAATGGCCATTGAGCTGTTCCGCCCCTTTGTGATGAAAAAGCTGGTGGAGGATGGCGTTGCCAACAATATCAAGTCCGCCAAAAAGATGGTCGATAAGGCGCGCACAGAGGTCTGGGACGCGCTGGATGTGGTCATTAAGGAGCACCCGGTGCTGCTCAACCGTGCGCCGACCCTGCACCGTCTGGGTATTCAGGCCTTTGAGCCGATTCTGGTGGAGGGACGCGCCCTGAAGCTGCATCCGCTGGTCTGCACCGCTTACAACGCGGACTTCGATGGCGACCAGATGGCGATCCATGTCCCCTTGAGCGCGGAGGCGCAGGCGGAGGCACGCATCCTGATGCTGTCTGCCAACAACCTGCTCCGTCCCCAGGATGGACACCCGGTCACCGTGCCGACCCAGGATATGATCCTCGGCTCCTACTACCTGACCATGATCCGCATTGGCAAGCAGGAAAAGGGCGCGGAGCGTCTGGCTATTGCCGATCCCGGCGATACGCATTTCCAGGCGGGTCAAATCGTGGATGGCGATGAGATCTACGAGACCAATCTGAAGATGAAGGCCGAGGGCAAGACCCCGGCAAGCTATAAATCCCTGCTGTGCTATCGGGACTCCAACGAGGCGCTGATGGCATATCAGTCCGGAGAGGTGGGGCTTCATGCGCCCATTCGTCTGCGCATGACAAAGGTGATCGACGGGGTGGAGCGCTCCGCGATCATCCACACCACCGTGGGTCGTGTGATCTTCAACGGCCCCGTGCCTCAGGATCTGGGCTATGTGGATCGTACCGATCCGGAGCATATGTTCGATCATGAGATCAGCTTCCAGGTAGGCAAGAAGCAGCTGGGCAGCATCATTGACCGATGCATCCAGAAGCACGGCTTCACCATCTCCGCCGAGGTGCTGGATAATATCAAGGCCATGGGCTTTAAGTATTCCACCAAGGGCGCGATCACCATTTCCATTTCCGACATGACCGTCCCCGAGGCGAAAAAGACCCTCATTCACGAGACGGAGCAGAAGGTTCTGGACATTGAGCGGCAGTACAAGCGCGGCTTTATCACCAACGATGAGCGTTATCGTCTGGTCGTTGCGGAGTGGGAGCAGACCACCAAGGATGTTACCGGTGCGCTGCAGAACGCGCTGGATGAGTTCAACCCCATTTACATGATGGCAAACTCCGGTGCGCGAGGCAGCATGAACCAGATCCGTCAGCTGGCTGGTATGCGTGGTCTGATGGCCAACACCGCTGGTAAGACCATCGAGATCCCCATTAAGGCAAACTTCCGTGAGGGCCTGAGCGTTCTGGAGTACTTTATCTCCAGCCGTGGCGCCCGTAAGGGTCTGGCAGATACCGCGCTGCGTACTGCGGACTCCGGTTACCTGACCCGCCGTCTGGTGGATGTTTCTCAGGATGTGATCATCCGCGAGCCGGATTGCGGCACCAGCGAGGGCGTTATGGCCAGCGAGATCGTGGATAAGGGTCAGGTGGTGCAGAGCTTTGGCGAAAGCATTCATGGCCGTTTCCCGGCAGAGAACATCTGCGACCCCACCACGGGCGAGCTGCTGTTCGATACCGACCATATGCTCATGGAGCCGGATGCCAAGGTGCTGGAGGCGCACGGGATCAGCGCGGTGAAGATCCGCTCTGTCCTCAGCTGTGATGCCCGCAGCGGTGTTTGCGCCAAGTGCTATGGTATCAACCTGGCTGCCGGCGCGCCGGTGAACGCCGGCGAGGCCGTTGGTGTTATCGCGGCACAGTCTATCGGTGAGCCCGGTACCCAGCTGACCATGCGTACCTTCCATACCGGCGGTATCGCCGGTGACGATATCACCCAGGGTCTGCCTCGTGTTGAGGAACTGTTCGAGGCCCGCAAGCCCAAGAAGATGGCGCAGCTGGCCGAGATCGGCGGCAAGGTCACCATCGAAGAGACCAAGAAGAACGCCGTTGTGGCGCTGACCATCGTCGATCCCGACAACGGAGAGACGAAGGTGTACCAAATCCCCTACAGCGCCGGTTTGCAGGTGCAGAACGGGGACACCGTCACCAAGGGTCAGGCGCTCACCGCCGGCGCTCTCAGTCCCCACGATGTGCTGGAGATCCGCGGCGTGTCCGCCTGCCAGAACTACCTGATCCAGGAAGTGCAGAAGGTGTATCGTCAGCAGGGCGTTGACATCAACGATAAGCATATTGAGGTCATTGTCCGCCAGATGATGCGCAAGGTTCGCGTGGAGGATGCCGGCAGCACCAAGCTGCTTTCCGGCGCCGTTGTGGACTGGAGCGAGTTCAAGGATGCCAACCGTCAGGTGGAGGCACGCATGGCGGCCGGAGAAACCAATCTGACCCGCGCCACCTGCACCCAGCTGCTGATGGGTATTACCAAGGCGTCTCTGGCAACGGAGAGCTGGATGTCCGCAGCCTCCTTCCAGGAGACCACCAAGGTTCTGACCGAGGCGGCCATCAAGGGCAAGGTGGATCACCTTGTCGGCCTGAAGGAAAATGTCATTATCGGTAAGCTCATCCCTGCCGGCAGCGGCCTGTCTGCCTACCAGAACTTCGAGACTTTTACCGATGAGGATGTGGAAGCGGAGCCGGAGAGCTATGTAGACCTCTCCGCCCTGGTGGGACACAGCAATGCGCTGTAAGCGTGCAATAGAATCCGTTTTTTCGTGCTTCAAAAGGCTCTTGCGAATCTTCGCAGGAGCCTTTTTTGATGCCTTTTTGGCGGCTCTGCAGCTTAGACGGCTGCGATAAAGGCGCTGCACAGCCCCGCCTTGTGCAGAAAAAGGCGTAAAACCGGGAAAATTATTTTTTTCTTATATGGAAAAAATTCTTGACTCTTTTTGTGTAATATGCTATCATCAACTGGTATGCGGTATAAAATGCCGCAGTTCGGCAAAAACCCATTTCTTGGTTTTATCAGATGCCTGCATCTGTTAAAATAATACAAACATCCAAGGAAAGGAGGAAGAGTATGCCTACTTTTAATCAGCTGGTCCGTAAAGGTCGTCAGCAGTCCACCTACAAATCCAACTCTCCCGCACTTCAGAAGGGTCTGAACACCCTGAAGAATAAGGAGACCGATTTGAGCGCGCCCCAGAAGCGCGGCGTCTGCACTGCTGTTCGTACCTCTACCCCCAAGAAGCCTAACTCCGCTCTGCGTAAGATCGCCCGTGTGCGTCTGACCAACGGCTATGAGGTCACTGCCTATATTCCCGGTATCGGTCACAACCTGCAGGAGCACTCTGTGGTTATGATTCGCGGTGGTCGTGTTAAGGACCTGCCTGGTGTCCGTTACCACATTATCCGTGGTACGCTGGATGCCCAGGGCGTGGACAAGCGTCGTCAGGCTCGTTCCAAGTATGGCGCAAAGAAGCCCAAATAAGTAAAACTTTTCCCCAACAGCAGCCCTGTTGGTCTTGATATATATTTTATTTCACGACCTTCCGGGCGCAGCGGAAGAGACCCATCCGGGTCGTCTTTCGAGTACCGATGACATCATTTTATAATGAAGGAGGGAAGCAAAGTGCCCAGAAGAGGTAATGTTCCCAAGAGAGAAATTCTGCCGGATCCTATTTACAATAGCGTTCTGGTGACCAAGCTCGTCAACAGCATCATGCTGGACGGCAAGAAGGGTGTTGCCCAGAAGGTGGTTTACGAGGCTTTTGACATCGTCAAGGAAAAGTCTGGTAAGGAGCCTCTGGAGGCTTTCACCGAGGCCATGAACAACATCATGCCCGCTTTGGAGGTCAAGGCGCGTCGTGTTGGTGGTGCAACCTACCAGGTTCCCATCGAGGTTCGCGCCGAGCGCCGCCAGACCCTCGGTCTGCGCTGGTTGACCGCTTATTCCCGCAAGCGCGGTGAAAAGACCATGAAGGAGCGCCTGGCTGGCGAGATCATGGACGCTTGCAACGGCCTCGGTGCCGCTG
>CAVBJJ010000028.1:21799-25070 GCA_963595735.1 bacterium
GCCGCTGTCAAAAAGCGTGAGGATACCCACAAAATGGCCGAGTCCAACAAGGCGTTCGCGCACTTCCGTTGGTAAGGCGTTTCAGGAGAGTAGACTATGTCAAGAAAATATTCCCTTGAAAAGACCCGCAATATCGGCATCATGGCCCATATTGACGCTGGTAAAACTACAACAACGGAGCGTATCCTGTTCTACACCGGTGTAAACTACAAGATCGGTGAGACCCACGAGGGTACCGCGACGATGGACTGGATGGAGCAGGAGCAGGAGCGTGGTATCACCATCACCTCCGCAGCAACGACTTGCTCTTGGAAGGATCATCGTATCAACATCATCGACACCCCGGGTCACGTGGACTTCACCGTTGAGGTCGAGCGTTCCCTGCGCGTGCTGGACGGTTCTGTTACCGTCATGTGCGCCAAGGGCGGCGTGGAGCCCCAGTCCGAGACTGTATGGCGTCAGGCTGACCACTACCGGGTTCCCCGTATGATCTATGTCAACAAAATGGACATCATGGGCGCCGACTTCTATAATGTCATGAACATGATTTATGACAGACTGAAGTGTAACGCAGTTCCCATCCAGCTGCCTATCGGCGCCGAGGCGGATTTCCGCGGCATCGTGGATCTGGTGGAGATGCAGGCAGATGTCTATTATGATGACTTGGGTCAGGATATGCGCGTGGAGGAGATCCCCGCGGATATGCTGGAGCTGGCACAGGAATACCGCACCAAGCTCATTGATGCGCTCGCCGACCTGGACGATGAGATCATGGAGCTGGCGCTGGAGGAGCAGGAAATCCCCACGGCAAAGATCCGCGAGGTTCTGCGCCGCGGTACCATCGACAACGCCCTGGTGCCTGTCGTCTGCGGTACTTCCTATAAGAATAAAGGTGTGCAGAAGCTGCTCGATGCAATCGTGGACTTCATGCCCGCCCCCACGGATGTCCCTGCCATCAAGGGCGTCAATCCCAAGACCGATGAGGAGGAGGAGCGTCCTTCCGACGATAGCGCCCCGTTCTCCGCACTGGCATTTAAGATCATGACCGACCCCTATGTTGGTCGTCTGTCTTTCTTCCGTGTGTACTCCGGTACCCTGGATACCGGTTCTACTGTGCTCAATGCCACCAAGAACCAGCGTGAGCGTATCGGTCGCATCCTGCAGATGCACGCAAACCACCGTGAGGACATCGAGCGTGTCTACTCCGGTGATATCGCCGCTGCGGTCGGCCTGAAGAACACCACCACCGGTGATACGCTGTGCGACCCCGCACATCCTGTCATTCTGGAGTCCATGGAGTTCCCTGAGCCCGTTATCCGCGTTGCGATCGAGCCCAAGACCAAGGCCGGTCAGGAGAAAATGGGTGTTGCTCTGGCCAAGCTGGCAGAGGAAGATCCCACCTTTAAGACCTACACCGATGAAGAAACGGGTCAGACCATCATCGCCGGTATGGGCGAGCTTCACCTGGAGATCATCGTGGATCGTCTGCTCCGCGAGTTCAAGGTTGAGGCCAATGTGGGTAAGCCCCAGGTTTCCTACAAGGAGACCATCACCCGCACCGTCGATCACGAGTGCACCTTCAAGCGGCAGTCCGGTGGTTCCGGTCAGTTCGCCAGCGTTAAGATCATTGTCGAGCCCAATGAGACCGGTAAGGGTTATGAGTTCGAGAATAAGGTCAGCGGCGGTTCCGTTCCCAAGGAATTCATCCCCTGCGTCGATCAGGGTATCCAGGGCGCGCTGCAGGCCGGTGTGTTGGCTGGCTATCCCGTTGTGGATGTAAAGGTCACGCTGTATGATGGTAAGTACCACGAGGTCGACTCCTCTGAAATGGCGTTTAAAATCTGCGGTAGCATGGCGTTTAAGGAAGCCTGCCAGAAGGCAGCTCCCGTTCTGCTGGAGCCCATCATGAAGGTCGTCGTCACGGCGCCGGATGAGTACATGGGCGATGTTATGGGTGACCTGAATGCCCGTCGTGGTATGATCCAGGGCACCGATATCCGCAATGGCGCTGCCGAGATCACGGCGCATGTCCCCCTGAGTTCCATGTTCGGTTATGCAACCGATCTGCGAAGCAAGACCCAGGGTCGCGCCAACTACAGCATGGAGCCCAGCCATTATACCGAGCTGCCCAAGTCTCTGCAGGACGAGATCGTCAACAGCAGAAAATAAGTCTTGCATTTACAGGCATTATCCTGTAAAATGTACGCAGAATGCGAATTTGCGCAGTTGCGCACCTTGCGCACCTATTTCTATCAATTAAAATTTAAGGAGGAATCTTTCCATGGCGAAGGAAATGTTTAACCGTACTAAGCCCCATGTCAACATCGGTACCGTTGGTCACGTTGACCACGGTAAGACCACTCTGACCGCTGCCATCACCAAGTGGCTGGCTCTGCAGGGTCAGGCCGAGTTCGAGGATTATGCAAGCATCGACAAGGCTCCCGAAGAGCGTGAGCGTGGTATCACCATCAACACCGCTCATGTTGAGTACGAGACCGCTGCTCGTCACTACGCCCATGTTGACTGCCCGGGCCACGCCGACTATATCAAGAACATGATCACCGGTGCTGCCCAGATGGACGGCGCCATCCTGGTTATCGCCGCTTCCGACGGCCCCATGGCTCAGACTCGTGAGCACATCCTGCTGGCCCGTCAGGTTGGCGTTCCCGCCATCGTTGTCTTCCTGAACAAGTGCGATCAGGTTGACGATGAGGAGCTGCTGGATCTGGTCGAGATGGAAGTTCGTGAGCTGCTCAGCGACTACGACTTCCCCGGCGACGATGTTCCCATCATCAAGGGTTCTGCTCTGAACGCTCTGGTCTGCGAGTCCACCGACCCCGCTGCTCCCGAGTATGCCTGCATTGCCGAGCTGATGGATGCGGTTGACAACTATATCCCCACTCCCGAGCGTAAGTCCGACCTGCCCTTCCTGATGCCCGTCGAGGATGTCTTCACCATCACCGGCCGTGGTACCGTTACCACCGGTCGTATTGAGCGTGGCCAGGTTCGCGTGGGCGACAAGGTCGAGATCGTTGGTCTGAAGGAAGACCGCACCGAGACCACCGTTACCGGTATCGAGATGTTCCACAAGTCTCTGGAGTACGGTGAGGCTGGCGACAACGCAGGTACTCTGCTGCGTGGTGTCAACAAGACCGATGTTGAGCGCGGCCAGGTTCTGGCTGCTCCCGGCAGCATCAACCCCCACACCAAGTTCGTGGGTCAGGTGTATGTCCTGTCCAAGGAAGAGGGCGGCCGTCATACTCCTTTCTTC